>JAABXR010000374.1 GCA_011776225.1 Phycisphaerae bacterium
CTCTATCGACCATATCTCTCGCCGGCACTTTCTGGGCAGGACTATAAAGCTCGGAACAGCGGGCTTTGCCGCTTCCTGTATAACAACATCACCCGCATCAGCCACAAAAGAATCAACCTCCAGCGGCCCCTGGCAGATTGGCTGCTACACACGTCCCTGGGGCCGGTATGATTACCGCGTTGCACTGGATGCCATTGCTGAAGCTGGCTTCAAATATGCCGGCCTGATGACTACCAAGTCCAAAACGGGCCTGGTAATTTCGGTCTCCACTACAATCGAAGAGGCTGAACAGGTCGGCGAGGAAGTAAAGAAACGCGGTTTGTCCATCCCTTCAGTATACGGCGGTGGTATCCCGGTAGCGAAGTCACTTAAAGAAGGTATCGAGGGTCTTAGAAAACTCATAGACAATTGTGCCGCCTGCGGTGCGAAGAACCTGCTGATGGGCGGAATCGGCAACGAAAAGCTCTACAAGACTTATTACAAAGCCATCGCCGAATGCTGCGATTACGCCGCTGAGAAAGGCATCGGCATCAGTGTCAAGCCGCACGGCGGCCTGAATGCCACAGGGCCCCAGTGCCGCAAGACCGTTGAGATGGTCGGTCCATAAAAATTTCCGCATCTGGTATGACCCGGGCAACATCTTCTACTACTCCAACGGCGAACTCGACCCGGTCGTCGATGCCGCCACCGTGGATCGGCTCGTGGTTGGTATGTGCATTAAGGATTACAGACACCCCAAGGACGTCTTGGTAACGCCTGGGAACGGAAAGGTTAATTTCCCCGCAGTTCTTGCCCGCCTTAAGAAAGGAGGATTCACCCGCGGCCCACTGGTCGTAGAATGCCTTGAGCGAGGAGACCTGAAAAAAACCCTCGCCGAGGCCTCAAAGGCCCGACGGTTTTTAGAGGAACTTACCGGGCAAAAGGCCTCCGCTGCCGCACCGACACCTATGACCTCTGCAGCACAACTGAACGCAGGCATAGCATCCATCGACATCACACCGCCGATCGGTTACCGTATGAGCGGATACTTTCGCGAGCGACTAAGCACCGGCATAGCAAACCCACTGAACGCCAAGGCTATCGTCCTTCGTCAGGGTAAGGAATCCGCGGCCCTGGTATCCTGCGATATCATAGGCCTATCGCCCGATGTTTCCTCTCGCGCCCGCAAGAAAGCCGCCGAAAAGACCGGTATTCCACCCGCGAACATCCTCATTGCCGCAACACACACCCACACCGGGCCTCTCTATTTTGGAGCGCTGAGAAAACACCTACATGACCTGGCGGTTGCAAAATATGGCAGCGATCCTTGTGAAAAGGTGGATTACCCCGCGGAACTTGTCAACAAACTCGTCAATGTAATAACAGAAGCAAATGCCTCGGTAAAACCTTTTCGCATGGAGGCCGGAATGGCCGAACAGCAAGGCCTCTCGTTCAACCGGCGATTCCACATGAAAGATGGAAGTGTCCGGTTCAATCCCGGCGTGTTAAACCCGGATATCGTCCGCACGGCAGGACCAATTGATCCTGAGGTAGGGATGGTTTCTTTCCGCGCCGTCGACACCGGCGGCATTGACGCAGCTTTAGTAAACTTCACCCTGCACCTCGACACCGTCGGTGGAACTAAATACGCGGCGGACTATCCTTTCTACCTGGAGCAGTCACTGCGACAAAAATATGGCAACGAGTTCACTCTCCTGTTCGGAACGGGCACGTGCGGAGATATCAACCACATCGATGTTACGAAGAAGCAGCGTCTCAAGACAGACTACATTGGCAGGACGTTAGCCGAAACAGTGAAAGCAAAAGCGGAACATCTCAAAACCATTACGCAGCCCGCACTCGCCGTAAGAAGTGAGATAGTGAGCGTACCCCTTCAACATTACGGCCCTGAGAAGGTCGCCTTGGCACGCGAGAACATAAAGAAAGTCGGCACCCGAGAACTATCATTCCTCGAACAGGTCGAGGCGTACAAAATACTGGCGGTCGAAATGCGCCGCAGTGAGACGATTCCTCTTGAGGTCCAGGTTTTTCGCCTGAGCCGTGACGTGGCAATCGTCGGCTTGCCCGGTGAGGTATTCGTCGACTTTGGTCTCGCGATTAAACGTGCAAGTCCCTTCCCGACTACACTGGTCATTGAACTGTGCCAGGACGCACCCGGCTACATCCCAACGAAGAAAGCGTTTGCCGAAGGCAGTTACGAAACTGTCAATTCGAGGATCGCGCCGGGAGGCGGCGAAATAATGGCCGATGCAGCGATAAAACTCACTAAAATCGCATACAACAGCCGGTAACAACTAACACAAAACCTACATCATATTAGATTCTATGGATTGGCGGCACCAGGCGAAGGTATAGCCGCTTCCCAATTGACCACGTCATTGCCGTAATCACTAGGCTCCTTACGCGAAAGCGATTTGCCAAGCCCATCAGCCTCTCTCGGCCATAAGTCTACTCCGCCGGGACAATCCTCAGGATGCCAGCCGTCACTGTAAGTCACCCTGTCGATGCGGATATAATGACGGTTACCTTGATTATCAATATCACCGGGCATAGCAATCTGTAACCTCTCGCCGGCGTTGCTCAACCTGCCGCTGTAACCTTCGAGAACCTGAACGCCCGGCGGCATGACGCCATACCTTGCAGTAAAGGCTGTAAGATCCCTGGTCAATATCAGATAACCATAAGCCTGTATCGTCACAACAGGACCGCTCGAGAAAGTGTAATCAATACCATCGGTGAACTTCCACGGTGCGGATTTGTCATAGCGATATAACGTCACCAGTGCTCCGGTTATGTTGTGAAGCTCGATATATTCCTCATTCTGATTGCCGGTCGGCGGATTGTACATAATCTCGTTGATTACAACGGGACCGACTTTGGGATAAGCATTATTCGAATCCGGCGTATTGTAGTCCATCGCCACAAAGTTGAAATTGCCGGTGCTGCTCTTGTAGTAACGACCAAACGATACGTTGGTCTGCGAAGCCCCAAAATCCTCCACCTGGCGGTAGCCGGTCAGGAAACCATTCGGGTCCAGATATGAGGAAATACATGCCTCCTCACCGTTCTCGCTTAATGCAAAAGGTATAAGGCAGCCTGGATCTCCAGGATTATTGAAATCCGTGTCCTGATAGAAGACCACATAATCGTTGCCGCCAATCGTTGTTCCATCGGCAATCCTGTATTTGGTAAGGTTTGGCTCATCCCTGTTATTGTCACTGAGGAACCAGCCGCCGATGTTGATAGGTTCGCTCGTGGTGTTGTGCAATTCAATCCAGTCCGGCCCGGCATTCGAATGCGCCATAACTTCGTTGACTACTATAGCACCGGGATTTGGAAGAATGCCGCTATCATCGGCGCCGGGTGTGCCGTTGCGGTAGACACTCGTACGCCAGGAGTCTTTCTTGCTCCAGCGTCCCATCGGGTTGGCTATATCCTGAAATTCACTTTCGCTTACTGCCCGATTATAGATGCGAACATCATCAATTAAACCGTTGAAATAAAGTGAAGAAGAAGGTTCAAAACCAATATAAGCATTGCTGCTAACCCCTAAAAAACCGGTTGAATTATCACTGTCTTTCAGTTGGCCGTCAACGTAAAGCTTCAGGTTGGAACCATCATTGGTCCCGGCAACATGGTACCATTCGTTTGGATTAATTGTGTCTGGTGAAATCGCCTGGACATAAGCGGCACCTACAACAATGTAAAATGCAGGCCTGCCACTGGAAATATAGAAATAGTAACCATTACCGGCATTTTGAGTCAGTACGGGATTCCATATTCCCCCGAACTCGCTCGTACGTATCCATGCCTGTGCAGTTACGGTATTGCCTATTAAAGGAGCGACAGGGCCAACAGAGACATAATCTTCGGCACCATCAAAGTTCAAAGCTCCGTTAATTCGGCCGGCTGTCCAGGTTGGGTCTCCATATAAGGTCCCGTGGTTAATACCCGCGCTGTCTGTCGCAGTGTTTCCGGAGCCGTCATCAAACTTCCAGTGCGCAACCAGACCTTCCGAACTATAAATGGCGCTATCGCCGGGCTCTATGATAGTCAGTGAAAAGCCATCGCCGTCGGCGATTGGACGCCAGCCATCCTTGTACTCAAAATCCAGAATCGTTCGGCCGATAACATCCTCCAGTCTAATTCTTTCACCATTGTTGGCCAGGCTGCCTGTGTATTGGCCTGCCGTATTGACTGATGTGCCGTATTGTGCTTCAAATGCACTCTGGTTTTTCACAACTACAACGCATTCTTCGGGATCAAGCTCTATATCAGGGAAGGTGAAATGGATTCCTTCAGTGAACTTTACCAGATTCAGATTCAGTGTACTTTCTCCGATGTTTTTCAGTTCAATGAATTCCTCGTTCGGATCATTTATATTGCCCGTATTCCTTGGATGGTACATAATCTCGGTGATGCGAAGGTTCTCGACGAGCGGACCGATGGAAAATATCGCCTCGTTCAGTGCGCTCCATGCGCCGCCATCCAGAACACGAGACTTAACATGTGTGCTCTTGTTTAGTGTTATCGGATTGGGGGGAGTATATTGCGTCCCCACAGCATTGCCGGTCACGGGCTGGCGTGGATCGCTGCCGTCAAGGGTATAATAGATGGTACCGGACCCGTTGGGATTACTTATGGTCATGTTAAATCCGCCGGGAACCTCGCCGCCGTGTTGGTTGAAAGTGGGCGGATCCACATCAGGATACCAATCCACATTTCTCAACTGCTGAAGAACAACTCCTACTCGGGGCGTCAGGTGCCTGCCGTCTGCAGTATCATAGAGCAGATCGTCAATTTCGGGCACCCAATGGTCATCTTTTGTAAAAGGAGTTGTCCGCTTGGCATCGCCCCACCGCGCCGAATGTGCAATGATTGCCATATCGATTTGATTGGCACGGTTTAGGACACGATTTCGGCATTTCTCGATGGTAAGAAGGCCGTCATTGAAAAAGTGGCGATACACATGGTCAGCAAAATGAAGGCTGTAATCGACATTGGAAAACATGAGCTGTTCATGCAGCCAGTGCGCAGCGAAGTATTCCCTTTGACTAAAGAGGGTTTTGCTCGAGGTAAAAGGCGTAACCATATTCAACTCGGCGCTACCGGCACCGAGGGTATGCTCGTTATCATGGTGGAACCATATAAAACCATCCGGATTAACCCGATTAAAAATAACCCATGTGTTGTTTGGCTTATCACCGAAACGCGAGCCGGGTCCGTCTCTGTCACCCGTGTAGTATTCGATTATCATAAAATCAATCAGGCCATCAACATCAAGTAATTTCTCATAGGTCGGATTGGGCGTGCCGTCGAGGTTTAATCCCTGCACTCGATAATACCTTCCGTAATTATCGAAACCCGCTATTGTCTCGTCGTAGAGCCGGTCAAGGGCCTCTCGGTTACCGTCTGTAGGTACCATTCTTCGGCCGGCGCTATAGTTCGATGATATGACGTCGTAATCATCCTTATCACCGCCAAAATAAGTCTCACCGAACGAGGCCTCAGAGCGCTCCTGCGTCTGGAAAATCCCCCAATAATGACCGTTTATATAAAGATGGTAGTAGCGGCTTCGAGTATACGGATGGCCTGTCTCGCCTTGTACGTCACGGGACCACACCTCACGAACCAAGGTATTTGCGCTGCTGTTCTGGAAAGCCCAGGAGTAGTTCTGACTTGTGCGCAGGTCTATATGATCAAATTCGTCGACACCTTCATCGGAGAACAAAGGGTATCTTAGTCTGCCGGCGCCATATACGGCCCGGAAGAAAAATCGGAATGCATGTTTGGGATTGCTGTCGCTGACGCTGAAGCCGCCACGAATCCGCATGCCGGCATCTATCTGGAAACCGTCACGCATATCAGCGGGTAATCCCAAACGTACTCCTCCCTGACTATTAGGTACCTGCACCATGTCGGGAAAGCCCGGGCCCTGCGGATTAGGTGGATAAATCAATTCTATTGAAACGGGTCTCTCCCACGCCCTGCCTTCATGTCCCGCATTGACGTAAATTCCAATTGAGGGATCAAAAAGATTAGCCAAATCAGTCACCATCGAGATCGTAGGAATCGAAAGTAATGCATTGTCAACCATACCAAAATACCGCGGATCATTAACGACGACATCCGGATCCATACCATAATCAATCATTTGGCCGTTGACACTACCTGTGGGCCAACCGGGGCCGGGCGCTTCACCATTAGGCGACTGTGTTATCACGTCGTTGACAAAGATATAAGTGTGTGTTTCCACTTCTGAGTCCAGCCAGCCAGGCTTGACCGCTATGGCACGAATGGTGGTAGTCCCATTCACATTGAGCGGGCTGATGTAAGTACTTCCATGTGTTATGGTGGGCTCTGAACCATCAAGAGTGTAATGTATCTCAGCACCTTTGGTCCCGGTGGACAAAGTTAACTGAAATCCAGTGTCATAAAAACCACGCTCATGACTGAACCAAACCTCATCAACAGCACCCAGTGCACCTGAGACGTTGAACGCCCTCGGTGTCGGCGTTGTGAAGTATTGAGGAACACTCATGTTGCTGGCGGCGGTCAGTTCAGGCAAGATAAGGAAATTTGGGTCGCCGGCGTTGTCATTAAGCCCGTGAATAGCCAGCACGTTCTTACCGGCCTGCAAAACGCCCAAATAGGCGGTAAGGTTAATAACCTCGAAGACCGAAGCATCCTGAATCGGACGATTGGAATCAGCTGTTGAGTTCCACTGCAATGAGCCCGGTGCATTGCGGCTGCAAACTTGTTGGCCATTAAGGTAAGCCACAAAACCATCCTCGTACTTCATCCGCAATATTAATTTATCAAAAAGCTCCGGCTCCCCTAATTCGAGATTAAACTCGCTGCGCATCCATAGAGAGGCGTTGGAACCTAACATATCGTTCTTAACATCGGTGCCGCTGAAACCTCCCTCAAGCTTGAATACGTCAAAGGAATACGCCTTGCGACCATCGGTAGCACTTGGATCGGCCTCGGCCCGAACCGAAAAGCTGCCATCGGCCGCTGTAATACCGGTCCAGCGTGCTACGTATCCTTCGTTGTGATTGTCGCCGGTGTTGAACTGCACCTTGTTTTCAGCGAGGACGACTACGCCGGGAGTGCTGGCATTTGTATAAGTATCGGCGCCGCTAAGAGTATAATTCGTGAACCGGCCGGTGTAATTGCTGCGAGCAGCCGATGTGGCAAAGGTGTACTCGGTCGACGGATCCAGACCCGTGAATGTTAAGTTGACCTGCCAGCCTGCACTGCCATAAGTAAGTACGCCGGTCATATCGGTAATTCCGCCGAACGTATTGTGGGCATCGGTGCCAACGGCGCAGTCACCTCCACCGGTAGAAGTGCTCGGCTGCCAACTGACGCCGCCGCTCTCTGTCAGCGTTGCCGTTATACCTGTGTTTTCACCTGTGGCCTGATCCAGCAGCGGCCCGTAAGTAGGACCAGGATTCCCGCTGCCAATACAATAGGTTGTAACGTTTTCGGCGATGTACTGACCACTGGCATAGATAACATCATTGTAGGCTACGCTCGGCTCGCCCCCAACTCCGAAACCAATCCCGGTTTTTCCCGTATCCCATGTTGAGTCGTCGAAATCAACATCAGCCCAATCGGTACCCAAACCCGCATCACCGCTGGTGGGAACATAATATGAAGCGCTCGCACCTCTTGGTACGAGCGTTGCGCCATATTGTGTCAGACCGTAAGAAACATCAGTTAACTGTCGTGGATATTCCGGTGAATATTCGTGTACGACAGCCATGCCGTCAGGTGCCACAAGGGCAAGATAATCTCCCTCCTGGTTGAGTTCGAAGTTGGTGTGTAGCTCGTTCGGGTCCAATCTGTTCTTTCCCGATGCGAATACTATCAGGAATTCGCCCGGATCAACCTGAACACCGCCTGGAAACTGCCACTTGGTAAGATTGGAATCATTGTCGGTCAGATACCAGCCGTCCAGATTGACTGTTGTGTCCGTCGGATTGTAAATCTCAATCCAGTCGGAGGAATCCCCGTCAGAATCCAGCAGGTCGCCTTCCTTCGGTGGCAGAGGCGGCTTGTTGCTGGCGTTACTGGCCAGGAACTCGCTGATGACTATGTGGGGATTAACCACCTGCCAGTTATTTGCCAACAGGGCAAAGTCGGCCATATTTACCCCGTCAGCACCATCCAGGTCGGCAATGCAATTAGAGACCAGACAGTCAGGATCCAACCATTGAAAGGCATACATCCGCAGGTCTTCGGAATCTACCCTGTAGTCCCTATTCAAATCACCTACGGCAAAAGATTGGGCTTCGCTCAAACCGGTCAAAGATACTATCAATAGCACTGATAACGCCGTAAGGCGTACCCAAACGGAAAATAAGGTTTTCTCAAATATGGGCATCTATATAATCCTTCCTCACTGATGTTTTACGTTAATAATCGCGTTTTTTACCTTTGCGGGTCCCCATTTTGACTACTATTGTGAGGTGGGGACTATGTAACCTGCGGGCCTTAAAATCACAATTACAGAACACATAATTCCGTATTTTAACATATTTCAACGGGCTAAATCAACCTTATTTTACACAAATCATCCTTACAAAGATTATGTGCGTATTTTTCGAATTTGCTCTGGTGGGGACTATTAAACCCAATTTATGCCAAAACTGCCGCCGGCTTAGAGCCGTATTGACCGAAGCATTGCTTTGGTGTAGGATGTTTTTTGCCCCGGGGGCACGCCCCTGGGAGCTGATTTAGTGGTCAAAATTTAATGAGTATAGTAGCTAAAATCAAATTTATCGACTATGAAACGAGCGTCTCAAAGGCCCTCGACTTGATAAAAGCAGCCGGCAAGTTACCCCAAAAAGGGCTGGTCATTATCAAGCCGAATCTCACTAATTCCAATCCTCCACCCGTAACAACCAACGTCAAAGCCGTTGAGGCGGTTTATAAGTATTGCAAGTCACACAGCAAAGCTACAATTGCTATCGGCGAGGGATGTGGCGATGGTATTACTATAGACACCTTCACGGCCAACGGCTATACAGATCTGGCCGAAGAATATGGAATAAGATTGATCGATTTTAATGAAGAAAAAGCCATTGTGCTGAAAAGAAAAGATACTCTGCAGTTGAAAAAACTTTATATCCCGGAGATTGTCAAAGATGCTTTCATTATTTCCCTTCCGGTACTTAAGGACCACTGTTTCACGGCAACCACTGTAGCCATGAAGAATATGTTTGGAATTGCCCCGGCTCCCTATTACCGAGGTTCCTGGAACAAATCAAAATTGCATTCTCCCTCAACTCACAAGTCGGTCGTAGACATTTGCCTGTACAAAAAACCCGACCTTAGCGTCGTGGATGCTTCGGTCGCCCTTGCAGGTTCGCACCTGTCGGGTGAAAGCAAAAACTTCGGGCTTATACTCGCAAGTTTCGACGCGGTGGCAGTCGATGCCGTAAGCAGTGAACTATTAGGTCATGACCCAAAAGATATCCAGTATCTTACACTTGCCAACAACGTGTTAGGCAGCTTAGACAGTATCGAGATTCTTCATGGTTAAAGAAAATATCAATTATCCCGAACATATCAAGCCGGGAGAGGCTATCTCTATATGTGACAAGAATAACAATTTGATTTTTTAGGTATTATATGCCATGTTAGCTGACCGTCTATCCTTTTTATTTGTTCTTCCTATAGTTCTTGTGTCTTTAACCATTCACGAATATGCACACGCATGGATGGCCTACAAATACGGCGACGATACGGCTAAGAATCTGGGACGCTTAACACTGAATCCTTTGGCGCACATTAGTTTGTTCGGGACGATCATTCTGCCCCTTCTTGTACGTTTTGGCTGGGCAAAGCCCATTCCTGTCAACTTTTCCATTCTGACCAAAAAGCAAATCTTTGGAGTGGCGGTCGCCGGCCCCCTTGCGAATATAATGCTGGCTCTTATTTTAACCGTCGCTTTCCACCTCTTCCGTCTGGGCAAGCTGCCGCTCCTAAGCGATTTTGTATTGTTGGCTATAATAATTAATATTATCCTGGCTTTGTTTAATCTAATTCCGATACCACCGTTAGACGGCTCACGCTTAGTATATGCTCTATTGAAGTCCCCCCGGGCAGTGTACCTGTATAACAGGTTTGCCCGGTACGGAATCTTTGTATTTATTGTGTTTTTGCTGCTCGGAGGATTTGAGATAATTATATTGCCATTGGTCGCTTTATTATATTATTTACTCGGGCTGCCTACATGAACATAAAATATAAATGCCATAAGAATGAACAATGTAAATAGCAAGGAGAGGACGAAATTATGATAAATAGAACAAAAAAATCCTGCTGGAAATTATCTTTTTGTCAAAAATCAATATCAGCCCAAAGAGGAAGTGTGGATGTTGGAAAGCTCATTGGTATTGTTATCTCCCTTATTGTTCTTGGTCTTATCGGCCTCGGAATTGCGTGGATTGTTAAAAGCATGGGAGAAGCAGGCAGCCAATATACCGGGGCAATGGTAAACACAAAACGCAGGGCCGTAGCCCTACAGTGCCAAATGAACCTGAGTAATATTCGGCAGAACTTAAGAATGTATGAAATAGAAAAACAGAGCTTTCCGCCTTCGCTGAAAACATTGGTAGACTGGGGTGCTGACTCGCAACTATTGCGTTGTCCGGCACCGGATGGTGGAGAATACCTTTATATCCCCGGCCAGAATGAGAACATGACCGGCCAAAACGTATTAGTCTACGAACTAAAAGCCGCCCATGATGGACGCTGCCACCTGTTGCGAGTGAATGGACAGGTTGATTTGCTTACACCCGAACAGGTGCAGGCCGAAGCAAACAAAACAAATATCAGGCTCAGGGAAAGACGTTGAAAACCGGATTTTTGTACATTAATATTGACAATAGAATAGATAGTCTAAAATTAAAAAATTCTTGTAAGACCGGTAGGCACTGCAATAGGGAATCCGTAAGGAGCAGGCACGAAATCGGAAGGAGATTTGATAAATGAAGGCAATGATCCTAAAGAAAGTTGCACCCATTGAAGAAGAACCTTTAAAACTGGAGGAAATACCTGCCCCTCAACCCGGTCCGAAGCAGATTCTTGTAAAAATTTCGACCTGCGGGATTTGTCACACAGAGCTTGATGAAATTGAAGGAAGACTTCAGCCGAGCCTGCCGATAATTTTGGGACACGAGATTGTCGGAAGAGTGGAAAGTCTCGGTCCCAAAGCTGCTAAATTTAAATTAGAAGACCGGGTAGGCATTGCCTGGATAAATTCCGCCTGTGGAAAATGCGATTTTTGCCGCAGGGGAAATGAAAATCTGTGCCCGGACTTTCTCGGCACCGGCTGTAACGCAAATGGCGGCTATAGTGAATACACTGTAGTCTCTGAGGATTTTGCATACCCGATTCCCGATGGATTTTCGGACTCAACGGCAGCTCCCCTCTTGTGTGCCGGGTCCATTGGTTACAGGGCTTTGAAACTAACCGGGCTCCACGACGGTCAAATTCTCGGTCTATTTGGTTTTGGGGCCTCGGCTCACATTGTCATTCAAATAGCCAAACACAAATATCCAAACTGTAAAGTCTTTGTCTTTACAAGACCAAAGCAAAAAGATCATCAGGAACTGGCCACAAAATTAGGCGCCGACTGGGTTGGAGCAACCGGAGAAACTCCACCGGAAAAACCGAACTGCGCGATTGATTTTACACCTGTATGGAACCCGGTCGTCGAAGCCATGAAAGTCATGGAAAAAGGAGGAAGGCTTGTTATAAACGCTATCCGAAAGGAAGAAAGAGATAAAGATAGCCTGCTGAAATTAGATTACCCGGCCCATCTGTGGCTGGAAAAGGAAATAAAAAGTGTGGCTAATATTACCAGAGCAGACGCCGAAGAATTTCTGCCTCTGGCGGCCGAAATCCCGATTGCGCCCCAGATCCAGGAATTTAAGTTAGAAGAAGCAAATAAGGCCCTGATTTTGCTCAAGCAGGGCAAAATACAGGGTGCTGGAGTTTTAAAAATTTCCGAGTAAACGAAAATTACTATTACTATTCTTACTCTAATAGAGTATACATATCCCGAAAGACCGGAAAGGAGACAGGATAATGGGAATCAAATTTTACAAAGAGCCTGAACTTAAAAATCCTGTTATGTTCTGTGGCTGGCCGGGCATTGGAAACATCGGGATAAACGCGATAGAAAGTTTAAGAGTGGTGTTAAAGGCTCAGGAATTCGCAGAGATTGAACCATGGGACTTCTTTAATCCTCGAAAAGTTACAATACAAAAAGGACTGTTGAAAGATTTAGAGTTTCCATACAGCAAATTTTACTCTAAACGAATTAGAAATCATGACCTGATATTCTTCATTGGCCAGGAGCAGCCTTCCGAAGGAAGAATAAGATATGCCGAAGGGAAAAAGGCATACAAGATAGCTAACCTGGTTTTGGATGTGGCGGAAAAATACGACTGCAAAAGAGTCTATACTTCCGGAGCAGCCGTAACTCAAATTCACCACACTGCAAAACCGCGGGTCTGGGCGGTCCCAAACAGGCAGAGCTTAATAGAGGAAATAAAGAAATATCAAAACACGATTCTGATGTCAGGAATTGAAGGAAGAAATAGCAGTCAGGGCAGTATCACCGGCCTTAACGGCCTTCTGCTGGGAGTAGCAAAAAAAAGAGGCTTGGAAGCTGTTTGTTTAATGGGTGAAATTCCATACTATCTCCAGGGAGCGCCCTGGCCCTATCCAAAAGGCTCAAAATCAGTCCTTGAAGTTTTGGCTAAAATCCTGGATGTTAAGTTCGACCTCAGTCAACTGGACGAATTAGCCGAAACAGTCGATGAAAATATTGAAGAGTTCCTGGAAAGCCTTTATGCGGCGGAGGCAATACCCCCACAGGTAAAAGATGAAATAGAGAAATTAAGGGACGCCAGGCCGACTGAGCCGGGACCAATAACAAAAGAGGAACAAAATGAAATGATGAAACATCTCGATGAACTTTTCAGGGAAGGAGGCCGACAGGATGAAAAACATTTTTAACTTCACAGAGCGTCCCGAGTTTGAAAATCCATCTCTGATTGTCGGCTGGGACGAGGACAGCGGCAAACTAAGCCCGAAGGTAATTGAATATCTAAACAAAAAGATAAAATTTAAAAGTTTCTGTGAAATCGAACCGGCCGGCTTTTTCTCCTTAGCGTCAGTGGCGATTGAAAACAATATCGCCCGGTTCCCCGAAAATAAATTTTACTATGGCCAAAGAAACGACCTCGTGATATTCAAAGGCAGTGAGCCTCAAATCGAACGATACGGTTTTCTGAATGCGATTGCAGATTTCGCTCAAAGTTACTGCAAAATCAAAGATTTGTATACTATTAGCGGCACTATTTCTCCAGTTGCCCATACGAACCCGCGACTAATATCGGCGGTTTATAACCAAAAGGCAATCCGGGAAAAACACCGGGGCTACGGGCTCCACGATTTGAACTGGCAAGGGCCGCCTGCCATCAATAGTTATCTTTTGTGGGTGGCAAAAAACAAAGGCATCCCCGGCGCCAGTCTCTGGCCTCAAATACCTTTTTACCTGGCAGCCTCCGAAGATTACCATGCGGTAAAGCTGGTCCTTTCATTTCTGGATAAAAAATTTAACCTGGACCTGGATTTCGGAGAACTGAATGAGAACATCAGGGACCAAAATATAAAGATAGACCGGCTAAGAGATGAGGATTCGGAAATCAACAAATATATGGGAATGTTGGAAAGCGAGCTTTCATTAAGTGAAACCGAACAAATGAAATTAACTATGAAGGTAACCGAAGTTCTTGAAAACAAAGACTAAACAGGACCTGACAGAAAAACAGTGTGTTTGTCAGATTAAGTCCTTTATCTCAGATAAATCACCATTTCTACTAAACTGAATTAGGCTCAACCGGTTGAATCTCACTTACCGAATTAGGCTCCTCCGGCCCTTTGACCTCCTCAGGTTTCTCCTCGTCCTCTACTAATTCCGAAAGTTCCTTCGTCAGGTCCTTCGCCTTCCAGTCGGCGATTTCATACTTCCATCCCTTATGTTTAGCAGCGAATTTCTGGGCCTTTTCCCAGGCAAGCAGCTTGGCTTCCTTCTCTTTCAAGACCTCTTCCGGTTCCACTTTCGTCATATCTTTTTTAGGAACCTCCCCTGTATACTCTGCCGTACAACTAACATAAGTCTTGTCATCTTTCTTGGCAATCTCCAGGGTATAGACCGTCGAATCATTGAGTTTACACACATATCGCCTGTCGAAGAGCAAGCCGGTCGATTGCGCTCTGACATCATCGAATCTCAGATTCGATAAAGCGCCGAAAACACTGTCACATTCACTGCTCTTGGCCTTTTTACCTGCCTGAATATTCACCAAAGTTATGTCCTTGCTGCCCTCCTTTGGCTTAAGCGTATAATCACCACCTGGATAACTCACTGTTACCGAGTTAATATCGTCGCGATTGACAGAAACAAGCTCCTGCTCAATGTAATCCGTCGCCTGGCTTTTAATAAAGGGCACATTCGATGTCACGTAAACCTTATCACTTGCAACCTTGTCGTCCGAAATCAATCTGACGTATGTACCCTCGCCTAATTCCCTGGACTTGCCGACTACAACCCCTGCAAGAACTGCCGAATTCGGCTCAGGCGTCATAAATTTCACAACGCTGCGTGCTTTTTCCTCCGTTACCTCAAGGTCTTCGTGATATGTCGATTCATCCGTATACAGTTCGGCCGTCTTAATATCAAGACACGTTGTTATCAGCTCACTTATTGTGCTCGTAACCGCAGGATAATTGTCCTTGTTGGTAACCACAAAATCTCTTCCCCTCCGCTTCAGGGTCACTGAATCTTCACCTGTACCCACCACGATGCTGCCTATACCGGTTGTGTCAAGTCCGGGGATAAGATAAGACAGCGCCTCCGGCCCCGACCTCGGCATGCTCGAAACACGTGACTGAACCACCGCCCATATCACCATCAATATCGTAACTATGCCTAATATTGTAAGGTTTTTATTGCTCATTATAAAACTCCTCGTTCGTATCTCACAAAGCATGTCTCCTGTTTTGCTTAATGCTTTGCGGAGTACAAATCAAGCATCACTTTTGTGGCTGATATAATGTCTCTTTCTTATACTGCGGCGGACACCAACTACTATGGCAATTATCAGAATAACCGCCGGAGCTATCAACGTATTAGCCCTCTGCAGCTTTCCGCCTAAACTATCAATCCTTTCGCGCCTTTTCATCTGGATTACACGTTTCTCGCTGTTGGCCCGTTGTATCTCCAGTTCAAGTTCGCGTCTTTTCTGCATTATCGAACTGCCGATAACCTCTTCCTCACCCTCTTTGGCTTTGGCGAGAATTGACTGTAGCTCCCTGTTGAAGCCCGCAATTTTTAACTCAATTGCCGCTAATTCCTTGGCGGTCTCGGCTTCCGCCTCCTTCTCAATCTTGTCAACAACAACAAATGGACGTCGAAAGTTCCCGCGCGACCTGATTGAAATCAAGTCACTTGAACCACCCAAATCATCAATTGTATTAAGGATTAAAGCCGCATTGTCGCCATTCGGAACTTTACCGAAAACAAAAAAGTCACGGTACGCCAGCATATCACTTATAAAATCAACATCTGCAAAAACTGCAACGGCACAGACTTCCTTCGCCTCTTTTAGTTCCGGCATCAGCCTTATGGTTTTCTTGTCATTCGGATCTTTTCCTTCTTCCGAAGGCCCCTCCGCGCTCGAGTCGACTTCTATCTCAATACCTTCGGGGAAACTGCTCTTAAAACGCCCGGTGACCACATAGGCCATGTGCACAGGCTTATCACCTGGAATAAATTTGTCCGTTAAGCTCTTTGGATTCATAAGCATCAACTCATATGGGCTGCCGGCCTTCCAGCTATTGCCTCGATTAGTTGTCATCAAAAGCGGCGTCCGCCGGATCTCAGCCCCGCCTTCCTCCTCATCCGTGCCCACAAACTCCTTCAGTACACCGGCGAACAATATATTCACCTGGTTAAGCTGGGCGGTAATAACACTTTCGTTATTAAAACAGTTCCAGTTGGGGGTCAAATTAAGAAAACTAATAAGGTTCTCCGGCCGCCGGTTGGGGCCACCGGGCCATGCCAACATCAGATTCGTATCACCGGCAAATGTATCCTCCGGCATCTCAAGACCCCAGGTCCGCAGTAGCACATTCAGGTTCGACTTCTGTGATGGTGGTCTGCCCATTTGCATTGCCATTCTATCGGGCCTGTCCACCATACAATGAGGATCAACACATACAATCGTCTTGCCGCCTTTAAGCACAAACTGGTCTATCGCAAATAACGCCTGCTCCGGCAGTTCTTTAGGATGGATTACCAGCAAAATATCGACATCAGTAATCTCGTTAACATCTGGAGCAACACTTTTGACTTCATACTTCTTTCGCAATTGCTCGATGATGGTCCAGGGCGGGGTCGGCCGCTGGTTCTGCATCCGCATCATTTGGGCCATGTAGGGGCTGATGTCCTGGCCCATTACAGGCAGCGAACTCATGACACCTATATTCTTCTTCTGGCGGGTAATGGCCGTATCAATCAAATAGCTTATGTCGTACTCGACAAAATTCTGCCGGTCCGGTGAAAAAAAAGGTATCGCCTTCTCAACTCCAAATGGCGTCCGAACTACTAATCCGAAGAAAAAGCTTTCTTCTTCCGTTATGGAAAATCGTTTCAGGCCGAACTGCAATGCATCGACCTCGTCCTGAGAAAAAGGCCTCGGATCAATTATTTGCAGCTCAATCATACCTTTTGCCGTTGCCACGTATTCTTCCAATAACGACTTAACAAACTCGTAATAATTATTGAAAAACTTAATCTGGTCCGGCCCTTTCAAAGCTGCGGTCTTGGCGTAATAAAGCTTTATCACAATCTTTTGATGAAGCCTGGACAAAATCGCCTTGCTCCCGTCCGAAAGCGTATAAAGCCTCTGGTCGGTAACATCAACTTTAAACGACTTGCCTACATTTTGAGAAATGCTTATCGCGCAGAAAGCTATTATCAAAATACAAACCGCACCTATTATTGCTCTTATTGTCCGGTTCATTAGCTCGCCTTCCTTTCATCCAAAACAATACTGCTGGCGGCAATCCAGCCGACTATCAGCAAAACAAAATAAGAGAGGTCCTTAAACTCCAGCACTCCCTTCTGGATTGACTCAAAGTGAGTCTGAAAACTCATGGTCTCTATCGCCGACACGAAGCCCGCGGGAAAAAACGTCGAAAGATAATTCAGCGTTGTCGGCCTGCCTGCAAAAACAAGCACCGCACAGGCGACTACCGAGAGAACAAAACTTATGACCTGGTTTTTGCTCACCACCGAAAAGAAACATCCGATGGCAAGAAATCCGCCCGCCATCAACAGGCTGCCCAGGTAACCGGTAATTATCAAACCGATATCAGGATTACCAAGGTAACAAACCGTTATCGGCATAGGGAACGTTAAAACCAATGCAATCGCAAGGAAAAGCCATGCGGCAAAAAATTTGCCCAGAACCGCCTGCGTCACCGTAATCGGCAAAGTAAACAGCAGTTCGATTGAACCGACCCGCCGTTCCTCGGCCCAGAGACGCATCGCCGCAGAGGGTACCATAAAAACAAACAGCAACGGCAGATTCATAAAGAACGCCCGCATGTCCGCCTGACGCATTTCAAAAAAGCCCTGCTTGAATGTCAGGTACCCCGAGAAAAAAAGAAATATTACAAGAAACACGTATGCAATAGGGGTTGTAAAATAGCTTTTTAGCTCCCTTTTGAATACTGCCCAAAAGCTATGCATTTTTGTACTCCTGTGAAAATATCATATTATTTTCCCGAACTAAAAACAAAACCTAAGCAACCTTGGTCTTCGTAATCTTACGAAAGACCTCATCAAGACTGCACTTGTACTCCTCTTTCAATTCCTTGGGCGTTGAATCAACAAGTATTCGCCCCCTGGAAATAATTATTGTCCTCGAACACACGGCCTCAACTTCTTCGAGAATGTGGGTGGAAACAATTATACACTTGTCCTTGGCCATACTATTTATAAGCTCCCTCACCTCATGCTTTTGATTAGGATCCAGGCCATCGGTAGGCTCATCAAGAATAAGCACATCAGGATCGTGAATCAACGCCTGGGCCAGTCCCACACGCCGCCGATATCCCTTCGACAATGTCTCGATTGTCTGGTGATATACAGATTCGACAGAACACATCGGAACAACTCTATCAAGTGCTTTCTTGCGATCACCCCCCTTAATCTGTCTGACATCGCAAACAAAGTCTAAAAAACTACCTACCGTCATCTCGTTATACGCCGGCGAATTCTCGGCCAGGTATCCAAGCGTTCGCCTTACTTCAACGGGATTCTTCAAAATATCCTGCCCGCATATGGTAGCTGTCCCGCTGTCAGGCTTCAGAAAACACGCTAACATTCTCATTGCCGTTGTTTTACCGGCCCCGTTAGGCCCAAGAAGGCCCAGCACCTGCCCCTTTTCGACATCGAACGATATGCCGTCAACAGCAACGATTGGCCCGAAACTTCGCCGCAATTCCTTCACACTTATCATATATGCCACCTATGAAAAACTCATAATTATCGGTTGCGATAATCTCTGTAAGCTACTGATAATAATACATTAAGATTCACTATCTATGCTTTTTTTGAAATATGGTGGAGAATTATATAAATTCTCCGAAAGTAGTCAAGAGGCTATCTAAATAAAATTTTTACCATCCCTAAAACAGATGATCTCTTCAAATCCCAAGAAAAACAAGCATCTTGACTCATAAAACTACTGTGAAAGAACAAATTCAGCCAAATCGCCAATCTCGCCCTTGGTCAGATTGGATGTTGCACCATGTTTATCTCCGGGATTATACTTTGTCAGCACTTCTTCAATGGTCAGAGCCCGTCCATCGTACAGATAGGGTGCCGTCCGCCAGATTTCCACCAGGGTAGGTGTGTCGAATTCCCGCCCCTCATCTTTGCCTTCACCTATACCTATATCGTATTTCTGCAAATCCGTATATAACGACCCCGTATGACAACGGACGCATCCGGCCTTTTCAAATACCTTCTGACCTCGTTTGGCCGATTTGCTCAGTTTGCCCTTGACCAGATAGGGACTCGGAACAGGTTTGAGCGACTTAAGATATGCATCCATTGCAAGCGCTTCCTCCTCCGGCCGAACAACGAACAGAATGTGCTTGATTCCTGTACGAACAGCCGCCTCGGCACTGTCACGAACACCCGTAACCATGGCCGGCGGGGTCTTGTGCGAAAGAAGAAGGCTCTTTGTATTCTTGGGATTGCCTATACCATCGTTAAGCAGATCCCAGTTCATGCCGTCGGTACGTCCCTGGCCGGGATGACAGCTCGCGCAGCTATGCCACTTCTGAAAACAAATCGTGGCATCGTTAAAAAGCATTTCTCCTTTCCGTTCTTCGCTCAATCTCGCCTTTGGACCAAGGGACAAGCTAACAGTTTTAGGTCTCGGTAACTTATCCAAATCAACTAACGTCAAGCTGTCTGTAAAATATTCCGCTACGTAAACTTTAGAACCAACAATCGCAAGCGCGCGCGGGCCCTTGCCGTTAAGCATGATGCGATGTCGAACACCATAGAGAAAACTCAATTCATTCTCAACACCTGAAGATGTAGATAATGCCGAACCATAACCTCCGGATCCATATTGTGGTTCCCCCCCGCCCTTGGCCTTTTTTTCACTGTAAAAATTCTTAATTTTTTCCAGCAGAGCAGCCGTGTCGATAACGCTCAATTCATGAGTTCCGGCATGGGTTACACAAACATACTTACCATCTTTCGTGCAGCAAACACCCCATGGATTAGCGGCCCCATAATCAACATCGTCCAGAAGAACGGTATCAAACAGCTTCTTACTACTTACATCGATTATACTGAGTGCATTGGTATTCACCCATCCCCGTTCTAACTGTGTAGTGGGAACCGTATAGCGGGCAAGTATGTGAGAAACATATACATACTTTCCGTCAGGAGAAACAACAAGGCCGTGAAGACCTGTACTTCCATTGGGCAGAGATATAGAAGCACCAACCTGCCTTGTTTTTGTATTGATAACACAAACCCTGGAAGCAACGAAGTCTGCACTTGCCGGCCCGTAGGGAAGATGATTCCCAACAAAAAGCCACTTTCCATCAGGCGTAATATCAGCAGCGAACGTTTCACGCAATAAACCAATCCTGGCAATTTGCTTGTTTTTCTGAGTATCTATCACTGAGACATCATTATTGAAACGATTACATACATAGAGCGTATTTCCATCGCCGCTCAGTACAGGAGAGCGCGGGCTGTGTCCAACTTCAATGCGCTTAATAATCCTGTTTTTATCAGTCCTGATAACACACACAAGCCCTTTCGGCCCTGCACAGGTAACATAGAGGCGTTTTCCGTCAGCGGATAGGTCGAGACCTGTCGGCTCGGCGCCAACAGCTATTGTCTTTATAACCTTACCCTTGTTGGTATCAAAGACCGCTACCTGCTCTGCGCTGCCATGAGCAATATACAACAGGTTTCCATTCTCCGATGAAACAAGTGCCTGTGGAGAAAGATAATCCACAGCGCCGGAACAATCCGTAGTAATGGGCGTAAATCCTGTCAATCCCAGTAAAACCGTCATCAAAAATATATCTTTCATAAACTTCATCTTTTTACCTCTTAGTATGTTTTCGATTCTGCGTCTATACTCTCGGCGGAAAAACGCCACGCAGGTACTTGGTATCATATCGTATACTGTCCTCCAGTCCCAGCGGCATTTTCACGCCTTCCATAACTATCCAACCGCGATAGCCGATATCATCCATCGCCTTCCGGACTTCCTCGAAAGCAATCGTACCCTTACCGTAGAGGTCGTCATAGTCTTTGGCATGAAACTCGCAGATTTGCTTTCCGAGCAGGCGTATCTCCTCATAAATGTCGTAACCGGCTTTATGCGAGTTAGCCACATCGTAATAAACCTTGACGGCGGGCGAGCCGACACGCTCGATGATATCCATGTGTTGCTCGGCACTGAGCCAGCTTTCGAAGCCGAGAAAAACGCCTGCATCTTCCGCTTTCGGCGCTACCTTCCTGAGCCGCTCGACGACAACGTCGGCCCCTTTAGGATCATTTTGCAGGTCACCTTTCCCGAAAAAGGCCAAAAGCACAATATTTACGTCCATCGCCTTGCAGACGTCAATACTCTCCGAGACCCATCTTTCAGCGCGAGGGTCGCTCTTGTAGGGAATATTATTGAGTGTTGCAAGGGCCAGCGACGCAATTTGAACATCATGTTGTTTCACTGCCTCGATATATGTCTTTTGCAGCTCAGGATTACATAAAGGCAGGTCATTTTCTCCGCTTCCAAGGTCTACCTGCACGCCGTCAAGTCCAAGCCGCTTGGCCATCTCAATCGAAGCAGGGTTGGTCCTCTTGCCAATCGTCCAGTCGCAGACGCCAATCTTGAAACCTCGACTACTCGACAAAGGCCCTAAAGAGCGGCATGATGTAGTCAACGCAAGCCCGGCTATTGCTCGGGCGCTATTAACCATCATCTCACGGCGGCTCATAAGAGAAAACTTCACTTTGACACCTCCATAAACAATTTGAAATAAACAGAGCAATCCATACTATGCCTTCAAACCTTTAAGATTTGCATCCAGTTTCTTCTTACTATTGATAATCTCTTTCCAGGTCACCTTCCGCCTCTCGTAGGCAGCGGTGCGCCCCAGTATTGTAATAAGATTGCTCCGGACGCTCGGCGCAACCGTGGGATTATCGTAATTCTTATCTGTAATGTCCTTGTGGAACGTCGCGATGTTGGCAACGGCACCTTCTTTATATATCCCGGGACTCCTGCCGCCGCGATAAAAGTTCTCGCCGCGAATGATTACCTGGCCGCCATATTGAGTCTCGAGAACACCTTTGGACCCGAACATTCGATTTCTAATTCCCTCGGGCTGAGTACCATGACCATCGATTTGCCTTGAGCTGAACGTAATACCAACATTATTAGGATATTCAAATAGAATCGCGAAATGGTCCCAGCATGTACCTACGGGCCGTACCGTTCTCCCGCCGGTCCCCACCGCCCAAAGCGGTTCCTCATCCATTATCCAGCTCATTACGTCGAGCGTATGAATGTTCTGCTCTGTAATAATGTCACCGGAAAGTATCTTGTCCAGCCCCCAGGCCCGCAATCGATTCTCTGAATCCTCCGGCCCCTCCTGCCAGCTCTTGTACATACGCTTAAATGGACAATTCGCGTGGTAGGTCGATTCACCAAAAGTAAATTCACCAAGAGCCCCGTCATGGACGCGCTTTAGTGCCTCAATATAAAACTTGTCGGCACGCGTCTGAAAATCAACAAGGAAACACAGCTTTTTGGCCGCGGCCTTTTTACCGCTGTCACCAATACTCAGGCACCCGGGCGCATCCACCGCGATCGGCTTGGCGACATAAACATGACAGCCGGCGTCAACCGCATCGGCGGCCTGCTGAGGATGAAAATACGGAGGACTCTCAATCGCCACCGCGTCCACTTTTTCCAGCAGCTTGCGATATCCAAATATTCCCGTATAACGATGTTCATTGTCCACGCCCAGTTTACCGCCGCAGCCATCCACCCTGTCCTGGAAATAGTCCGCCACGGCCACAACATTGTACCCGCCGTGCTGAGCAAAAAGCTCTGCGATCCATGTCCCCCTGCCGCCGCAGCCGATCAATCCTAAATCCACCTTCGAGTTAGCTTCTGTCCCGCGAACAAGCTTGGGTTTAATCACGGCAAACGACAGTGCTGTAGCGCCGGCCCCGGTCATAAACCTGCGACGCGTGATTTGCCCACGGCTTTTGCCTGCTATTGAAATTTTTCCACTTTCGGTCATTCCGTAATCCTCCTTCTTTGGTACTCCTGAATCTTGCACAACGTCGCATACTCCGGAGCTATTCTAATCATATTAAAAATACATTATTTTCGGTGCCCACTTGATTTAAGGGGCTGCCCTCAACCATTGAATAATGAAAAAAAGCACCTTATATAAGCATCAGCGATTGGAGAAAAAGGATACTCTTAATGACTCATGCAGTCAAGCATCATTTTTAAAGGTCAAAAACCTCATTTTCACAATACGATTGATACGAGCAACAAAAAATCACTAATAACTATATGGCTCTTTACCCTGCTTTATCCGGCTTTCCGTTTGCATCCGGCGAAGCGTAACCGTCATAAGTTCCGCTAATTCCTTATCACTCATGCTCGCGACCTCGCCGGCAGGTATCGCTTTGCCATAGCACACCTCAATCGGACCGGTTGAAAATATCTTCTTATGCCTCGGCCAACACTCAAAAGCGCCGTCAATCATAACCGGCACAACCGCCGCCCCGCCCCGCCGGCATAGAAGACCGAAGCCGGGCTTAAAGGCCACAATTTTTCCGTCACTCGTTCGGGTACCTTCTGGAAAAAGACAAACGCCCCAGCCTTCTTTGAGTTTACTAATAACCTTCCTCATCGCCGACAAATCACCCTTGTCCGGCTTGACCGGTATAGTATTGACTGAAGTAATAAGCCGGCCGAAAAACCAATTCCTCCACAGTGAATCACGGGCAAGAAAATACAAAGGCCTTTGCAAAGGAATTCCGCAAAATACAGGATCAAGATAGCTCTGGTGGTTACTGATGAGCACAAAAGCACCTTCTTCGGGGACATTCTCGCTACCGAAAACATGCATCCGAAAAAAAAGTCTGCAAAAAATCCTGCACAATAAGCGTGCAAACCGAAACCATCTCATCTTTGCTTTCTCTTCAGGCATTTTCTTCCACGAAACAAAAAAGTTTTTCTACGACCTCTTCGATACTCAAATTGGTGGTGTCGACAACAATAGCATCTTCAGCAGGCTTTAAAGGTCCGACCGCCCTGTCCTCGTCGCTTTTGTCTCTTTCTTCTATGGCTTTTTGTATCTGCTCAAGATTCTCACTACTGCCCTTGGCCCTCAATTCAATCTGTCTTCTCTTCGCTCTCTCGGCCGCATCAGCTATAAGATAAAATTTTATATTGGCATCGGCAAATGCCACGGTGCCCTGGTCTCTTCCCTCGGTAACTATTTTTTTCTCTCTTGCTGCAAATTCCCTTTGCATTTCCACTAACTTTTCCCGCAGCCTCGCCGCCGATGCAACATATCGGGCATTGGCCGTAACTTCCTGCCGGCGTATCCGCTCGGTAACATCAACTCCATCGATGCAAACCGCCATCCTGCCTTCTCTGACAGTAAACTGAAACTTCCGATTATTCAAAACACTAAGCAGCTTCTCCTCATCACTCATATCGACGCAGGCCTCAATTGCTGCCAGCGTAACCGCCCGATACATCGCGCCCGTATCAAGGAAACTCGCCCCGAGCCTCTCGGCCAGCAGCCGGGCTACAGTGCTCTTGCCACTTGCGGCGGGACCATCAATTGTAATAACAAAATTCGCCATCACAAAAAATAATCTACTTCATAACCTACGGCTTTACCGGCTTGCCGACTTTGACACCAATAATACTCGTATCATCACGCTGACTGGCAAGTCCCACAAAACGCCTTCTATACCCTAAGATACTTTTAACCATCTGCTCCGCGGAACCTTCAGTAAACATCTTCGCAGTTTCGAACAGCCTCTCCTTGCCCCAGAACTCACCGTCAAAGTTGGCTGCGTCAACCAGTCCATCTGTATAGAACAGCAAATAATCGCCGTCTTTTAGTCCGACGGTTTCAATTTCGTACTCGGCTTGTGGATCAACACCGAGTACAAGCCCCCCCTTTTGCAATTCCATAACTTGCCCCTCTCGTATCAGCATCGTTGGCTGGTGTCCGCAATTACAATAGGATACTGTCATTTCTCCAACGCAAATAACCGCAAAAAAGAACGTGATAAACTCTCCATCCCTGCATTCACCACAAGCCAGCTTATTTATTTTATTAATAATATCTTCAGGCGCAACATTTTTGGAAGTCTCAGTGTCAGCGTAAGCCTGCACGGCACCTCGAAACGAACTCATCATAAGCGCAGCAGGAATCCCTTTGCCTATCACATCGGCAATCGCAACAATAATACAGTCGTCACCTATTTGATGAAAATTGTAAAGGTCGCCGCCGATATCATAACAGGGAATATAGGCAGCCGCTAAATCTAAACCCGGCACCAGCGGAGCCTTCTCAGGAATCATTCTACGCTGAACAATCCCCGCTAAACGCATCTGTTCGGCGATACGGGCCCCTTCAATTGCCTCCGAATACAGCTTGGCGTTTGTTATCGCAACTGCACACTGAGAAGCTACCGCTCTGGCAATACCAACATCATCATGGTCAAAGTGTTTGGGCTTTGGACTATAAAGTCGAAGCACGCCGATTGCTTCACCCTTGAATTGCATCACAACGGTAAGCTGGCTGACAAGACCCTCTCTGATTGTCGCCTCTTTATATTTCACCCGCCCATCAATCCGCATATCATCCAGAACCACCGCTTCGCCCGCAAACGCAGCCTTAACCACCGGGTCATTTTTTGAAACAACTCCCTTGTTACGGTATTCTTCGCTAAGCCCGTACGTACTTCGCATCTTCAAATCGCCCGCATCTTCATCCAGAAGACGAATCGAGCAGGCCTTGACGCCGGTTATCTTAACAGCCGCTTCCGCCAGCTTATCCAGAACCTCCTGAAGCGAAACATCACCCGCTACAAGCGTCGTAAGCTGATAAATCTGCTCGTCTCTCTCTATTTGTTGTTTTGTACTTCTTTCCATAATTAGCAGGCACTTCCGAAACAGCGGATTATACTCGAATTTATGCCCGCAGTGAACCTTAATCTCTTTCGCTATTGCCTATAGCCAAAATACACGCTTGCAGCAGGAAACGACAGGGATTAATATAAAATGGAAAATGAGCCAGACTGCAAAACATATAATTTTCGTCGGCCGGGTACAGGGTGTCGGTTTTCGCTACACCGCTTTTCACATAGCCAACCGTCACAGGCTGACCGGTTTTGTCCGAAACTGTTCTGATGGTACCGTGGAAATGCTCGCCCAGGGCCCGGTAGATGAAATTACTGCCTGCATACGGAACATCGAGGAATCCTTCCCCGGCTACATAAGAGAGAACAAAATCGAAGAAATCCCCATCGACCCCCGATACAACGAATTCAAGATTACCTTCTAAAAATCATCATCCAAAAACAAAAAGGCCTGCCAAAAGACAGGCCTCTCCAATCTTTCACGTTAATATTTCACCGCTAAGGCCGAAGGAATTCGTCTTCATCATCTCCAACATCGACAGGCTCTTCAATCTCGAAAATATCATCTTCCACATCCCTCATCAACCGCTCGGCCTTCGATATCAAATCAACAAGTTCGATTACATCGCCGTCTCCTTCGAATTCCCTGCTGAGCTGCTGGGCGCGCTCAAGCACTCTATCGAGTGTTGCCCCTTTGGCCCAGTAACTCTTACGAAGAATCTCTGCGAACTCGGCTACTGTCGCGGCAAGCTTAAACTCGCTGCTTGAACTATCAAGGCTCCTGTTAAAATCTTCAACAGCAACAGGACTCTTAAATTCCGTTACCGCGCTTGTATCAGCATGTTTATAGCGAACGTAAGTGGTCGCGACTGTCCCTTCCCTGTCGGGCCACAACTTCAATTCATAAAGGGCCGTTACCGAATGCCCCGCTCCTATTTCACCACCGTCATACTTATCGTCTCGGAACTTCTCATCCGGTACATCGCGGTTCTCGTAGCCAATCAGCCGGTAGCTTCGCACAACCTCAGGATTGAAATCAACCTGTACCTTGACGTCCCTGCCGATCACCTGCAAAGTGCCGGTAAGGTTGTCCTCGAATACCCTCCTTGCCTCGGCAATAGTATCAATATAAACGTAATGCCCATTACCCTTGTCGCCGAGTCTTTCCAGAAGCACATCGTTATAATTGCCCATCCCAAAACCGATGGCCGAAAGCGTAATCCCTTTCTCTGCCTTTTTCCTGATGACCTCTAAAATATCATCGGCTCCTGTCCTGCCTACATTGGCTACGCCGTCCGAACAAAGTATGACCCGGTTGATATATCCCCTTTTATAGGCATCCTCCGCCATTTCATAACCGATGCGAATGCCTTCCTCGGCGTATGTTGAGCCCTGGGCTTGAAGTGATTCGATTACCCCAAGAACCTCGCCCTTTTCATAAAGTCCCCGATGGTCCATCACTTTCCTGCCTCGGCTCCCGTAAACTGCAATCCCTATCCGGTCTTCTTCTCTTAACCTCTCCACCAGCATCCGAAGGCTTCGCTTGACCAATCCCAACCGGTTTTCACGTCTCATAGACCCCGAAACATCGATTACAAAGGTCAAAATCGCCGGCTTACGGTATTCCTCGCTAACCTGCTTACCCTTCAATCCGAGCCGAAGCAGATAGCTGTTCTTGCGACCCGTCCCGAAACTCCACGGTGCAGCTTCTGCGTAAACAGCAAAATCGTCTTCCTGCGGTGCGGCATAATGATAGTTGAAATAATTGACAAACTCTTCCACCCTCACAGCCTTTTCCGGCGGCAGATGGCCATCATGCAGATACCGCCGAACAACCGTATAGCTGCCCGTATCGACATCCGTCGCAAAAGTGGACAGATGGTCATCTTCGGTATCGACAAACGGATTAACGCCGTAGTTCTTAAAGAACATCGCATCCACATCTTCGCCGTTCGGCGGCGTAGTACCTCCGTGCGCCATCGGAGGATAATTCCGCTTTCCCGGCTCCAACTTGCGGGCGACAATCAAACCCGCTTCCGGTCTACCCACCCTTAACGCAACTTTATGTTCTTCCTTAGCGTCTTTAAGTGCCATAGGCTTATTGGTACTCATCGGTGTCCCTACAAAATGTGCTTTCCGTTTGGGTGGTTGAGGCGATGTGTTCAGGCCACTTACTTCCTTGGAATTGGAAACTTGATACTCCAACGGAGCCATCTTTCTCGCCATCAATGGGCGTGCTTTCCTTTCACACGCACGCTTAAGACTTGGCAACGTTAAAGTAATTACCAGAATAAGAATGGATGCCGCATAAGCGAATCCCTTTACCCATTTACTTTTTGTGGTTTTGCCGCTCTTCTCTTTCTTGGCGCCAGTGCCCGGTGTCTTGAGTTCATCAAGAGCACCATCCATCACCGAATCAACAAACTCACTACTTGGTTTATCTGCATCGCCGGCCAGTTTCACCAGCCGTGAGATATTTTGTTCTAAATTGTCTTCTTTAGGTTTCATAATTATTTATCCCTTCTTATCCGCCGGTGCCATTCTCTCAAGCTCCCGGCGAAGTGAAATCCTCGCCCGATATAACAAGCTGTGCACAGCCTTTTCTGTAACTCCCAACCGCCGGCCAATATCACGCGCTGAGAGTCCTTCGATATACTTGGCCCTCAGCGCTGCTTGCTCTTTACTTGCCAATCCGGCCAATGCCGCCTTGACAATTGCTGCCGTTTCTTTCTGTTCGAGCACCTCGTCAGGCAACGGCTCATTGTCAATCGTCTCCATGTAGCCGCTGATATCACCGTCAACACTGGGCCGGCTCGCTCGCTTTCTAATCTCCAGGCGGATATTATTCCGTGCGATACCGAATATCCATTCTTCACCGCTGCCCTTCGTCGGCTCATAGCTGCTGCGTCCACGTACAGCGTCAAAAACCGTCTTTTGAACCAGTTCTTCAGCCAGCGCAGGATTCGGCCACCGCCGCATAAACATACCGTAAAGCCGTGGTATCTCCCTGCTCAGGAATTCCCGCCACATATCTGCATCGCCCGCAGATATCCACGCCCAATCCTGTTTGTTAGACTGATCAGCCACTTTTACAGACTCGCGATTCTGTTACCGGTTTCTACTATGTATTATGCGCGAAGAATGCAAATTACTCACACATTTTTAATATTTCTTAACCTGACACCGGATCCGAACAACAGGATATTTTCCTCAACCAAACTTGACATAAAAGGACTGCAACGATAGACTCATGCCGGACGTTCGATATTAAAAACGAAAACAAGACGTGATAAATCAAAAAGCAAGGTCGCTATGCTTGGTGTATTGTTCGGTCAGGGTGAAGTACTGGTAATCGTTATAGTTACGGCGCTCGTGGTCTTTTTAATCCTCCGCCGTCACCGCCGCAAAAAACGCTGACTTACCCATTCCCCCGCAATCTCCCTCCGAATTTATTCCAACCCCCTGCTCTTCACGCAGCCCTTAACTTCTCACCCACCAACGTATCCAAAATACAAACAAAGGCAAGTACAAGCACCAGCGCAAGAATCGTATACAATTGCCACTCACTCCTGATAGCCTCTATCGATATAGACTCACCGATGCCGTCAACCAATGCTCCCCCACGCTCTGCAAAGCCGGCCGCAATACCTCGAAGAATCCCCGCAATCCTCCCCGGAAAAACCACAATCCCAACGGCCGCCAGAACGCCGAATACAATACACCCCGCAAGAGAAAGCCTTTCCTGCAAAACCACCCGGGCCAGAATCCGCCGCTGTTCCGCCTCTTCAATCTGTCTCAACATCCTCTCGGTAAAATCAGCCGGCACCGGCTCCGAATGTCTCCGCAAAGACTTTCCTAACATCTCATCAAATTTATCTTCATTTAATTTGCCGGCCATCATCGACATCCTACTCAAAAGTTGTTGCTAATAATTGTTTTAATTTATTACGACCTCTAAACAAATATGTTTTAACTGTATTTTCCTTTATTTGCATGATCTTTGCAACATCAACGATACTTTTTTCTTCTCGATAGTATAGTATAACCGCCATTGCCCAGAGTCGCGGCAGCCGTTCCACCGCTTCCCAGACAACCTGCTCAGTTTCTCTGCTCTGCACCGCTTCGGCCGGCCCTTGCTCCTTGCTGTCACCAATTTGTTCGCCCGCTTCAGCTTCAAGCTGCCATTCTTTTCGGTTCTTTCGCAGGTAATTTATCCCCTGCCTGTAAGCTATACTCCAAAGCCACGTGCTTAATTCAGACCGGCCGCTGTACCCCCCTATCGCCTTGTAAGCTGCCAGAAACGTCTCGCTCGCAACATCCTCGGTCTCTTCCTCGCTCAATCCAAGTCTCCGGCTGCACAAAAAAACCGTCTCTTTATATTTGTCAATGAACTCACCAAAAGCATCATGGTCACCGCTGCGAAGCAGTCGTAACCACTTTTTCTCTTGCCGTTTTTGCCATATCTTTTCTACCAAAAAAGGCTCCTTCTATTGTTAGTCGAATAGAAAGCCCAACAAGTTTCAGATTTCCTAAAACTATTATAGAAAATACGCCAAAAATTCACAGCACCGATATTCTACACAAAAATTAGGAAAAAATCGTATATTTCTTGAAACCTGCCCCCCCTTACCAGCGACTAACCGGCAAAAGACAACAAAAACTAAAAAAAAGAAATTAAATAATTCAGGAATATAAAACGATGAAAACAAACTGTTATCTAAAGCCGGCATGGACACACAATGGTTCCATAAGAACAGACCTGCCCTTGATCGTAATCTCAAAAACAAGCAAAACCAAACTTATGCAAATGATACGGCCGGGCCAACTCTGCTGCGTAGGAAAAGTATACCTCAAAACAAACAACTGCCTGGTAAGAATAAAATAGTGGATTCAGTTCTTTAACATTAACTTAAATTTGAAAGGAAAAAAAATGGATGATATTTTGCAAGGCTTAACGGCGGCGGTAATAATACTGAGTTTATGCAGCCCTGTCATTGCTATCGGCGTTTTTTACTATCTTAAGAAACGCCTCGAACACAAACAGATTATGACGGCCATCGAAAAAGGAACGCCACTGTCCGAAATTGTGCCTCCAAAACCAAAACCGGCAGGACCCGCCTGGATAAAATATGTCTCCGCAGGAATTATGCTGATTATCATCGGGCTCGGCTTTACCTTTCTTAATCCTATGCATACGAATGATGTCGGAGCTTTGATATTTGTGATTCTCTGCGGCGTAGGTGTCGGCCTGCTTGTTCGCGGCCTACTGCACCGAAAGTACTACATGAAAAACGAGCTTTCGGCAAATAACAACTCCACAGAAAAGGAAAAAACACCCTAATCGCCGCTCCGAATACTATCCAACAAAATCAACAGGGGCGATTCGAGTGAATCGCCCCTGCATCTTTCCGCTTCCCACTTTTTCCTATACCCAATATGATATAAGAATATTATTTCCCTAAATCCCGGTTAACGACATATCGCATCGCATGTGATGTGCAATCTCGACCGTAAATGAGGATAGTTCTCACACTTCTACAGTCTCAAGCACTTCCTCAACGCCGAATTCACTTTCGCCTTCAGTTTGTTCGCCCGGCCTGAAAGGAAGCGGCTCTGCAAATTGAATAACAACCCGGCGTGAGTAGTTATTGACCTCATCGACCCTCGAAATATGACCGGAACGTGTAAAATTCTCCATATCGAAGGATTCTTCCGGACCAAGCCGAGGTATACTAAAGCGAGTGGTTATATGCTGGCCGAGGTAGGGGCAACTGCCGTCGTCATAGCAGGTAAATGCCGCACCTCTGCTCGAAATATCTACCATTTGACCCTGTGAAAGTACATCGTTGAAATCCTCGGCGAACCAGACCGGCCAACAATAACGAAGTCTCTGCTCTGTCCTTCGCTCAGTTGTTTCATCCATTGTAAATCCCCTTAAACTCAAATAACCATCACTTATTATGCTGTCCAAATCGACAGATTTAGGGGGCCACTTTACCAGCCAACGCCGAAAAAATCGCCGCTGATTGAGTTGATAAGCCGGATTTAACCGGTTTTTGCCTCTCAGCCAAAGTTTTATACAATCATGCTTTTTACAACTTTCTCACCTTTTTTAATTTCCCGACAAATATATTCCTATAATCAAGAAACCGATTAAAAAACGTGCCCGCCAATACCCCGAAAAAGTAATCCACTTCTTAAGAAAAAAGTCGGAAAATTTCAAAAAAACCTGTCAACTTTTGATGTTCAGAATCGTCACTTATAATAGAAATATGTAAAAACAGGACCAGATCTGTCGACTTTACGCTTGAGAATTGGCCCGGGACCAGACTACGGGCTTATCCCGGCCTGTTGTGTGCGATTTTTAAGCTAAAAATCCCGGCGTCGACGGTATAGGCTCTCACTGGCGGTTTAATCCTGACGTTTCGGGCCGCCGGCGAAGGCCCTCAGCAAAAGAGCTGATTTTTATGCGATAAGAAAGGTGATCATTATGAATATGCTCAAAAAGTATAGGTTCGTTATCGTTGCCGCCCTCGTCCTTTGCGCGGTGTATTCCGTATATGCGCTGTATGAAGTGACTAATGAGGGAGCATGGCCGAAGAACTGGCCAAAACAATTGGAGCCGTTGCGAAAACAAGCGCACACAATGGTACATTCTCAACGAGGTGCCATCCATGTAATTCCATTTACCAGTCGGGCAGAATTTGAAGCTGCCTGGCCGCATATTCTCTCGGTAAAGAGCAGCAAAGCCCCGCTAATACTATTGAGAAGCCCTGACAAAAGTCTGGGCGAAATCAAAGCCGGCGTTCGCATCTTCTCTCCCCTAACGGGAACACTAATCACCCCCAAAGGCACACAGTACCCTCCGGGAGCAGAAGCGCATATCCGCGATGGTAAATTCCTCAAAATCGGCCCACCCTGGCCCGATCACGTAAAGTCCGAATCCGGTGCCCTGCCCAAATTTGTTCTTTACGAAAATGATAAATGGACCCCTTACACAAAGAAGAAGGCAAAGGAATATTCTGATAAAAGGCTGCATCATATCAGAAGGGCCCGAACCGAAATTGAATTGGTGGTTGATGGAGATATCGTTGATTTAAATCGTATCCCCTTGCCCCTCGATACCCCCATTATCGACAAAAGGTTCAGGGACGTGAAAATTGACCCGCTGTTCTAAAATTTGCTGATGCCGCCAAAAAAACTCGGCAACCGATCTCAAAAAGCCCTTCAAGTTCTGTACAATCACCCTAAGCCGGATAGCGTCGATGTCTGGTGCTTTACTACTACTCCGTTCGCTCTTAATAATGGCGGCTCTACTAACTTCAAAGATTATCCAATACCTTCAAATTACAGGTAAAAGACCGGCCCAATCCCCCCGGCTGATTTTCTTAAAAAGGATGCTGTCGACTATAAGGATTTAAGAATAAAGTAGATGAGGATGATTCCCACTTGAACGGTTCCCGCTTGAGCCGCACTTTACCTAATTGGCTTATTTGCGGATCTTAATTCTTCGCTGTGAAGCTACTTTGCCGTAAAGCTTCTGCGTTTCATAGGTCACTGTTACGGTCAGTTCTTCTTCATCGCCCTTAAGTTCCAGATCGTCCGGTACACGCCACGTGTACCCGCAGGTTCCTGCTCACCCAAACGGCATGACACCCTCGGCCACGATACTGCCATCGGACCGCGTAATGACCACATTCGGATCGAGCGACTTATTCACTTTCATGGTGTGAATCACCTTGCCGTCTTCATCTTTGTACTCTTTTTCGATTTTGACCGACGTATCATCCAGCCCGCGGATCATGATATCCAGCTTCGGATCCACCAGTACGGCGGCGAACTTGATCTTATCGCCACGTCTGAACGTGGTCTTGTCTTTACCGGGCTCATCAAAGACAACTGCCGGTTTGCTGGAGAAGTCAAGCACATAAGGTCCATCTTTGCGAATCGTGATACCATAAACGGTCTGCTTTTCCTCTTCGGATTGCCCTTGTGCGTTCGTGTGATAGTTGTTCGAGATGCTGATATTCAGATTATCATAGGTGATGTTCAGGAGATATGGCGTGTAGTCACCCACCGGCACCTTGCATTCGGTAACTGCATCGGGCCAGCGTTCCTTTATGGTTCCTACCGGCACTGAGACGTAACCCGCTTGTTTCAATGAGCCTTTGAATTCGGCTTTTTCGAGTTGCCGGTTACCTTTGCCGGTTCTGAACACACCCAATTCGCCCTTGTAAGGGAGAACACCCAGTTTGGTTTCCCCTTTGAGGGTCGTGAATTGATAATACTTGTCGTCGATCATGTGATAAGAATACAGGCTCCATGAGCCCCACCAGTAGGGGCCGAATTCATTTTCGACGTCATGCAGGTAAAATTCCCGTTCCGGCCTCTCTCCCAACAGTACCTTAAATGGGCGGCCGGCGAAGGTGATCTCACCTTCTTTCACATCTTCCCTCTTTTCCCGCTCCATCCTCCGGACAAATGAAGGCCGATGTTTTTCCGCAAGATCGATCTCCGAGATTGTGCTTTCTTCAAGCTTGCAACTCACCAGATTTGGATCTGACAGGAATTCCTTCTCCCTTGCAGCCTGCTCTTGCCTTGATCTCGGTGACGTTCTCCTGGTCGGGGCTGCTTTTTTACAGCCCGGCAGGAAAAAGCCAACTGTCAGAATGAGCAACAATAATATACAACTTGCTTTAAGACATGATGTTTTCATGGCATAGATACTCACTTTCCTTGAAAAGCGTTCCCTAAAATGCCCGAATGATCACATTTCGAGTAATATACTTAAAATCTCTGAGATTGTCAAAATAAAGTCTCCAAAAAGACTGAAAAAATGCCGTAGACCAATTCTAAATTCTCAATTCACTGGCTCATTAGAAGTAGGCGCCAAGGCGCCTGTTTACTTTCTAACTGGGCTCAATTCTAACATTTACATTCTCCCTTCGCATTTCTACCTCCGGTTCGCATTCTCTCTATTCACTCCGGCACTGTCGTGACTGTATGGTGTCGTGTCAATCACAATCATCATTAATCATTTCCTTTGGGTGGCAGACTCAAAGCCGAAGGCTTTGGGGATGGTAATTTTCAACGTTATTCTGAACGCAGAGAAGAATCTACAAAAATTAGTCAATAATCATTCATCCTTAATCATTTATTTAGCTTGCCCCGATCTGTTTGGGAGGGCAGGGATTTACGCATCCCACCTTTTTTATTTGGAATAGCAAACTTCACTTCGAAATGCTTCAAAGTTCTTTAGCAAAAAGGCCGAAGACAATATATCAGCCCGGCTCTACGAGATAACTTGATTTCATGGCAATGCTTGGCTATTCATGGAATTTTAAATTCCTGATGTCGTAGGGGGAAAATCATGTTTTTTAAACGTCTAAATAGGAAACGTCAGATTAAGAGAAGGATTTTATGAAGAAACAAAAAGCAAAGAAAAAACGGTTGCTCTTGAAAATACTTATTTTGGTGTCTTTTATATTGCTGTGTTTGACGGGCTCTCTTTTTTATCTTGCGTACAGGATAATAGAATTGTTTCCGGTAAGGGTCGAGATGAGTGACCCTAAAATTGCTCCTTTGTTGAATGCTGCAGAATCTTTTGAACGTGTAAAATACGGTTTTTCACCCCTTCCGGAAAAGGCTGATGTTCGACTCGAATCGCGTCCGATGAGACAAGCATATGACGCAATGCTTCACATATCTTCAAAGACATCAAGAACCATCGCCTTCAGGAAAACTGACAAGGGTTATCGCTGGATAGGGGAACAAGAAACGTTTCGGGGACCAAATCGGTATAAGACGGTTGATGGAACTTTCTACGAAGAGATAACCCTAACATTTCATATAGAAAAGGTCTCGGGTCATCCGACAAATAGGTTGAATGTTTCGTATTTTGGAGAAGACCCACGGCTTGCAAATCTTCGAAAACTCACTATCAAAGATGTTCAGCCGATTCTTAGAGAATGGGGATATTGATGGTTTAGAAAGAATGATTATGTTTCTTAAGCGTTTAAATGAGAAATGTCAGCTAAAGCCGTTTATGAGGGTTTTCGCAGTACTTGCGATATTGACTGCAGTAAACCTGATCCCTTCCAATTCGAACACGGCTATTGCCAAAAGCACTCCGGAAACTGCATCCATTTCTAAAGATAAAACAGAGACAGTGGAGTCTTTGATAAAGCAGTTGAATGGAAGTTGGAGAGGTTACGGAGGTCGGGGAAGTTGGCGTGTCCACGAAGACGCCGTTAAGGAGCTTATAAAAATAGGAGAACCGGCGATAGAGCCGCTGATAAAAGCGCTGGGGGATAAAGATATGTCTGTCCGTTCAGATGCCCTTGAGGTGCTTGTAAGAATAGGAGAACCGGCGATAGAGCCGCTGATAAAGGCGCTGGCCGATAAAGATCCGAATGTCCGCGAATACGCCGCTGTTGCGCTGAAGTGGATAGGTGATGACAGGGCGGTAGAGCCGCTGATAAAGGCGCTGGCCGATAAACATCCGGATGTTCGCCAAAGAGCCGCTGAGGCGCTGGGGGATATAGGTGATACAAAAGCGGTAGACCCGCTGTTACAGGCGTTTAAAAATAATTATATCTGCCACTACGCTGCTATTGCGCTGGGCCAGATAGGAGATACAAAAGCTGTAGAGCCGATGATAAACGCGCTGGGGGATAGAAAATCGAGTATCCGCGCTGCCGCCTCTACGGCGCTGGGATTGATAGGTGATACAAAAGCGGTAGAGCCGCTGATAGAGGTGCTGGCCGATAAAAATCTGGATGTCCGCGAAGCCGCCGCTCGGGCGCTGGGTATGATAGGTGATGCCAGGGCGTTGGAGCCGCTGATAAATGTGCTGGCCGATATGAATAAAAACAATGATTTCCGCCAGGACGCCGCTTGGGCGCTGGGCAGGATTGGTGATACAAAAGCGATAGAGCCGCTGGTAAACGCACTGGGGGATAAAGATTGGTTTGTCCGCGATCACGCCGCTGAGGCACTGGGAAATATAGGTGATTCAAAGGCAGTAAAGCCGCTGATAAAGTTGCTGGGTGATGAAGATAAGTATATCCTCCGTTCAGTCGAAGATAGCTATATCGTTCGTTCAACCGCCGCTGAGGCGCTGGGCAAGATAGGTGACAGGCGAGCGATAGAGCCGCTGATAAACGCGCTGGGGGATGAAGAAGGGCGTGTCCGCAAGGCAGCCGCTGAGGCGCTGGGAAAGATAGGCGACAGGCGAGCGATAGAGCCGCTGGTAAACGCGCTGGGTGATAAAGATTGGTCTACCAACATAACTGCCGCTGAGGCGCTGGGCCGGATAGGTGATAAAAAAGCGGTAAAGCCGCTGATAAATGCGCTGGGATATGGGGATTGGTCTATCCGCAGAGCCGCCGCTCGGGCGCTGGGCCGGATAGGCGATACAAATGCTGTAGAGCCCCTGACAAAGTTGCTGGGTGATGAAGATATGTATCTCCGCATAGCCGCCGCTGAGGCGCTGGGCCGGATAGGTGATACAAAAGCGATAGAGCCGCTGATAAAGGCATTGGGGGATAAAAAATGGCACGTCCGCAAAGCCGCCGTTCTGGCACTGGGCAATATAGGTGATGTAAGGGCGGTAAAGCCGCTGATAAACTTGCTGGGTGATGAAGATAGAGATATCCGCAGGGCCGCCGCTGGGGCGCTGGGCCGGATAGGTGATACAAAAGCGGTAGAGCCGCTAATAGAGTTGCTGGGTGATAAAGATAAGTATATCCACGAAGCCGCCGCTGAGGCCCTTGAGAAATTAAACTACAAGCCGGGAATCCATGAAAAGTAAATAATCCCTACCTGTTCACCGGGCCGAAAACGCTGGATATGCCGACGGCTTGAATCAATAAATGTGTGTATAATGCTATAATTATCTTCATGTAATAAAGCCTTCCCTGTAAAAAATTAGAAAGCCATCACGCAGCGATTCCACAATTTTACACTTTGAGTTGTGGTTTTAAACTTTTCACTTTCAACTTTAAACTGTTTCAAGCCCCTTTCACCCATGTATCTATAAATCCACGCATCTACGCATTTCTACCTGCGGTTCGCATTTTCTCTATTCACTCCGGCCCGAACGGGCCTACGTGATACTGTACGATGCGAATCGCGGCCTACGGTAGAAATGCTCCATTTCCCCCCACGCTATACAAGACATGAGCCTCGAGAATCCAACTTTAGCTCACTTTAGGCACTTTAGACACTTTAGCTCACTCTTAACTAACGAGAATTGAGCATCCAGAATCGATTAAATTTTCTTAAAAAAGTTCATTTTTTATTGAACATTTAATGACCGTTTGGTATAATTACAATCGCCACAGAAGTGGCAGATAGCGGAGAACCGCAAGTTTAGCCCTGTACCATTTAGGCGTTAGCCTGAGCAAAATTGGTTCAGGGCGCAAAAAAACCAATATTTGTCGATAAACGACAAGTTTTTGAACATTTTCTTGCCCCGTTAGATAGCGAAGCGTTATCTAACTGGGTGGTCTATAAATGACAAAAAACAACCGTTTTACGCCGGCTAAAATAAGAGTCCGCCCGAAGGCCCTCCACAATTTTGCATTTTTAGTTGTGGTTTTACACTTTTCAATTTCAACTTTTAACTGTTTC
>JAABXR010000151.1 GCA_011776225.1 Phycisphaerae bacterium
ACCCCGACGCATGGCGCCCAAACAAAGTCGCATTCAATGCCGATGCCCTCGCTCCGGGATTGTTCAGCACTATAAGCAGCGGCAGCCTCAGTGGGAAAAGAAGTTTCGCGACAATACACCCTGATTACCTCGACCAGCTCTTCCTCAATCGACACGCAATCGCAAATGACGTACTGCCTATCACAAGGGAAGAGGCGATAACCGTACCCAGGAAAAACGCCGCATGGCACGCACCACAAGACTTAAAAGATTCCCAGGGAAACCCCATCTCCCCACAAACCGGCTACAGCCTCATGCTCGTCCGAGTCGGATTAAAGAAAAGTGCCTTGGCGGAAGCGGGTAAATTCACGCCTTCGCAGTTAAGGCTAATTTGCAAACCTCAAACAGCCCTCCAAAATCCATTCGCTGGAAACGGACAAAACATTTACCCACTCGGATACATGATGGCCGAGGACAGGCTACAGCTTATAAGATTAAGCGACCTGATAAAAGTCACACGCCAGGATTACAAGGATAACGAAAGGGAAAAATGGATCGACTTCGCATTTTACGTCCCCAACGGTTCCGTCCCCGTAATTCTGCAGTTCAAGCTAAACAGCATCATCCAGGTACCTCAGTTCGTATCGACCGAGCAGATCCCGACACCCATACCATTCAATCCCTCCTCCTCAGACACGCAGGACACCACAAAACCCGGCGACTCGTCTCAGCAAAAAACCTCAAAACGAAATGATCAGCAAAATAACACCATGGGCCCGGGAGGACTCACCCCCCTAAGCAGAACGCTCGTCGCACCGCAGCTCGACGATTACAAGTAAACCGATCCCCTCTCACAAAACCTCAACAGCCGCCCTCACGGCACATTTGATATGAACTACTCCACTCCGGATACATTACTCGGCCAATCTTAGCTGGTGCTTCAAAACAGGCCGCCCACCTCAAAATCACAGGCTGCTTAAAGTCGATTCCCCCCCTTAAAAACTCTCAGCAGCTTACGACCAACGCTTCCACATCCAGTTCCATCAGATGCTCAAGATAGGTGTTCAGCTCATCTTCGGTAAAAGTGGCAAGAAATTCCGGCTTGGCGCTCTTGTTAATCTCACAGATGCAATCGATCAACTCCCTTTTACTCATAATGACATCCTTCAAAATTTCCATTAAAGCTGCGTCCCCAACCTAACCACTATCGACAGGCTGAACTTTTTTTCTTTAGCAACACACTTCCCACACAAAACAACGCCCTATAACACAAGCTACTATATAACAGGCCGCGTCCTCCATTCGGGCACAACATATAGCTAAATCCGGCACCCGCAACCACTCAGGTTTTATATGTCCAATAAAATCATTGACAAAGACGGCAAATCCATACAAAAAAAAACAACTTTTTTTTATTTAATCACAAATTTATGCCGGTTTGATAAAGTAAAGGCCCATCCTGGTGCACTGTCCGGGTGGCAGCCTCCGCCGAAAGGAGTCACCAGGCGGAAAGCCCGAAGGGTCTGAGGATGTCCCTAAACTCAATAGTCGCCTGACAAGGGCTCAGTTAATTATTATGAACCGTATCACCGAAGATTTGTTTCCCATTTGTTACGGTGGTTACCGTCGAACGCTTTTCTCACCCGCTGGGGGATCCACTCACTGGCGGCTTTTCCCTCCCGGCCATTTCCGCTTTGCACGCCTTGACTGCCGGCGGTAGAAACGATATACTATTGTAGTTAAGAATAAGATACATAGTTTATTACCCTGATATTTGAAATGCCGGTTCGCATCGAGGAAGGAAAATGGCAATGAAAGTCAAATGCTCAGAGTGCGGCAGGGACTTTACACCCACCAGTGAACAAATGAAGTTTATCAAAGAATCCAGGGCCAAGGGGATGGACTTCATCATCTTTGACTGTGGCAACTGTCACTTCAGCACGTTCTATAATCCACAGACCGGCAGGCCGCCGCGTGAAAAGAAGGAAATCACCTATTGGTGTCCTGTTTCGGGATGTTCGGGAAAGGTGAGTTACGTTAAAGACGATGATGGGCCGTTCTGGGGGTGCGGCGAGTGCGGTTCCATATGGTATGACAAAAAAAATCTTCTGAAGGAAATTGACACCATCGTAAAGCGTTTCAAGTATCGGCGAAAGTGCTACAAGAAAGTAAAGGGCAAATGGGAGCCCGCTGATTCGCCTGTTGAACCGGACGGCTATTATGAACTCGTCGCAGACGAACCTGCCGACGGGGCAAAAGCTTACGTCCGCGGTTGAAATTCCAGGCAACCGGCTACTTTTCAACGGGAGCCACCGGACCCCACTGAAATATGAGCATTCCCTGACCTTCGAATGAGGGTATAGACAACCTGCCGGCGGCCTTCAAATCCCTGTCAATCCAGCAGGTAATAAAAGCCATATCCTTAATGCTGTCGGAGGCAATGCCGTCCTTGGAGGCAGGGTCCTTCAATTCAAACACACCATCCGTAATCACATAAAGCTTCGACGGATCCCTGCCGTTTTCATCCTCATATACCTTCAAAGGAGCATAATTACCGAAGAACATATTCATCTCCTTCCTTGCCGGGATTCTGGGCTTAACCGCCTGATAGCGCTTGCCCATAAGTTCAAATTCTCCGCTCCACGACGCCCGCACGTCGCCATCATCGCAGACCTCCATTTCTATCCGGCCGTATTTGTTATCGCCTGAGTACACCTCGGCACTGTAGTTAAGAAGATTTGTAAACTGAGGCTGAATCGGAAAAGGAGGACGCCTCCCGCCCATATCATAACCATCAAGCGCACCGCGAATAAATAAATGCCCCTCCTGCCATGGATAAGCATTAGGATCGGAATACCGGTCTTTTACCGTTCCATGAAACGGAGCGAACGGACTACTCACCATATTGATCCAAATTAAACAACCAATCAGTACCGAAACAGCTACCATCAGAATCATAAGGCCGGAATAGCCGGAACACCGCTTTACTCTTACTTTCCTAAATAAACTCGCATTCATAACAGTACCTCCATTTTCAAATTACTTTGAGCAGTACAATTTCAGTTACCCGTCGCCGGTCGCCGGTTCTCAGGCCGCGTTTGTAAGAAAATTCCCGGTTGTGCACTTCCCACGATTGTACACACAAAATATACCAAAGCCTCAATTCCGTCAACAAATTTCCACACACAAATCGAGAACATGGTATCGAGAATTGCGTTAAAATAGGTAAGAATTTCGCGAAATTTCAATCAAAAGCGCACATACCTAAAAGGTAAAAACGGGAAAAATAAAAAAATTTTTACTCCCCCTACATAAACAAGTTACGAAAATTCCGCATCGAAAAAATCGCCGATTTTTCAATCAAATGCGCACATTCGTGCATTTATAGAGGGACATGTTTTTTTGCCCCTCGGTGAGAAAAAAATAAGAAATACCCCGGCATAAGACACACCGGGGCAGGCGAAACAATATGAAAGGTTCAAAATTCAATTTCTTAAGACAAACGCCGGGGATCATTGAGTTACATGCTGTCTAAAATTTGATGATTTGGGGGGTTGGTTGACATTGGGCAGGGTGTGCGGCGCACGCCCTGCCTCCCCATAAGGTGGCGGGGGCGGCTAATTATTAAAATCACATTTTCAATTCCCGTTTTGATTGAGCGAATCTTCGTTTTCGCTTTGCTCTTATATCGTCGCCTCCGCTACGGCTACCCTTTCAGAAGAATACCACTTACACAGGGAAAATACGCTATCGTAGATCCCGAAGACTACCCCCGCCTCTCAAAACACAAATGGTACGTTGTAAGGTCCCCTCGAAGCGACTATGCAGCAAGATATGTTACAATCGGCTACCGCAGGCAAACGACTGTACGGATGCACCGGGTGATTATGAACGCACGCCCCGGCCAATTCATAGACCATATCAATCATAACGGATTAGACAACAGAAAAGCAAACCTAAGACTCGCATCAAACGCACAGAACTCATGGAACAAGAGAAAGCAAAGGGGAAACCACTCATCAAAATATAAAGGAGTTTCTTTCTTTAAAAGAGAAAACAAATGGACCGCAAGAATTCAGGCAAACGGCAAAAAAATCTTCCTCGGTATCTTCAAAAACGAAATTGATGCCGCGAAGGCATACGACGCGGCCGCGAGAAAATACTACGGCCAATTCGCATATTTAAACTTCAAAACAACATGAAAAACTTCAATCGTTTCCTGTTAATCCACACAAAACAGGTAGGGTGTGCAAAATTTATTTTGCACACGCGGGAAAAATAATTATGATGTTTCTATGTCACATTATAGACGAGCGAAATTTTGTGGAGGATATTATTTTTTTACAGTTGTCTGCTATAAAAGACGCAAGATTTTTACAGATGAAATTGCCAGAAAGTGTCTGCGTCATGCATTTGAGAAGGTACGATCGAAACGACATTTCACAACTGTAGCGTTGTGTCTTTTACCGGAGCATTTACATTGTGTATGGAAGTTGCCCGAAGGTGACGCAGATTTTTCGATAAGATGGTCGTTAATTAAAAGGGATTTTACTATACATTATTTAAAAGAAGGAGGAGATGAATCTACCCAAAGCAATTCAAGATTAAAGCACCGTCATCGCGGCATATGGCAAAAAAGATTCTGGTAGCATCAGATAAGAAATGAGCCAGACTTGCAGAGTCACATTGATTATATTCATTATAATCCTGTTAAACATGGATTGGTTAAGGATGTTGTTGAGTGGCCCTGGTCAACATATCATAAATATTTTGAATCAGGATATTATGGAAAAGTAGATTTGAAAAAAATGCAGGAGAGTGTCAATAATGTATTTGTTAATGAATAGATTCCGCGTGTGCAACAAGTTGCACACCCTACATGGTTTCGAACAGGTAGAACTGGTAGCGTGTGCAAAATTTATTTTGCACACGCGGGAAATCTCATCGGTAGGGGGTGCACTGCACACCATTTCAAAATCCTTACTTCTTACCCCTTACTTCTCCCTCTGCATTTCTACCTTCGGTTCGCGTTTTCTTTACTCACTCCGGCATTTCATGCCTGCGCGATACTGTACGATGCGAATCGCGGCCTACGGTAGAAATGCTAAGTTTCACTACAGAGTTTATCTTGAGCAAAGTCGAAGGATTGTACACCGTACGCTAAACGCTACTTACGTGCCTCGAAGGCACTGCGCCATCCCTATGCTTGCCATTATCTACGCAATGACCTTTTTCAAAAACATAGGTAATGCTTATCTTCAATTACATTAACCTGTCTTAGTTGCTGTCTATTTGATCTTCTTTTTTCGGCTTATCTCCGTTCAACCACAGGAAGACTTTGTAGATGAAAGTCAATAGCAGAGCAACAATAGAGCAAAGAGCCGCAATGATCTTTCCATTGACCACATCTAAGGAAGTGCCAATCTTAATAGTTAGGTATGTTAGGTTGAACAGAATAGTAAGAAGTGCTAATACAACAACAACCAATAATATGGAGGGGAATCGTTTCCCTATATCGCCGCCTTCGGCTGCCCGATGAGGCGGCTTTGGTGGTTCTGATTCGTCGTCTTCCTCCCCACTCCCACCATCATCACCGCCCAAGCCTTCTGCTCCTTCCGCCTGGCCTTCACGTTGTTCGCCCCCTTCATTCTGACTTTGGCCGCCTTCACTTGTATCACATTGAACATCAACTACCGTTTCACAAGTACCAACGGCGAATCCTTCGGCCTGAATCTGGCTATTAGAGCTACCAGTCGATTCATCTACAGAGACATAGCTATATGTCGTTGCAATGATGCCAGCCTCTTTAAAAGCCTTTCTTATTGCTTTTGCATCTTTCTCGGTTGAAATGTACTTACCCCCATCTATCATGACTTTACCCGGTTCATCCAAATGTACTCCATCATAACTAAGTTTTTTTATCTTTTCAATTAAAGATTTCTCTCTCTGCACCATTGGTTCTATCGACCAAGAGGCTCCCAAAAGGAACCCAAAACCTATTCTAGCCATTGTTAATTCTCCTTATCCTAATTAGATCGTTTTTGTCTATATTGTATTTGTTTCCTCAAATTGTTACCTCCAAAATAACAATACTCCACTTCAAGAATTCTTAACACGTGCGCGTAAAAAACCTATATCCTGCAAAAAAGTCGAATGAGAAATTTCGTAAAAAGTTATCCTTCTGCCCCCAAATGACAACAAATGCAACGGCCCAGTTTCTCCTATACGAGCCATACGCTACCCCTAACATCTCACGTTCCAAACGATAATTACATAATAACCAAAAATACGCCGGTTGTCAACCAAATACGACAACCAATTTCGCATTTCTACCTTCGGTTCGCATTGTTTTTACTCACTCCGGCATTTCATGCCTACGTGATACTGTCTGATGCGAATCGCGGCCTACGGTAGAAATGCTACATCATCCCGGCCTCAACCGGCGAGATACGCTTCACGATTCACGAGATACTAAAGCAATCCTTGCTTACTTTTCAAGTAAGTCAAAAAAAACCTTGCCCTTTTTGGTGCTGTTGCTATATATTACGGGGTTTTGAAGATATTTGAGTTCTAAAACGGTAAATAGAGAATAATTGAGGTACAAAAGTGGTAAATACGGACAACATTCGCAATATCGTACTTTTAGGGCACGCTGGCAGCGGAAAGACCTCGCTGGCCGAGTCAATACTGCACAAAACCGGGGCGTCGAACCGGCTGGGAAGCGTAGACGAGAAGACCTCCATCTGCGACTTCCTGGACGAGGAAAAGGAGCATCAGCACTCATTAGGCTCTGCGGTGGTGCACGCCGAGCACGCAGGAAAGCTTTTGAACATCATCGACACGCCGGGCTCGCCCGATTTCATAGGCCCTGCCATAAAGGCGATCCCGGCCGCAGAAACCGCCGTCATCGTAATCAGCGCCACCGCCGGCATCGAGACGAACACGCGCAAGCTCTCGGCGCTGGTTGCCGAGGCCGAAATGCCCCGCATCATCGTGGTAAACAAAATTGACGCTGACAATATCGACCTGCCGGGCCTGCTAAAGAACATACAGGAATCCTTCGGCTCGCAATGCCGGTGCGCCAACCTCCCGGCCGCCGACAAGGGCTCCGTTATCGACTGCATCGAGAACGAGTCCGGCGATTCGCCCCTGATGGACGTCGCCCAGGCCCACACCGAGCTAATCGAAAGCGTTATAGAGGCCGACGATGACCTTATGGAAAGCTACCTTGGCGGTGAGGATATATCGGCCGAGAAAATCGCCGCTGTCTTTGTGGAGGCCCTCAAGGCTGGCACGCTTGTGCCGATAGTCTTCACCAACGCCCGCAAGGAAATCGGCGTAACAGAGCTTCTCGATATTATCGCAAAATACACGCCCTCACCCACACAAGCCGCCCCTACAAAGCTCAAATCCGGCGAAGAATCTACAGACCTTGCGGCCGATCCCGCCGCCCCGCTGGCGGGACTTGTCTTCCGCACCGCGTTCGATCCTCGCTCGAATATGAAGTACTCCACGATCCGGCTGTTCAGCGGGACGATAAAATCGGACACGAACCTGCTGCGTAACGACGAGAAAAAGGGTATCCGGCCGGGCCATATCCTCAAATCTCAGGGCGGCGAAAACAATGAAGTCGATGCCGGTATAGCAGGCGATATTATTACGCTGGCAAAGGTCGACGAGTTAAAAACCGGGGACCTTATACACGACGGCAAGGCGGCCGGCGGCTTTGTTCAGCCGCCCGTGCCCGAGCCGATGTATTCACTGGCACTGGAGCCGGCTTCGAGGGGTGACGAGCAAAAGATAAGTTCGGCGCTCGATAAATTATGCGAGGAGGACCCCTGCTTCAAGATTAAACGAGACCAGCAGACAAAAGAACTCGTCGCCAGCGGACTTGGCGACCTGCACCTGCGGGTAATGCTGGAGAAGATGGAAAACCGCTCGAAGCTGTCTGTAAACACGAAGGAGCCCAAGATCCCCTACCGAGAGACGATTACAACCAAGGCCGAGGGTCATTACCGGCACAAAAAGCAGACCGGCGGCGCAGGCCAGTTCGGCGAAGTCTATCTGCGTGTCGAACCCACCGAACGAGGAGCCGACCCCGCGCTCGAATTTTCCTGGGACATCTTCGGCGGCTCAATCCCCCGCCAGTTCGAACCGGCCGTGGCAAAGGGAATAAACGAAGTCATGCTCAACGGCGTCGTCGCCGGCTTCCCTTTGCAGGATGTTAAAGTTTCGATCTACGATGGCAAGCACCATCCGGTGGATTCGAAGGAAGTTGCGTTTCGTGCGGCGGGGAGGGAGGCGTTTAAGGACGGAGTGTTGAAGGCAAAGCCGGTTTTGCTGGAGCCGATTGTGAATATCGAAGTGACAATCCCGGCGGAGAACGTGGGTGATATTACGGGCGATTTGTCGTCAAAAAGAGGAAGAGTGCTAGGGCAGGACACGCTGCCGGGCAATATTATCGTTATCAAAGCACAGGTGCCGCTGGCGGAAGTTGCGCAGTATAACAGCCAGCTAAAAAGCGTTACCGGCGGACGGGGGAGCTATTCGATGACTCTGAGCCATTATGAGCTGGTTCCGTCCAACGTGCAGCAGCAAATCGTGGCCCAGTACGCCAAGAAAAAAGAAAGCGATTAAGAGTCCATATCACTTAGGACCTTACAGAGTCCATATCGGTTAGGGCCTTGCAGAGTCCATATCGGTTAGGTTATTAAGGTCGTTATGTGCGGCTTTGGATATTGTCGTTGCACTGTTTGCAGACGATGAGTTTCCTGTTAATAACATATGGTGTTTCGGGGGGTTGGATTTGCCTTCCGCACAGGCGGCATGTTTCTGATTTTTCAGCCGGGCCGGGCGTTCCCTGACTATCAAGATTTGCCAGCGCTGCCTGCCTGCGCTCGGGATAGAAAATAGAGCCAAAGGCATCGCTAAAACTTGTGGCATATATAACACAGATTGAGAAGGTGATGGCCCAGTAGAGCTTGAAGATAAACTGGCAAACTACAAAGATGACTGCCGTAATTAAAGAACCGAGTAAGATTTCGAGACGGCCAGCCTTTTCATCCGATATGTTTTTATCGGTAATCCAGCCGAGACGGAATGAAACAATCAAAAGCACGCAGTTGATAATGTTCCATACCGGTAATATCAGGTATATGCGGGAAACAACAGAAGGGGCATCCTCAGGATCCAATAAATCCCATACGCGCAATATGAAAAATGCATCGGGAGCCTTAGTTGATATACCCAAAATATGGAGACTGGCCAGGATGCCGCAGATGGCATTTGCCATGACCGCGAAAAAGAGCATGGCATATTTTTCAATTCTGGACTTTTGCCGGTCGGTGAAGACGTGAAATATCGACAGGGCCAGGCCCGCCCCAAAAAACACTAATAAGGCAAAAATGCGGGTGTCGCGACAAGGCACAGTCAGGAATTTAAAAAATCCTGCTCTCATAGATTGGCTGAAGAATAATACAAGAAGGAAAGAGAGACTCATCATAAACAGCGATAACTCGCTGAAGGTGGGTAAGAAAAAATCCTTTATTCTATCCCGCAGCAATCTCATAAGAGAGATTATAACATTATTAACCACGGATTTCACTGATTTCACGGATTTTTTAACCACGAAGGGCACGAAGAAATATTTAATCGCGGAGAACACAGATTAACGCAGACCTACTTTATAAGTAGGCAAGGATCATAAAGTTAAAGTTTTTGCCAGTTTGGTGTTCTTGGCAAGCTCTGCTTTGAAAGTAAACTTTCGCCACAGAGATTCGCCATCGACCACAAGACCAACGAAATGGCCTTTTAATCAACTGGCTAAAAAGAGGCTTTTAATTGTATAAAAATTTGGCTTATGAATTTGAATTGACGGAATTGGTAATTTGGGGTAATTTGGGGCGTCAGTGAGATAG
>JAABXR010000276.1 GCA_011776225.1 Phycisphaerae bacterium
TTCGGATCGCCGCTGTTACGGTTGGTCGCCGAAACAAACTCCCCCTCATCAAACCAACCGCCTCCCCGGATGCCTCGATAAGTCTCACTGTAGAATTTATCTTGATAAGTGCTGTTAGGGTAGGCTACATAGGGGGAAGCAACCCATTCCCGAACATTACCGGCCATATCAAAAAGTCCGTAGGGATTAGCCGGATAGCTGCCGCCAACAACCGTGCCCCGTACGCCGCTTTCTTTGCCGTTGAAGGCAACGGAATCATACTCGTTGCCCCAAGGGTACAAAAAATTGTCCGGACCACGGGCTGCTTTCTCCCATTCAAACTCGGTTGGCAAACGTTTACCGACCCATTCGCAAAAGGCCTGGGCATCGTCAAAAGTTACAAAAACAACGGGGTGCCGTTCTTTTCCTTCAGCGAAGGCAGTACGCCAACTTTGTGGACTGCCTTCCCTTTCTCGAAAGGTAACATAGCCGGTGGCTTCGACGAAGGCAGCGAAATCAGCATTATTTACTTCAAAGGCATCCATCAAAAAGGTGTCCAGAAAGCTCTGCTGGGCTGGACCTTCGTTAGGCTCGCCGTTGTCATTACCCAGAGTAAATTCACCACCTGGGATCTCAACCATCACCTCTGTAATTTGTGAGGCTAGCGTTGGGGTCGACGTAAGCGTAACGATATCTTTATCTTCTCCAGCCTCACCAGCCTGGGCCGGTTCCGGGGTTGGAGATGGTGTGTTAGTTGGCAAAGATGTTGGTGTCGGTGGCGACAGAGCTGGTGTATCTGTCGGGCGAATCTCAACGGTTGGTGTGAGCGTTGGCTTAGAGGTCGGGGTTGCCTGATCGACAGTTTCTTGGGCACCAGTCTGTGATTGAGCCGTAGCACGCTCCTCCACGACGCCAACTAAATCTCCACAGGCAACTATAACCAGCGAACTAAAAATCAGTATTACCACGAACGGCCACCATGGGTGTCGCCGGTCAAACATTCCTTTCTCCTCAAGGTGATTATCAGTCTCCATAAGCAGGGAAGCCTATCATTCCCGAAGCCGCTTTTGGAATGACATACCATCACTACTTTACGGCACAAAGCTTCAATCTTAGATTTATGTAATCAAAAAGCATCTAATTATAGTGAGGAGAGAGGGCTCTGTCAAATCACCCGAGGAAGGGNNCCTAAAATTTAGGACACACCCTAGGAAGGGGAAGAGGGGGAAGGGAGAAGAAGGGATCGATCGCTCCAAGCCGGTCCGTAACCGGCGTTTTATCGAAGATCCTGGGAGCGGAACATATAGGACGGATCACGGATCCATCAAGAGCGTCCCATTGCGACATGCTGATTTTCGAAGGGAGTAATCACGAGCCAAGACGCATCACCGAGGATGAAAATTCGTAGTAACGACTTTAGTCGTTTTCGGCTTCGGGATCGAGGCCATGAACGACTGAAGTCGTTACTACAAACACTTATTTTCATAGTGAGGCAGCCTATTTTGGTTTAATCTCGAATCGGCTAAAACCTCACCCGCCATATAGGCCAAGATATTAGGAACAGGGTTTTTCGTTAATACGGGTAACATACCCAAAAACCCGGTTCCTTTGGCACGCTTAATTTAAACTTTAGCTGCGTAATTGCGCCCCTAGCTCTTTTTCTAAACGATTGACAATGCGTGCTTGCTGTTGGGCCACAATTTTGTCGTTCAACGTTTTATCTGGGGCCTGGAAGGTGAGCCGATAGGCCAGGCTCTTCTTACGGGGGC
>JAABXR010000113.1:0-8126 GCA_011776225.1 Phycisphaerae bacterium
AACCTTTATCAGCAAATATCTTAAATTATTCTTCAGGGACAATTAAGTAAAAGTAAACTTTTGGATTGAGGCCACTATTTTCCCGCAAAAATTTGAAGACAACGCAACTCAGGCCAGATACACCTCGTCCCCTGGCTTTATTTCAGGTATCTGATTTAGCTTTGCCTTGATGTCATCTTTTTCCAGCGCAAAGCTGGGGGCGATTTCGATTACGCAGTCAACCGAGCCGTCCGGCTTCCTCGGAACTGTAATCCCGGCCGATTCCAGCCAACTAACGGCACGTGCAATCATCATCTCTCTTGCAGTTTCGGCACTATCAACACCCGTTGCATTTTTTACCGGCGCGAACTCTTCGCTCCGCTCCGTTTCCAGAATGATCGACTTCGAAGCCATCGGAAGCGCATCAAAAATGAACGTTTCCAGCTTAATACCGTTTGGCTCGGCGGGTTCAACACACCTTCCCGACTGGTCGATATGAGGAATCTTTTTCACCGCCCTGTGAAAAGGTAGAGACAAAACCCCTGTGTTCAATTTTTCAACAAAGCCTGCATTAATGATATGAATGGCTATACTGCCAAGCTGGAACACCAGTGAGCCGTCGGGATTTCGTCTCTCGGCAACCTCATCGGGAAAATCGCTGTATTCGATGACCGTCACCTTGTCATCGACCAAACAGAAGTTGCCGACCTTTTCCATTGGCCCCGTCTTCACCAGGGCCTTGGAGGATATCTCAGCCTCATCCAGTGCGTGCAGGCCGATAAAGAGTGGATCAAAAATATTTACTAAAGGATTATCTACCTGCCAGTAGCTTATAAACTCTACACCGCGTTTTTTCATATCGTCGACAGCCCCGCTCTTGTAAAGCGCCTTCAGGCTCCCGCCGTGGCCGTCCGGAGAGCACGCTATACGACCTTTCTCGGCAAGCAGGATTTTACCCTCGAAGCTAAAATTCGGCAGCGTTCCCTGCTCGAATATAAAAACGTCTCTCTCTCGCAGACCATAATAACCATTAGAGCGAAAAATTTCCCTGGTGTCGGCATGGTTCATTGGACTGGTCATAATATACCAGGGGCAGGCGGCCCCGTACTTAGACGATACCGCCGTGATGGACTCACCAAAGATTCGAAACAGCGTCTTGTTTTTTACAGGGCTGATGGGAAAATCACCTTTGGGCCGGTCGAATCCAAGCCGCGTACCCTGACCGCCGGCAACTACGAAAGCTCCAACCTTGCCCTCTGATATCAGTTTTTTCCCCAATTCGATGGCTTTATCGTACTTTAGATTTTGCTCAGCGTCGGCTCCGATAGGACCGTAGGACCCGGCGGGAACCAATTCGGCATCTATGTCAGATAATGAGGATTCTGTACTTAAATTAGCTGCCAAGTCCGCTATTTTAGCAAAATCCAGCACCTGGATTTGTCCCAGAAGGTTTTTCCTCTCAGATTCACCCAACTCCCCCCAAAATGACAGAATATGGCTCTGATTGTGCTTTTTGAGCAATTTCTCTACGTTTTCAAAGCTGCTTTGCGACACCATGCCCAAGATTCCAACCCAAAAAACCACAATTTTAAGCAAATTTCCCGAAAATTCAATATTTTTGGCAAATTTGCCGAAATTTTATTTGACACCGTATTTACTTTGTGTTATTATCGGAATAGTAAAAGGTAGGTTAAAAACCCTATTATAACTTAAAACGCTATCATAACTTGATTTTTTTTTCATATCCCTAACCTGCCTGCAAAAAAGTTTTTCAATATCTATATGGGTTTTAACATCGCGCTGAAAATAGCTCTGAATGCAGAGACAAACAATATAAGGGCTTTACTGGAAAAATGCAATTTCGACGACCGTTTTTAGGCTGAAAACAATGTAAGGAGATTCGCAGAAAAAAGATTTTTTACGTACCTACGTGGCAGTATTTAGCTGCATTTATCCATTATTAAATTAATGAACTAAAAAACAACTAAAGCGTGTCTAAGAACGGTGGCGTTTGCGAATCTCAAATAAAGTAAAGGAGACAACAATGAAAAGAAAAAGAAAAGGTTTTACATTAGTTGAGCTGTTGGTCGTGATCGCGATCATAGCTCTGCTGATGGGCATCTTGATGCCGGCCCTGGCAAGGGTAAGGCAAATCGCCTTCCGAATGGTCTGCGGCTCCAACCTCTCCGGTATCGGAAGGGCGATGCTCATTTATGCAAACGATTACGACAACGACTTTCCGCGAGCAGGTTTTACCGGGACCGCGTGGGCTGACAGGGTTCTTCAATGGGCTGCTGCCGATAGAGCTACTGCCTATGGCAATCCCGGCCAGGCTACTGTCTCATCAAGCTTCTATTGCCTGGTAAAATATGCAGAAGTGACACCAAAGTCATTTGTCTGCAAGGGTGAGCCGACCAAGAAGGCCTTCAAAGCTTCCGATTACGTAACGAACTTTGAAGATGAGGACGCATGGGATTTCGGTCCTTCCAATTGGAGTATTAATCAGGGCCCATACAATCACTGCAGCTACTCCTACCACATGCCCTACAACCAGCGCTTCCTCAGCACCGCGTCAAGCGAACCGGGCATGGCCGTTGCTGCTGACAGGAACCCGCATTTAGACTGGTATGCTGAGAATTCTGAAGACTTCAAGTGGGACAACAACAATAAGAACGCCGATGGCATCAAATTCTCCCAATTGGGAAATGCCGCTGCTCACCAAAGGGAGGGACAGAACGTATTGTTTATGGACAACCACGTCTACTTCGAAAAACAATCGTGGTGTGGTGTCGATGAGGATAATATCTATACACATTGGTCCACACTGGGAGGATTGACGGACAAACGGCAGGGAATGTGGCCTTTCTGTGCAGCTTATGATACGAGCCAGCCAAGTGGCAAAACGGATTCACTGTTGGTAAATGAGTGTGGTCCCGACCCCGGCTCGTCAACAGGTGGAACGACGGGAGGAGGAACAACTGCACCTCCGCCGCCGCCACCACCGCCGCCACCGCCACCGCCACCACCATAGTCTGTGTGGTTTACTGTTCTGTTATTTAAAAGCGGCCCTGCACAATTAAGTGCAGGGCCGCTTTCCTTTTCACAATTACGTCAAATGTTAACCCGAATCGTATTGTTGCATTTGTACCCCATCTCGCCTCAATTCAGACACACTCCAATAGAAAACGCCCGAAAATTTCTTTAAAAGCTTTAACCTGCCTCGCGATAAAGCCCCTCATAAATACAACATATCATATTACGTTTTGAGTAATGTTGCTAAATAATACCCGGCAGGAACATATAGCGCGTCTTTAACGCGTATTCCTGATAAGCAGGGTCCTGCCTTAAAAGCCTCTCCTCACACTTCGCCCTCCCATATGTCAACAGACAATATAATAAAAATACACAAACATTAAGACCCGAAAAACAGTTAAGGTTCCACCCTATATCATGCATAATGTATACAGAATAGATTGGATGACGAACAACTGCGTAAAGACCTTTTGTTTTGATACCACGGTTGGCCGGCACAATACCAAAAGACCGTCCAAGGCTCACAACGGCAATTGCACTCAGAAATGCCGCTGTCACCATAACAACATACACTGTCGGCACCAATGAAGGAAAGATCGGCTTATTACCCCTGGTCGTATAGAGATATGTAATAAAAGTACCGGCTATCGCCACAAACCAATCTCTCAGCCTTTGCGAGGTGAGCCTGGACGGACGCCGCAGTAAAAATAATAATGTTAAGCTCGTGTTTCTCAACAACATCGCGATATTCAGTCCAAGATAACTCTTTGTACTCAAATTCATAAGGCCTTTATAAGCGTAATAACCCCATACTGATGCCACTAATATGTTCACAAACCAACGCCAAAAATGCGGGTATTTTGTCCAGATTTTAAAAGCTGAGAATTTTAACATCGCAAAATTCGCACAAATTTAAATAAATGCCTTTGCCCTTTCTTTGGAAATAATTACAAAACTCTTTGAGCATTATGTTTATAACAAGGGCGGCCTTCACAACTTTCGACCAAGGCAAAAGTCTTAATTGCATTTTCATGACAATATTATATGAAGGATTATGAAGATTTAGTAAAGAGAAAAAGCATAAAGGAACATAGAAGTATAACATACGAATAACAGCGAATAAGTAAGCACAAATCGCAAACCAAGACTATTGTACTTCGCTCGCAACGGCCCAAATCTGCTGAAATGCGATACATCGTCCGTGGCAGGCACTCATGGAAAACAAACTTCTCAAAATTTGCGTTTAACATAGATTTATGCTAAATTGGCTGTTTTGATTTTGATAGAGTGTGAAATTGAGACAATCGCTAATCTACAAATCAGAAGATTCCGGCGGAACTTAAGTTAAAATTGAAAAATTAAGAGGTATTAATGCAAAATTCCAATAGGTGCTGTTTTTTGTCGGCCTCACTTTTCATAACTATTCTACTGGGAGGAATGCTCATTTGCGTTGAAGCACTCGGGATTGAGTTCGATGACCGTTTAAAAGGGCAGTGGCCGCAATGGCGAGGACCAAATGGCTTGGGTATTTCAAACGAGAAGAATTTGCCAAAGACATGGAATGCCGCCGGTCGCAACATTAGATGGAAGACTACGATTCCAGGGGAAGGTTTCTCCTCGCCCGTCGTCGGCAAAGGCAAGGTCGTTTTGACAACAGCATACGAAAGTACGAAATTTGTAATCTCACGTAAATTTGTGAAAACAACCGGTTTAGGACTCGCCGTAGCTTTCGCCATAGGAACTGCTGTATACGTTTATATAACGTGGCAGAGAAAAAAACAAAAGAAATATCCTGCTGTAAAACACAGTTTAATTGAACGGCTTAACCGGCCGTTTATCTGGATTATATCCCTTAGTTTCGTTTGTATTGAATTAATCGCCACGATGAAACCGCAATATTTCGAAATGGTGTTTGGAAGGTTTGATTTCCTCGTGTCGAGTCTCGGAGGCTATCATTCGAATCTCCTGTCAATGGATAAGGGGGCACCGGCAGCAATTTGGCTTACATCCGGTTCGATTGCATTACTGGGATTGGCTGCGTCCGCGGGTTGGTTTAGGGCACAATCAATCTGGACTTTGTTAGGTTCTGTCACGGTTTTCCTGCTTGCGCCTCTTCTGGTAATCTTTACGCCTTTGGATCAATGGAAGTTACAGGTCGATTTGTATAAAAGGATAATATTCACAATTCCCGCCCTGCTCGTCGCCTTCTGGCATATCTTGAATTGCTTCAAAATTCAATTAAGGAATAAACACACATTTACACCTCGTGGAACAATAATGGCGCCCTGGTATGTAATAAAGCGAATAGAAGTCCGCTGGAGATTAAAAAATATATGGGGTTTTGGAAACAAATGGGCACTGTTTTTTGTACTGCTGCTGATAGCGTTGTCTGCGCTGGTCTTCATACCTCCGAACTTTACGCAAACACAACTTGGAATAGAACGTGTGGTCGTATGTGTGGATATGAAAAGTGGAAATATCCTATGGCAGCAACCTGTATTCGTAGAACCCGCAGAACGTAAGCATAACGAAAACTCATACGCCACACCAACACCTGCCGTCGATAACAGGCACATCATGGTCAACTTCGGCTTGGGAATAGCATGTCTGGATTGGGACGGCAATATTTTATGGAGCAAAAAAGACAAACATTACTTTGAGAATAGTAGATACGGCGCCGTCAGTTCTCCAATATTCATCGATGATAAGGCACTCATTGTACAGGAGTGTGAATGGAACAGCAAGCAGGCAACATGGATTGCCGCATTTGAAAAACGAACACGCCGCAGGCTTTGGAAAATCAATCCGATGAATATTTACGGCTGTTATACGACTCCTTTGTTATATAGAGATGGCGCTCACATACAGCTAATTATCGCATCCCGCGAAAACGTGGCATCATACGATGTTGAATCCGGAGAACTTTTATGGACGAAGGAAATTCCCATACAAAACATGGTGGCCGGCATGACCAGATCAGGAGAACTTTTGTGCATTGCCGGGGGAACTTATGGGCCAAAGGCTACCATAATTATGCGTCTTAACGGCAAGGGCAAAGATACAAAAGCGGACGTCATCTGGCAATCGAGTCGGAACGCACCGGGCTGCTCTTCGCCGGTTATCTACGAGGATAAATTGTTTGTGGTTACTGATACAGGTATTATGACCTGCTATGACGTAAACTCTGGTAAAGTATTTTGGAATAACCGCCTGAAAGGCAGACATTTATCGTCCCTCGTGGCAGGTGACGGCAGAGTTTACGCCTGTAATACGAAGGGCCTGACAACTGTGATTGCAGCCGATTCTGAATATAAACTGCTCGCCGAAAACGACCTGCAGGGGCGTTGCTTTGCCTCACCCGCTATTGCCGATAGCTGTATATTCATACGCATCGAAAATTATCTTTACTGTATTGAAAAAAAAGATTAATGAACTCCAATTATTTCGAGAAATCAGACTTTTTTCTATCTTTAACAGGCATTTATGGTAGCTTATATAGTTTAATTTGTACGAAGTACCGAATCGGGACAAACGATTGTTGGCAGGATAATCTCAGGGCATCTGCCTGACGGTAAGAACAGAATTTGTGATGTTTGAATCAAGGGGAACAATCGAAGTTAAAACAGGCCGGTCGGTTAACTATATCGACCATAAAAATGAATGAAAAGACGATAACAATATTCGGTACCGGCAGGGCCCGGCCCGGCGACAACGCTTACAACCTGGCCTACAAAACAGGCAGGCTGCTGGCCCGGGCCGGTTTTACCATCGCCAACGGCGGATATGGCGGAACTATGCTCGCTGCGGCAAAAGGGGCCGCCGAGGCCAGCGGCCAGATTATTGGTGTTACTTGCGCGGCCTTCAAATCAAGCACTGCAAATGAATACATTACTCGTGAAATCGTTACTGATTCACTTGACGAGCGACTCAACACACTGATAAAACTCGGGCACGCCTACGTGGTTTTGGCCGGCGGAACAGGAACATTGCTGGAATTGGCAAATGTCTGGGAATTAAAAAACAAAGGCTTTCTGGACGCTGATAAACCGATTATACTGGTAGGCGGATTTTGGCTGCCGCTGCTCGATTTGATTGCATCCGACGATTCCCAAAGCAGCCGGCACATAAAACATATAGATGAACCGGAGCAGATTATAGATTTGATTATTGACTCATAAAATGGCCGGAAAAATCACAATTTTATATTTAGTGTTGTTTATAAACGTCGTCACCATAGCATCGGGATTCCGCCAGGAAAAACCGCAAAAAGTGCTGCTGCGGGATGGCTCCGTACTAACGGGCGCTGACGGCAGACTGGTTACTGGCGACAGCAACGAGGCAAAGCGAAGCCCGACTCCTGAAAGATGGTTCTTTGAATTTGAATCGGACTTCACTGTTGGCAAATCCTCTCTAAAAGCAGGAACCAGATTGGAACTGCTGCCGTCATCGATCCTGGAAAGGATGATTGCCGACGCCAACAGCGGCTCTGACAAAAGTTACAGGCTCGGCGGCAGCATCACCCAATACAGGGGCAAAAACTTCATCTTCCCAACTTATTTTCTCCCTCTCGCCAAAACAAAAAAGCCTGAACTGTCGCCATCAGAAAAATCACCGCAACGGGAACCTCGGCCGAAAATCAATGAGCCAAACGACGTAGTAACAATACCGAAGGAATTATTAGACAAGATGTCGGACAGAAAGAAAACGATTGACCACACAATAAACCACGAAAACAAAGAAGAAATTAAAACCGACATTACCCGTAAAACAAAATCAAGACTAAAGCAGGATTCTATTTTAGCTGACAGATGTGGCTTTATCAGACAGCCCTCCTACGGCACAAAGGACTCATGGCGCAAGGTAAGTTTTATCCTCGACGCACTCGGCAGGAATGAAGGAAAAACTTCTCTTGGCTTATTACCCTGCCAGGCTTTGGAACTGGCACAGCGCACCCAGGCCGCCGCACCGGATACCCTGCGATTCAAAATCGCCGGAATTGTAACCACATTCAAAGGCAAAAAATATCTGCTCCTCAATCGCACTACCCGTCTCCATAGCCACGGTAACTTCCCCCGATAGGAGAAAAATTTGACCACTCAACTCGACAAAATCCT
>JAABXR010000113.1:8181-27869 GCA_011776225.1 Phycisphaerae bacterium
GACAGCGTCAAAAATCGTGGGGATGAAGCAGTAGCCGAGTTTACGGAAGAATATGACAAACTAAAACTAACACCTAACCAATTTCAAGTAGATAAAGAAGATTTGAAAAAAGCTCATAATGAGCTCTTAACAAACAATCCTAAACTTTTGGATTCATTGCGTCAGGCAATCACTAATGTCAAAAAATACCAAAATGAAATTTTTATCGGTAACAAAAAATATACAGGGATAAAATATACACCAATAAAACGTATTGGCATCTGTGTCCCGGGCGCTTCCGCCCCGCTTCCAAGTACAGTAATAATGACTGCTGTGCCTGCTCAGGTTGCGGGTGTAAAAGAAATTGCGGTTGTTTCTCCACCAAGACACAACGGCAGTATTCATCCGACAATTCTGGCTACTTGCTATGAACTAAAAATTACCGAAGTCTATCGCATTGGAGGTGCTCAGGCAGTCGCCGCTCTGGCATTCGGAACAAATAATATTAAAAAAGTACACAAAATAGTCGGTCCCGGAAATACATGGGTTCAGTTTGCCAAACGCGAGTTGTTTGGCATGCTCATCGATATAGACTCCATAGCAGGGCCAAGCGAGGTACTGATAATAGCAAACAACAAAGCAAATCCCGCATGGATCGCCGCCGACATGCTAAGCCAAGCCGAGCACGCGCCGGGCAGTGCCGTATTATTTACGGACTCTAAAGAGTTTGCACAGAATGTTCTTAACGAACTAAAAAAACAAATAAAAGAATTAAGCAGGTCGGAAGAAACCATCGAATGTTTAAAGAAATACTGTGGAATTGTTGTCTTTGAGAATATAAATGATGCTATTGAATGGGCGAACGAATTTGCTTCAGAACATTTACAGATTCAGTGTGGAGACCAAAGCAGAGAAATCGCCGACAAAATCGAAAATGCCGGTGCGATATTCATCGGCGGTTATTCACCCGTGGCGGTCGGTGATTATTGGGCGGGCCCAAGCCATACTCTGCCGACGGGAATGACCGCAAAGTTCTTTAGTCCTTTAAGTGCCAACGACTTTATCAAATCAACGAGCATCATCGAATACGATAAAGAGCAATTGGCTGAAAGTGCCGCCGATATTATCCGCCTGGCCGAAGCTGAGGGCCTCGACGCCCACGCAAAGAGTGTAAAAATCCGACAGCAGGATTAAATGTCAGACATCCCAGTTGAGCTTTTCCCGGTACCGCCAGTAAAACCTCCCCATAAGATGTGCCGCCACTAACGTCAGATAAATGCTCACGGCCCTCGGTAAATAAAGGTACAGATTGGTTTGAAGCGTAACCGCCTGTGTCACGATAAATGTCCTGATAAATACTACCGGCAGCCATAATACACAAAGCAGCAGTACCATACCGCAATAGGGGGCAATTGTACTGTATATTGATCTGGCAATCACCAATGGATTCAGCCCCCGATAGGAATCGAACATCACAACAGATAATAAGGACATGGGGAAAAAGAATACTANNCTCTGCCAACTTCAGTTACCACAATCCACAAAAAGAAGATAGTGAAAGTGAACAAATGCCAGAAACTTCTTTCGATCTCTTTGGCTTTGAGAAGAAAAAAATACATCGGTGCAGTGAAAACAATAACACAAACGAACATCTTCATAAATATCGAGAACATTTCCCACAGACCCGGTGTGAAAGCTACCGTATCAGGAGCACGTATTTGACCCTCAGAGCTATCTCGGATACATTCACTTAGATACCAGTACCTGTATAAGCGAATTACAATATTTATAAGTAAGCTTATAATCAAAAAGAATAAGTAAAACACATAAAAAGGAAGAAATATTACCGTCAATAAACTCAGAGCCAACACAAAAGCTTCCATCAACAACGGCACACCAATAAATATCCCCAGCATTGTAAGGCCCGCTTTGCTCGTCGGATAAATAACGATATCCACGAACCACGGCAGTTTTCGCTCCGGCAAAGGTTCGGGTTCTATTTCCCTTAAGCTCCCCTGAAGCCTCTGCAATTCATCCATAGCCGTATCAGATGCATTATCTTCAAAAGTCCCCCTTTTCGCCGTCTTCTCCTCTTGTGCAATTTCAAAACGACTTGAATCCAGAATTGCGTCCCCAGAGACAATCTCTGAAGTCTTAAGCTCGGCCGGGCTTGCTACTGGTGTTGTGTCCTCAACTTTCGGAACAAGCACTATATTTTTACATCTTGGACATTTACCTTTTCTGCCGGCCCCGACTTCCGGAACCCGGATTTTCTGACCGCAGTGTTTACAGCAAAAACTGATCATTGGAACCGTCGCTAAATTATACTTTTCTCACATCGCTTATATTACCCGTTTGTAACGCTCGTGACAAGATTTCGATTGTCCTTTTAAAAACCTTGAAAACCGACGCCCGCTCTCACAGTCGAACATCCCACTTGAGCCTTTCCTGATATTTCCAGTAAAACCTGCCAAGAAGATGGGCGGCGACAAACAAGAGATAAAATCCCACACAACGAGCAAGAATAAACAGATATACCGACCCGCTCGACTTATAACCAAGCACACCAACCAGCAGCCCTGCTGCAATAAAAAATAAGACAAGACCGCAATACGGCCAAAATGTTTTTAATATCGACTTGTAAATCAGGCGGGGATTAAGACCGGCAATAGAGTCAAATACAACAAAAGAAAGTAACACCATCGGGAAGAAAAATACCGCATATATTAATAAAAACCAGAAGATTATACCGGCCTTTTTCGTAATCAAAACATACAAAAAAAACGGTGCAAAGAAAATTACAATACAAACAATTATATCCACCATCTGCCTGAACATATCCCAAAAGCCGGGAGTGTCCCCTATAACCCTTGGTGCCCGCAAACCGCCGTCGGCGCTGTCACGCACGCATTCGGCAAAGTACCAATACATAAATAAAACAACAAGGACCTTGATAACTGTCACCTTAATAGAGTAAAGACAGGAAAACTGGTAAGGAAGTATCTTCCCCATAGCTTCAAGAAACAATGTTATTCCAATAAAAAGCACAAGGTAAACCAGCCCCCAGAAACTCGTCGGATACAGGAACACATCGATAAGGGCTGGCAGCTTCCGTTTGCCGATTTGCATTGCTTCGTACTCTTCTAATGCCGCCTTGTTTCTTCGGAATTCCTCAAATTCCTCTTTAGACATGCCAACCTGATTGTCTGCCTGGCTTGCGCTTTCTTCCTCCTGTGGAATATCAAAAAGAGCACGATCAAAACCCGCGTATTTCCCCTCGCCCTTCGAGCCGCTTAAAGTACTCTCATCGGCAACCGCCTCTGTGCTCCCCGCTTCCGGAATAAAAACTGTCTTCTTGCATCTTGGACATCTGGCTTCTGAGCCCGCAGAGCCCACCGGCACCCCGATTTGCTGGCCACAGTGTTTGCAATAGAACTTAATCATAGAGTCCCCGCCGGCTCAATTAGTTGCCCTTTGTTTGGTTGCTAAATACTAACGGGCCCTAATAAACAAGACGCAGAATTGCTCGCTTTATTCACTGAAAAAACTGAAGTAATAAAAAATCAGCCGTTCCAGTATTAATCAAACTTCGCACAGCTTTTCTTTTATCAGCTCTCTGGCTCTGGCCAGAGCATCTTTGATTTTCTCCGGTTTCTTCCCACCCGCCTGCGCCATCTGGGGCCTTCCGCCGCCGCCGCCGTCGACTATCGGAGCGATCGCCTTCACAATATCACCCGCCTTCAGTCCCTTCTTGACCAAATCATCCGTCATCCCGGCCAACAATGTCACCTTGCCTTCTTCATCGAAGCCCAGAACTACAGCCGCCGACTTTGCCTTCTTCTTGAGCATATCGATAGCTTCTCTGGCCCGCTCGACCGAAGTCGTTTCGAGCCGGCCGATGACCACGGAAGTACTGCCGACTTTTTCGCATTTCTCCAGCAGTTTCTTGGCCTCGGCCATTGTATCAGGGCCTGCCTGTCGGATGCCCGATTTGAGTTGCTTCGCCAGCTTCTTGTTTTCCTTCATAAGCCGCTCGACACGCTCAACCAGTGCCTCAGCGCTTGTCTTGAGCATCTCCGAAAGCCTTTCAACAATCTCGCCCCGCTCTTCGAGATATTTGGACAGTCCCGCTCCGGTAAGTGCCGTAATCCTGCGCACTCCTGCCGAGATACTCTCTTCCTTGACTATCTTAAAGCTCCCTATTTGTCCCGTATTATCGCAGTGCGTCCCGCCGCAGAATTCCCGCGAAAACGCCTCTTTAATAAGCTCTTCATTTGCCGCACCAATGGCTACCACCCTGACTTCGCTTCCGTACTTCTCCCCGAAAAGCGCCATGGCCCCCAGTTTTTCCGCCTCCGCCCTCGGCATCACAACACACGTTAAAGGCAAATTTTCCGCAATTTTCTCTCTCACTAAATTCTCAACCTTTTTTATCTGTTCACCCGTCAATGCCTTTGGACAGGTAAAGTCAAACCTCAAATAGTCCGGCCCGACAAGGCTGCCCTGCTGCGCCACCGATTTGCCCATCACCTGCTGAAGAGCCCACTGTAACAGATGAGTGGCGGTATGGTTCTTCTTTATCGAGTCTCTGTCTTTGCTGACCACCGCCTTTACAGTCTGCCCCATTGCCAGCGACCCTTCCGCGACTTTACCTCGGTGAATCACGCAATCGGCTATCCTGACAGTATTCTCAACAATAAACCGTGCCTGACCCGATTCTATCACGCCGCAATCGCCGACCTGGCCGCCCGCCTCGGCATAAAAACAGGTCCCGCCAAGAACAATACCTGCCTCGTCGCCATCCTCAACACTACCCTCGTTCCTGAATCCCTTCTGATCAACAAAGCCCACTATCTCACTTTCGAAACTGTCCGTATGATACTTATGCAAATCCTTAGTCGTCGGTAGTTTGACATCGGCCAAAGCTGAAATTAGCGAGGCCGACTTTTGTGCCGCCCTTGCACGCTGACGTTGCTCTTCCATCAGCTCGTTAAATTTGGACGTATCGACTTTGAGGCCGCGCTCTTCAGCCATAAGCTCCGTCAAATCAAGAGGAAAGCCATAAGTATCATAAAGCTGGAAGGCATCTTCGCCGTTGATAACTTTGTCTTTTGATTTTTGTGCCCGCTTGGCGGCGGTGTTAAAGATTTCAATACCCCTGTCCAGCGTCCTGCCAAAGCTTTCCTCCTCCGACTCGATCACCGTTGAAACGTAGTCGGCCCTTTCCCTTATCTCGCCAAAAGCATCTCCTAAAAAATCAACAACCACCGGCACGAGCTTATACATAAACGGCTCGTGCATCCCCAGCTCCCTGCCAAACCTCGAAGCCCTGCGAAGTATCCGCCGAATCACATAGCCCCTGCCCTCATTAGAAGGTGTCGCACCGTCGGTTATCGCAAAAGTCAGAGAACGAATATGGTCGGATATTACCCTAAAGGCATTGTCGACGTTGTTATTAAGCTTCGATGTATACTTGTGGCCGGTTATCTCGGCGATACCTTCGACTATGGGCATAAACAAATCGGTATCGTAATTGCTCTCCTTTTTCTGCAACACCGCCGCCAGTCTTTCCAGCCCGGCACCGGTATCAACATATTTAGCGCCCAGTTCAATCAGCTTATCCCCATCGGCACGGTTATATTGTATAAAGACCAGGTTCCATAGCTCGATGAACCGGCTGCAACCACCGTTGACCGCGCATTTATGCCCGCTTACACCTTTCTTATCGCATATACCCGGCCCGAGGTCGATGTGGATTTCGCTGCAGGGACCGCAGGGACCGACTTCACCCATCTCCCAGAAATTATCCTTCTTGCCGAAAGCCAAAACACGCTCGGCAGGTATCGGGGTCACCTTCGTCCAAAGCCCGGCGGCCTCATCGTCTCTCGGCAGGCCGTCTGCCTCGTTCCCGGCAAAAACCGTTGCCCACAAGCTCTCCGCTCCGATTCCCCAAACCTTTGTAAGCAACTCCCACGCCCACTCGATTGCCTCGGCCTTGAAGTAATCATCGAACGACCAGTTGCCTAACATCTCGAAGAACGTATGGTGATAGGTGTCCTTGCCTACTTCTTCAAGGTCGTTGTGTTTGCCGCTCACACGAAGGCATTTTTGGCTGTTAACCGCACGGCCATAATCCGGCGATACAAGACCAAGAAAAATGTCCTTGAACTGGTTCATCCCCGCGTTGGCGAAAAGCAACGTCTCGTCACCGATAGGCACTATCGGCGAGCTGGGGACAAACTCGTGCCCCTTGTCCCTGAAAAAGTCTATAAAGCTGTTCCTGATTTGCTCTGCGCTTAGCATTTCACCTCTCGTCTTGCGTCTCTGACTTTAAACCTTTGGCAACGAGGATTTTATCTTTTATCTCCTCGCACAAATCCTGATTGTCCGCCAGATATTTCTTGGCGTTCTCTCTGCCCTGTCCCAGCCGGATGTCCCCGTAGTTTAACCAGGCCCCGGTCTTCTCAACGCAACCGCAGTCAACCCCCATATCCAGCAGGTCGCCTTCATAGCTGATTCCGTGGTCGAACATTAGGTCGAATTCTGATTCCCTGAAAGGCGGCGCGATTTTATTCTTTACTACTCTGCCCCTGACCCTGCTCCCCACCGCGCTGCCGCCGTCCTTAATAGTCGCCAGCCGTCTTACGTCGATTCGGACCGAGCTGTAAAACTTCAGCGCCCTTCCGCCGGGTGTGGTTTCAGGATTGCCGAACATCACGCCGATTTTCATACGGATTTGATTGATGAAAATAAGGGCTGTTTTGCTCCTGCTGATGACAGCCGTAAGCTTTCTCATCGCCTGGCTCATTAATCTTGCCTGTACTCCCAGGTGCCTGTCACCCATTTGCCCTTCGATCTCCGCCGCCGGCGTAAGTGCCGCCACCGAATCAACTACTATAACATCAACCGAATTCGACCTCACCAGCATCTCAACAATTTCAAGAGCCTGCTCACCCGTATCGGGCTGGCTCACCAACAAACCGCTCACATCGACGCCCAGTCTTTTGGCCCAGGTTGTGTCCAGCGCATGTTCTGCGTCGATAAACGCCGCCACGCCACCCGCTAGCTGCGCGCTTGCAACCACGTGAAGCGCCAGCGTAGTCTTGCCGGACGCCTCCGGCCCGTACAATTCCGTAACCCTGCCGCGAGGAACCCCCGCGCCGCCCAGAGCAATGTCGAGCGATAGCGACCCGGTCGGTATACCCTCGATTTTGGCGTATTTGTGCTCATCCATTTGCATAATCGAGCCCTGGCCGTATTGCTTTTCAATCTGCGCAATCACTCGCTGTAAAGCCGTTTCCTTCCCGCCTTTTTGCGGCTTCAAACCCTCCACCTTACTTTTGCCTGTTTGCGACGTCTTTGTCTTTGCCATTGTACAACCTCCTATCTCATTAAAATTAAAAGCTTAATCTAAAATCTAAAAACCACAGTTTATATTTCAAAATTTATCTCTTTCCTTTCAGGGTCAGGATACTCGAACCCAGCATGTTTGCCAATTCTTTGGTTTCATTTAAAAGATATTCTATTTGGGGATTATTCATTTTCTTTCCATCCCTTAACAATCCAAGCCAATACAAACTTTCATTCGCAGACTTAAGAGAATGACTAAAGAAATTGGTAAAATCCCTTTTTGAACTGGCGCCTTTAGCTTCAACAATATTAGCACCGATAGATGTCGCCGACCTCAATAGTTGCTTTGTTATAACCTCTGTGGAGACGTCTTTCGGTAGAGTATCTAAGAACTCTATCATCTTAATGGAATACTCATATGACCTGTGCTTCAAATCACTTTTAAGTTTTAAGTTTTGGTTTTGCATTTCTAACTTTAAACTTTTAACTTCCCTGCATTCTATTTTCACTCAGCACGGTGTAAATAGGTCCGGCGGGCGTCAACTCGCTCTGGAAAACCGAGATCGAATCTGCCGACATTACTCCGACCTTGAAATCATTATACTGCTCAATTATCTGCACCAGCTTAAAACCCGCTTTGGGATTCCTTACCCTGCATAGCGTCAGATGGCCCGAATAAGCCCTCTTCTCAGCGGGCCAGCCGGCCGAGGCCAGTTCCTGCTCAAGGTCTTTCTGTAATTCTAACAGTTTCTCGCGCCCCTCGCCCGTGCCTACCCATAAAACTCTTGCGCTTCTGCCGCCGAAATGGCCTACCGATTCTATGGATAGTTCAAAGCTGTTGTGTCTGCCCGCAACTTCCTTGACTATATTACAGATATCGACAACCTGCTCATCTTTAATTTCACCCAGAAACTTCAACGTCAGGTGTATATTCCCCGGTTTCACCCACTTGACGTCGCTCCTCTTAACATCGACTTTGCTCTTCAACTGCTGCTGCAAATCGCCCAGCGCCATCCTGTTGTTCTCGTCAATATCTATCGCTATAAAGCATCGCATCTTACCGTGCCCTGACTAAAAACTCGTTACTTCCCGCAAAGTCTCCAACCTGCCGTCGATATCACCTTTGCTTATCGACGTCAGGCCCTCCAGTGAAAAATCGGAAATCGTAAACGAGGCAACCACCGTCCCGTACGCAACTGCCGTCTTTAACGAGGCAAAATCGGTCTTGCACGTCTCTGCCAGATAACCCATAAAACCACCTGCAAAGCTGTCTCCCGCGCCCGTCGGGTCTTTCACTTCGTCGGCTGGATAGGCCGGTAGAATAAACCGCTCCCCGCCCGCCCTGCAAATCATCGAACCCGATTCTCCCTTCTTGATTATCACCACTCCCGGCCCCATACCCAAAATCTTCTCCGCCGCCTTTATCAGATTATAATCGTCCGCCAGCATCCGCGCTTCACCGTCATTGAGTATTAAGCAGTCGATTTTTCCAAGCAGTTTCTTTAAATCATCAAGGTCATCCTTAATCCAGCAGTCCATAGTATCGGCCGCTACAAAGTCAGGCCCCTGTACCTGCTCCAGCAATTGCATTTGAAGCCCCGGCGTCGTATTTGCAAGAAAAACGTATTTACTGTCTCTATATGCTTCCGGCACATCGGGAGGCGCCTCGGCAAGAACATTCAATTCAATGTAATCCGTTCTTCTGTCATCCATATTATCACTGTAAGTGCCTGTCCAGCGAAAGGTCTTGCTCTGCTCTCTTACCTCCAAACCCATCAAATCAACATCCCTGCCGGCAAAGACTTCCGCCAAATCAAATGGACAATCCGGCCCGATAACACCGACAAACCGCACCGGCGCAAAGAAACTCGCCGCCATACTAAAATAAACCGAAGACCCCCCCAGACAGTCCTCACTCACACCATAAGGCGTTTTAACTGTATCAATTCCAATCGAACCCGTTACCAACAACGACATCATTCACTTCCTAAATCTGACTCACTCTTTTTATCTATCTCCTCTGCAAGTTTCACTTCTTCGCTGATCGCAAGTACGAATACGGGAATACATGCCACAAGCATGATCCACATACCCCAGTAAATCAGGTAAGCAACATTATTATTGAAGAAACCATAGTAAAAAGAAAGAGCCACCAAACCCGCCAAACCTGCGCCTAAAACACCGGCATAAACCTTTCCCGGCAAGCCATAATGGGAATATCTAAATCGATGCTTCGGGAATGGGGAAGACAGCTTCTTCACTAACGAACCACTAAAGATAAATAACATACCCAATATAATTGAGTAGGTCAAAGTAATCAGAATTCCCAGAAAAATCCAGGCTAAAAGTACTAAATAATTTAATAAAAGTTTCCTTTTAGCAGTCATGATTACCTTGCCCAAGTTTCTTAAGCGTATTGTCTATTCTGGCTAATGTACTTTCCTTACCCAACATCTGCACCGAATCAAAAATCGGCGGACTGATTGTATTCCCACAAATGGCTACACGCAAGGGCTGAGCTACTTTCCCCAATCCGACCTGCTTTTCTTCCGCTAAACTCCGCAGCATACTCTCGATATTCTCATTGGTAAACTGCTCCATAGCCGCAAGTTTATCACGAACGACCGATAAAATAGCCAATCCGTCATTTTTAAGCAAGACCTTTTTAACCGCTTTCTCATCGTATTCTATTCTCTCATCGCCCAAAAACAAAAACCTGCTCTTTTTCTCGATGTCCGCCAACGTTCTTGCGCCTGCGCAAATTTCGATAATCCTGCCAAGTTTCTCGTCATCGGCCCCAATAACCGGCGATTCGACGGCCTTCAGGTACTCCTTAAAATGCCCAAAAAGTTTTTCTCCGCCGACTTTACGGATGTACTCTGTATTGAAGGCAAGAAGCTTCTCCCGGTCGAACAGACTGTTTGCCTTCGTCAACCGCGAAAGGTCAAAACACTCGATTAATTCCTCAAGCAACATAATTTCACGGTCCCCCCCGGGATTCCAGCCTAACAGTGCAAGAAAATTCAACATGGTCTCGGGCAGATAACCACTGTTAAAGAAATCAACAACATTAATCTCAGGCAGATGAACACCCAGATATTTTGCCATCGCATCGATGGCGGGCACGTCCGGCGTAGTTTTACCCTTAAGAAAGCCGTTTATTTCTTCGACGCTGATATCACCAACCTTCGCAAGCTGTTCAAGGTCTACATCCTCTGTACTCTTGATGGCCTTACGCAGAGCCTTCGGCCGCTCACGTTTGGAAAGCTTCCCGCCGGTATCGCTGACCGTAACGGACATGTGCGCATACTTCAAAGGCTCGCCAAAACCCAAAGCCTTCCATAATTCCTGCTGGCCCGGCGTATTCATCAGGTGTTCCTGCCCCCGGATAACGTGCGTCACACCCATAAGCTTATCATCGACGACGCACGCAAAATTATACGTCGGAAATCCATCGCTTTTTTGGATAATAAAATCGCCTATCTCGCCGGCCGAAAACTGCACCTGGCCACGTACCATATCCTCAACCACAATCTCCTCATCCCGGCCGACCGCAAAGCGTACCGTCACANNTCTCGGCGCAGCTTTCATCGGGAAAAACCTCGGGACGTGGATAGACAAACCCCTTCTTCTGCGCCTCCGCCTGCTCGCGCATCGCCTTAAGATCATCAGCAGTATCGAAACAATAATAGGCCTTCTTCTCATCGAGAAGCTGTTTTATGTATTTATCGTAGATATCCCGCCGCTCAGACTGCAAATACGGCCCATTTGCCCCCCCAACCTCAGGACCCTCGTCCCATTCGATACCGAGCCAGCGAAGGTCCGCAATAACCTGCTCAATCGCCGTCGGAGTATTGCGCTTCTGGTCCGTATCCTCAATACGCAATATAAATTTACCACCCGTCCGCCGGGCCCAGAGCCAGTTAAAAAGGGCCGTCCGGGCTCCGCCGACGTGCAAATAACCTGTTGGCGATGGGGCAAAACGCGATACTACCATTTCAGACCTCGTTATGTTCGTAAATATATGAAAAAAACACAACATAAGTTATCTCCCGGCTATTGTCAAGAACCCCCTAAGACCGCCATAATCAAGCTCCATCTCTCCCAGATTACCACCTTACAAACAAAATCTGTTCGCGCAACACCACCAATAACGGGATTAATCCTGAAATATCGAAAAAGGGAATTTTTATAATGGATTAAAATTTTCCTTGCCCCCTCACAAACTTTTTGGTATCAAAACTTATAGCTGCCATACCGGTTGGCTCTAACAGGGCTTATTGAGATTCGCGCAGGATGGCAAAATGGAAGTAATTCGATTTTCAATTAGGGAGAATAAAATGGCCGGTAAAAGCAAACTCGAAAACAAAAAATCAAAAATAAAAACCATCAAACTCCGCACTTTCGCGCCTTATGCTCTCCTTGCGCTTTTCCTTTGCGCTTTGCTGCTCACGGGGTGCACTGAAACTACCGAAAGTGACAGGATCAGGACGAGCGGGACAACCAGAATCACACCGCCCATGGGCCAGGAGAGGAAAAACCAGCTGCTCAGAGAAATCGAGCGAAAATTTGAAAATCCCGATGCCCATTTCGAACTCGGCCAGTTGTATCAGGCCGAAGGCCTGCTCATTGCCGCCGAGTATCATTACAATATTGCACTGCAATTTGACCCTGTCCACCGGGATTCTCAGGCGGCAATGGTAAAGATGATGGCCGAAAGCGGTGACACGGAAAAGGCAAAGCTCCAGGCTCATAAATACATGGGGCAGGTCTCAACTTCCTCAACCGGCTCACGCAACCTTGCAATGGCCTTTCAGAGACAGGGGCTTGATGAATACGTCCTCGCATGTTATCAGCAGGCGATTCGTATCGAGCCGAATTCTGCAGAAAACTACAAGCAAATCGGATACTATTATTTAAGCAAAAACGACAAGGTCCGCGCCAGGGATTTTCTCAGCCGCAGTTTCGAAATTCAGCCCAACCAGGCGGATGTGGCCCTGACACTGGGACAGCTCGGCGTGGAAATAAAAATACCGGAAAAGCCGGTGACAAACCTTGAGATACCGGAAGAGAGTGTGGAATAGTCACGGAAAATATTCGAGGCTAAAGATCCGTAAATCGTAATGCAGGCCGCACTCCGTTAATGGACCCCGAGGAAAAGGGACCCGAAAAAAGGAAAATGCCTCTTACGGGGCGAACTGTGGACATTGTTTTTTTCTCCCCGTGGTGAAAGGATGCGCCGCGGGGTTTTTATTTATCGATTTATTTTTGTTGTTTTCCCTGATTAATTTCCAGCCCGCCCGCGGCCGAATGGAAAAACCTTGAAAACAGCCAATAAAAAATAATTAATAACAGATGTCATTTCTGGGATTGCACATTGCGGACGTTTTCGTCTTGGGTTTGTACCTTGTCGGGATAACCTGCATCGGTGTCTGGGCCGCAAGAAAAATAAAAAACATCGCCGATTTCTTTATGCCTCGAAGGTTCGGCAAGGCGATGATGGTCATGCACGCCTTTGGCACCGGCACACATTCAGACCAGGCCGTAAGCGTGGCCTCAAAAAGCTATACAAACGGCCTCTCCGGTATATGGTACCAGTGGCTCTGGCTATTCGCGACGCCGTTCTACTGGTTGATTGCGCCCGTCATGAGACGTTTCAGGGCTATTACAACCGCCGATGTCTTTGAAGCCAGGTTTAGCCCCAGCGTAGCGAAGCTGTTTGCCGTTGTGGGGATGCTGAATCTCTCGATTAATATTGGCATTATGCTAAAGGGCTCAAGCGCCGTTGTTGATGCCGGCACCGGAGGCTCCGTCAATGCCAATGTCGCTATCGCCGTTATGACAGTGATGTTCGTTATATACGGAATTGCCGGAGGCCTCTCCGCCGCAATCATTACCGACTTCATACAGGGCGTTCTAACCGTTATCTTCTCTTTTCTGCTGCTGCCCTTTGTCCTTGCCTCGGTCAGAGGCCTTGACGGAATACGCGATATAATAGGACCGAAAGCCGAAGAAATGTTTTCTCTCGTAGCGCCCGGCGAGATTGGATTTTTCTATGTAATAATGATTTCTATAAACGGTCTCGTCGGTATCGTTACCCAGCCACATACCATGGGCAATTGTGCCGCCGGTAAAACAGAAAACGAAGGACGCGTCGGCTGGATGTGTGGAAACTTTGTCAAACGAGTATGCACAGTGGCGTGGTGTCTGACAGGCCTTGCCGCCGTTGCATATTTTCAAGGCCGCGGCTTTAAACCCGAACATCCCGACCTCGTATTCGGAATAATAGCCGCCGACTTCCTGCCGAAAATACTACCCGGCCTGCTTGGTCTTTTTCTTGCGGCCCTTCTTGCTTCTGTAATGAGCTCATGCGACTCGTTTATGATTGCATCGTCGGGCTTGTTCACAAAAAATGTTTACATGCCCCTGATACCTGATAAAACTCAGAAACACTACGTCCTTGTCGCCCGAATTACTTCGCTGGTAATAGTCGCTGGCGGCGTCGCATTTGCCTATTGGCTGCCCGGCGTCGTGAAGGGACTTGAGATTTTCTGGAAGGTCTCGGCCATGATGGGAATCGCGTTCTGGCTCGGCCTCTTCTGGAGACGCACAACCGTAGCCGGTGCCTGGGCCGGGACGTTGGCCGGTTTTGCCGTCCTCCTTTTCACCAGCAGAATCGCATTTGGCGATTTCGTCCTTTGGGACTTCCATGCAAACTTCGCCGATAAGCTGCCTGACTTTATGGTGTGGGAAGGTGAACTGTATATGCCGTGGCAGATGGTTTTTTATCTTATGACGGGATTCCTGCTCACTGTTATAGTCAGCCTGCTGACAAAACCGGTCGACAGGGAAAAACTCGACAACTTTTACGCCCTCGTCCGCACCCCAGTCAGGCCCGGCGAGCAGGTGGCCGTCCCCTGCACCCTGCCACCAGATGTCGTTGTCCCCGAAAAGAGAAGCCTGTTTCCAAACACCGGTCTTGAGATACTCATTCCATCCCGCAGCTCGGTCATAGGATTCCTCGCCGGCTGGGGATGTGTCGCCGCGATTATTTACTCGGTTTATCTGATAGCAAACGCATAACCGACAAAAAAATCACAACGATTAGAAAGAAGGAATTATGAGAAGAANNATGACATCCGCGACTACGGCGCCAAACCGGACGGCAAAACAATCTGCACCAAATCCATTCAGAAGGCAATCGACGAATCCGCCGAAAATGGCGGCGGGATCGTCTATTTCCCGCCCGGCGCTTTCCTGTCAGGCACAATCTACATGAAAAGCAACGTCACCCTCAGGCTCGATACAGGCTCCACACTTTTGGGCAGTTCCAGCCTCAAAGACTACCCCCCGACAGTTCAGGCCTTCAGGTCCTACACGGACAACTACACCGACAAAAGCCTGATTTACGGCGAAAAGCTAAAACGCATCGCCATCACGGGCAACGGCACAATCGACGGCCGGGGCCGAACCTTCAAAGGACCATATAAGGTTCGCCCATACATGATTCGAATTATCCAGTGCCAAAACGTTACGGTAAAAGATGTGACAATCCAGAATTCTCCCATGTGGGTCCAGCACTACCTCGCCTGTGACGACGTGCTCATCGATGGAATCATCGTCAGAAGCCGCGTCAACGCCAACAACGACGGCATCAATATCGATTGCTGCCATCGGGTCCTAATCTCCAACTGCAATATCACCTCGGGAGACGACGCCATCGTCCTAAAGAGCACCGCCGCAAGACCTTGCAGAAATGTGACGGTCAGCAACTGCGTCCTGAGCAGCCTCTGCAACGGCCTGAAAATGGGCACCGAATCAAACGGCGGCTTTCAGAATATCGTCATGACCGGCTGCGCAATCTACGACACGCGCCTGGCGGGCATCGCCCTGGAAATAGTGGACGGTGGAACAATGGACCGAGTAGTTATATCAAACATCTCGATGGACGGCATAGGTGCCCCAATCTTTTTGCGTCTTGGCAATCGCGCCCGCCCGTTCAAAAAGGATATGGAAAAGCCCAAAATGGGCGCGATGCGCAACATCACCATCAGTAATATCGAAGCGACCGGCGCCAATCCCACCGGCTGTGCTATCTCCGGCCTGCCCGGCTACCCGATAGAAAACGTCACAATCAGCAACGCAAGACTATCGTTTGCAGGCGGGGGAACAAAAAAGGATGCAGCCCGCCCCATACCTGAAAACCCCACAGCATACCCGGAGTACTCGATGTTCGGCAGACTCTCGGCTTACGGCTTCTATTGCCGCCATGTAAAAGGCCTCAAGCTTAGCAACATACAGCTTCAGTTGGCCAAACCCGACTTACGTCACGCGCTCGTCGCCGGAGACGTCCAAAATTTGTCGATTGATGACCTTGATACACCTTTCTCAAAGGATGCCGCCGCGTTAATTCGATTGAACGAGGTCAAAGCGGCTCTTATCCGCGGGTGCAGGCCGCCGGCAGGGACGGATACATTCCTGAAATTACAGGGTGCTAAAAGCGAAGGCATAGTGCTTACCGCCAATGACTTCATCCGTGCAGCCAAAGTCGCTGACATCGCCCCCAATGTCCCCACGACTGCCCTGTCCCAACTGGCAAACCACCCTGTTGAAAAACCATGAAAAGATTAATCGGAGGATGATAATGCAAAATTCAAGCCTGCTGTCAGGAAAACTCAGGGCTTTATGTCTCGTATTTTTAGTGTCGGTTACATCCGTAAGTTTCGGGCTTAAAGAGAGGCCTCAAACAGACTTAAATCGCTCTTTGCAGACCATCCCCAGGAAAATCCCAACCGCACACCCGCAGCATCCCGGCAACGTCTTCCTGCTGGGCGAGGATGTAAATGTCAAGATACCGGAAAGCACTTCAAGCTGGCGCCTGCTCGATGACCGCAGGGCTGTTATTAAACAAGGCTCTATCAACCAAAAAACATCGAACCTGAAAATCAGTGGGCTCCGAATCGGCTGGTACCGAATCGAATTTCTAAATGCTAAAGGAAAATTGACGAATTGGACAACGGCCGCCGTCCTGGCAACACTGGCAGAACCCGTGCCACAGGATTCACCTATATGTGTCGACTCCGCTACCTCATGGTTCGCATCCAACCAACCCGCTCGCCAGGAACGGTTCGCCCAACTGGCCGCTCTTGCTGGTGTGAACTGGATACGCGACCGTATGAGCTGGGGCGGCTTTCAGCCGGAGCCAGACAAACTCCCTGAAAAAACTACCTATGACACCGCAGCGACTTTCCAGGCACAACACGGGCTAAAAATCCTGCAGGTATTTCACGACACACCAGGCTGGGCCCTGAATGAACAGCTTGACGGCAAACGACGCTTCAAACGCTTCCCAAGGGACCTGCGTCACCTGTACAGGTTCTGCAAAGCCATGGCGCAGCGCTACAAAGGCCGCGTACTCGCATGGGAGCCATGGAACGAAGCAAATATCATCAATTTTGGAGGCCACACAATCGACGAAATGTGCTCCCACCAGAAAGCGGCGTACCTCGGCTACAAGTCCGGCAATCCCGATTTGACCGTCTGCTGGAACGTCTACGCCGGTGCTGGGACGCCTCTGCACACCAAAGGCGTGCTTGAAAATCAGACTTGGCCATATTTCGAAACATACAACATTCACTCATATCAAAAACCGGATGACTATCTGACCCAGTTCGCGCCGGCACGGCAGGCCGCGTGCGGCAGGCCCATTTGGATCACCGAATGTGGAGTCCGGGCCGTAGCCAAAACAGCAAGACCCTGGAGCGAAATGTCACGCGAAGACGAAATAAAACAGGCCGAATTTATCGCACGTTCCTATGCATCCAGCCTATTTGCCGGTGTCAACCGCCACTTTTTCTTCATCTTGGGCAACTACCACGAAAGCCAGGTACAGTTCGGCCTCCTGCGACACGACCAGACTCCCCGCCCCGGTTACGTCGCCCTCGCGGCGCTCGGCCGCCTACTGGCTGGAGCAAAATGTCTGGGCCGATGGACCCCAAAGGAAAACCCGGCCGTCCGCGTATACGCCTTCAATTCCCGGCCTGATGGCCGGCAACGAAATGTCCTCGTCATCTGGGCGAAAAAATCAACAAGCTGGCCGCTGCCAAAAAGCTTATCAATAGAAGCCGCTTACGATTATCTCGGCAGGCCCCTTGGTAAAAACACGCCGGCCAAGATTGATTCGGCCCCCATTTTCGTCATTGTCCAGAAAGATACCGCCCTAAAACTGCATTTGGAACAGCCCCCGTGCTCTTCGGCGTTTCGAGCAGGCAAACCCTCACCCGTGGTCTTACAGCTCCAGATGCACAACAACTCGACAATGCTCGACCGCCAGGCCCATTCTGTCCCGTCGAATAAGGAAACGAACCTTAATCTCCTGGCATATAATTTCAGCGACAAAGCAGTCACTGGAACCATAACCGTCCAAAACACCCCCCAAGGATGCAAACTTACACCGGACCGCTGGGAAGTAACGCTCGAGCCAATGGAACAAAAAAGCCTTCCTGCTCGTGTTACCATAAGTACCTCTGTAAGCAATGCTAACAATGAAGACTGGATAAAACTGCAAGGCCGCTTTCAGAAAGCAGGCCGACCCGTTCTGGCATTTCGGCTTGTTACAAAATGAAAGTCTGCTATACTCCGCTCAAACGCTGAAAAGAAATAACAGAAAGGAAAACTAACCCATGAAGCTGGAAAAGTATTCGTTTGGAATCGGTGATAGGTTCGGCCGGCAGGGAAAAGCACAACTCACCGCCATAATAAAGGCAAAACAGCAGGGCATAAAAATCACCCCCGTCTGGAATAAATCCAACAGGGAGCACACTATCATCGGCACAACGCCACAGGACACTCGCAAAGAGGCCGACGATGCCGTCTCGGCAGCGGCCTTTGAAGACTCCTATTTCGTGGATGCCGACCATATCGGCCTATACAACGTCGATGCCTTCATCGAATCCAGCGACTTCTTCACCCTTGACGTCGCCGACTTCATGGGCCAACCGGCACAGGAAAGCGAAATACAAGCCTTCATCGAAAAGCACAAAAAGCTCATCGGCTCGCTCATAATCCCCGGCATCGATGCAACTTTCGAAATATCCGCCCAGCAGGTCCGGGATATAGCAGCTAAGTGTCTGCTGGCGATAAAAGAAGCGGGCAAAATTTATCGCCACATCGAGTCAGCCAAAGGAACAGGCAACTTCATCACAGAAGTCTCGATGGACGAAACCGACCAGCCCCAAACCCCCGTCGAAATGCTTTTCATCCTTGCCGCCATTGCCGACGAAGGAATTCCCGCCGGGACAATCGCCCCGAAATTCACAGGCCGGTTCAACAAAGGCGTCGATTACGTCGGTGACGTTGATAAATTTGCAAATGAATTCGAAGCCGACGTCGCCTTAGTCGCCTTTGCCGCCAATGAATTCGACCTCCCCCGGGATTTGAAACTGAGCGTCCACTCCGGCAGTGACAAGTTCTCAATCTACGGCCCAATAGCAGACACGCTGAAGAAATTCGACGCCGGCCTGCACCTTAAAACCGCCGGCACAACATGGCTCGAAGAGCTGATTGGTCTGGCAATGGCCGGTGGTGACGGCCTCGCTCTTGCCAAAGAAGTTTACGCCGTGGCAATCTCACGAATCGACGAACTTTGTGGACCATACGAAACCGTCATTGATATAGACATCGCCGCCCTCCCCACTCCCCATGTCGTTGACAAATGGGACTCTGAAACCTTTGCCTCGGCCCTCAGGCACGACCAATCGTGCCAGAATTATGACCTCAACCTCCGACAGCTCTTACATGTAGCCTACAAAATCGCCGCTGAAATGGGCCCTCGCTATTTCGACGCGCTGGATAAATACGCCGACATAATCGCGCAGAACGTGACCGAAAACATCTACGAAAGGCACATAAAGCCCTTATTCACATAGACATAGAAGCAATAAGTCGCATAAATATTAGCAATTTTCTCATGGCCTTCACTCGCCATCTGACGCCCATCTTGGGACAATATCCCGCCAAATTCCAGGCAGCACACCCCTTTTAGTCTCCATTCAACTACCATCCATCCGGCATTACCCTCAGCAGTTCCTCTCCGGCAATTGTGCAGAAAAACCCGAATCTGGCCGATATAAACTCCGGAAGGGTTACGCAATGTTTGTGCGCATTGCCGGAAAGGCCCTTTTTATCGGGCCTAAATGCTTTCGCAAAATGAGTAAAGTGTCCGTATGAAAGACAAAGTAATATACAAAACAGCCATCGAATTTGTCGGTATCGCGGCTTTCCTGGTCCTTTTTTGCAGTTGCGTCAGTTTTGATATCGGTGATTGGCCAAGCAAATTTGTCTACCCACACAACAACCCC
>JAABXR010000153.1:0-3285 GCA_011776225.1 Phycisphaerae bacterium
CAAATACGATCCTTGCCTGCTTATCAAGTGATTCTTTGGTTCTTGCCTGCTTACCAAGTAGGTCCGCAAAATCTGTGTCTAAAAAATTCGTGTCTTGGTGTCTTTGTGGCAATAAATCCATTTAATCAGTGTAATCCGCGATTAGTAAAGGATTTACGTTCCTGCAAGCCGCTCTACAACTGTAGAGAAAAAATTACAGATGTCATGAGCGCACTACAAATCGCACTTTTTATGCAAAACAAAGCCAAATTCAGAAAAGTCAAGTATGACGTAAATAAAGTATTAACAAAGGATTACGATCAAATGGACACTTGGTCAATTAGGAAAAAACAAAGCCAAACAAACCCAAAACGAACCCAAAACGAACCCAACTTGTAGTGAGCCTGTCGAATCTATTTCAGCCTATAAAACGCCGATACGAACCCGATTCAAACCCAAACAAACACAATCTGGAGTGAGTTTGCCTGACATGAGCGCAGTTAAAGGGAGAGCAGCCCAAGGATCGAACCTATTTCAGTCTTCAACCATGTTAAACTGCGCAATCTGCGCTGCCGTTGTACAGGGTCATTTGGCTGCAGCCATAATTTTTTGCTTAATTTGGCGTTTTGGTATTGACCACCGGCTAAAAATCGCGTATTTTACACCTTTTATATTTCCCGGTCATCTCAGACTAAGATATTTATTTGAAGGAATTAACTAAATGCCGAAACAGAAAACCCATAAGGGTTTAAGCAAAAGAGTAAAAATAACAGCTTCCGGCAAGGTCAAACGCAAAAGATCCTGCGGAAGCCACCTTATGAGCACCAAAAACGCCAAACGCCGAAGACGGATTGGCAGTTCGACCCTCGTGACCGGTGCGCCCGGTAAATTAGTCAGGACAAAGCTCTGCAAATAGATACAAAAAACATGAAACCCTATCGAAAATAGGGGAAAGCAGGTCAATAAAGATGCCAAGAATTAGAAAAGGGGCTACAAGACACAGGGGAAAGAAAAGAATCCTCAAAGCCGTAAAAGGATACCGCGGCCCCAGGGGCCGCCTGTATCGTCTGGCGAAAGAGGCAAATATTCGTGCGGCCGTCAACGCCCGCGTTGACAGAAAACGCCGTAAACGCGACTTCCGTGGTCTGTGGATTATTCGCCTGAGTGCAGCCTGTCGACAGCGGGGAATAAGATACAGCGAGTTCATTAACGAATGTAAAAAAGCCAACATTGGATTGAATCGAAAGATGCTGAGCGAAATAGCTGCTGCCGATCCAAACTGTTTCGATGCTGTTATTGAGGCCGCGGGACTACAAAAATCCTGACCGAATCACGGTATATTTACATATACAACAGATGCTTGAGCAATTCGAAAAAATCGGTGAAGATGCGCTTGACGAGTTGAAAGAAGTCACCGACCTAAAGGCCCTTGAAGAATACCGCATAAAATACCTGGGCCGAAAAGGTCAAATCATACAGATGCTCAGCCGGATTGGAAAACTCCCCGTTGAACAAAAACCACAGGCAGGCCGGCTTGCCAACAGAATCAAAAAAGAAGTTTCCGCAGCGTTCGAGCAGCTAAAAAAGATCCTGCAGCAATCACAGGAGCAAACAGAGGAGTTGATAGACGTTACTCTGCCGGGCATACCAGTCAACATCGGTAAAACCCATGTGATTATGCAAACCTTAAGTGAGTTACTCGAAATCTTTGGCCGAATGGGTTTTGCGGTGGCCTATGGCCCGGTAGTTGAAGATGAGTGGCACAATTTCGAGGCTCTGAATATTAACGCGGACCACCCGGCAAGAGACCCATTTGACTGTTTTTATTTGGCTGACAACACTCTTCTGCGCAGCCATACTTCACCGGTCCAGATTCGTGTTATGGAGACCACTAAACCGCCCATTCGAATTGTCGCACCGGGCCGGGTCTATAGGCCGGACACCGTCGATGCCACGCATATGTATATGTTCCATCAGCTCGAAGCTCTCGTTGTGGATGAGGGTGTTAGTATGGTGGATATGAAGACTACCATAGAGCAGTTTATCCACGCTTTTTTTGGCCCGGATACAAAATGGCGATTTCGGCCGAGCTTTTTTCCATTCACCGAACCAAGCGCCGAAGTTGATTTGTTGTTAGCGGATAAAAGCGGAAAAGAAAACTGGGTTGAGATGGGCGGCTGCGGTATGGTTGATCCGAATGTTTTTGATGCCGTTGGAATAGACAGTGAAAAATATACCGGCTGGGCATTCGGATTCGGTATTGAACGGCTTGCTATGCGAAAATACTCTATCGCCGATATACGACTGCTTTTCGAAAATGATCTGAGATTCCTGAAGCAGTTTTGATTACAAGTCGCCACCGCTGTCATAGTGACCATACAAAACTACCTGTTATTTTTACTGTCGGATTTCTATTCGTTTCGTTCAAATTGGCAATAAATTTGGCGTACAGCCAGTTTAGTCACATTATCGACATTGTTGACACCATTGTTTGAATAGTTTAAAATCTTCGAAAGTTTCCAGTAAGCTCCTAAGGAGATGAATATGGATTTAAGAGGCATTATCCTTGCCGGCGGGACAGGATCACGGCTTATGCCGTTGACTAAAGTCACAAATAAGCATCTATTACCCGTTGGGCAAAAACCTATGATTTATTATCCTATTGAGAAACTTACCTCGATTGGTATTCGAGAAATCCTGATTGTAACCGGTATCGAACACATGGGTGATGTAGTCAGCCTGCTCGGTTCCGGTAAACAGTTCGGCTGTCGTTTCACGTACAAAGTTCAGGATGAAGCGGGCGGAATTGCACAGGCCCTGGGTCTGGCTGAAAATTTCGCGCACAAAAAGCCTGTTGTTGTTATCCTTGGCGATAATGTTTTTGAAGACAATCTGAAAGACTATGCGGATAGGTTCATCTCACAGAAGACCGGCGCAAGAGTAATGCTTAAACAGGTACCAAAGCCTGAGCGTTTTGGAGTTGCGCTGCTATCCGATGACAAGATTATTGGCATCGAAGAAAAACCGAAACAACCAAAGTCAGATTATGCGATAATCGGAATTTATTTTTATGATTCCTCGGTCTTTGATATTATACGAGAGCTCAAACCTTCTGACCGTGGAGAGTTTGAAATCACCGACGTTAACAATGCCTATATTGCAAAAAACCAGTTGGCTTATGATATTCTCGAAGGTTGGTGGACGGATGCCGGAACATTCGAATCACTCGATAGAGCCAATGAATTGGTTGTAAAGAAACCTCCAAAATGACAGAAGAGATATCGATATAAATGAATACTAAAGAAA
>JAABXR010000153.1:3333-5402 GCA_011776225.1 Phycisphaerae bacterium
ATTTTCCAAAAAAGGGGTTTTGCGCGGTTTACATTTTCAATACCCTCAATCACAGGGTAAATTGGTTCAGGTTTTATCAGGCCAGGTTGTGGATATTGCTGTCGATATTCGCGTAGGTTCTCCGACTTTTGGTCATTGGGTCAGTGAAGTACTTTCCGATGCGAACCACAGGCAGATATATATTCCGACCGGTTTTGCTCATGGGTATTGTGTAACAAGCGAGACGGCGATTTTTTCGTATAAGTGCACTGATTTCTATAATCCGGCAACTGAAGGTGGTATCATCTTCAATGATCCTGACCTTAACATCGACTGGCCTACAAGGCAGCCGGTTTTATCAACCAAGGATGCAAACTATCCCCGACTTAAAGACCTTCCACATGATAAATTACCGCATTTTTAGAGGCTTTAATGGTAACTAAAGATACAAGGATTGCCATTTTAGGCGGCACGGGGATGCTCGGCAGCGACCTGGTCGATTCCTGCAAGCAGCATTTCTTTGATGTTATAGTATTCGACTTACCTGAATTTGACATAAGAAATTCCCAACAGCTAAAACAAGCTGTCAGCGCTGCAGACATAATTGTAAACTGCGCAGCTTATACAGATGTCGATGGCGCGGAAACCGAGGCCGAGATGGCATATCAGGTCAACGCTGAGGCAGTAGGGCGGCTTGGTGCGATTGTACAAGATTCTGACAAATGGCTTTTGCATATCAGCACTGATTTTGTTTTTGACGGTCGTTTGGATGCACCCTACGTCGAGACGGACCTCCCAAATCCTATTAATGAATACGGCAAATCCAAGTTGGCAGGCGAGCAGTTACTGGTTGAAAGTGGCTGCAGGCATTGCATAATACGTATCGAATGGACATATGGAGTGCACGGTGATAACTTTGTCAAAAAGATAATCCAACGCGCAAAAACTGCTGAAACCGTGAAAGTTATAGATGACCAGATAGGTTCGCCAACGGCAACAACCGAGGTCGCCGACATAATTTGCAAAATACTGCCTAAGACACCTACGGGCATCTTTCATTTTGCAAATGCCGGCTATGTAAGCCGCTATGAAATGGCAAAGTTTATAATTGACAAGCTCTCCACGAATGTTAATCTGTTGCCGTGCAAAACCGGCGATTTTGTCAGTGCCGCGGAAAGGCCCTTAAACAGCCGTTTCGATTGCAGCAAAATCAAAGATTTGCTTGATGAGCAAATCGAGCCCTGGTGGGTACCATTGGAACACTTTTTGAGGAAGTTATGAGAAAAATTCTGGTTACGGGCGGGGCGGGATTTATTGGAAGCAATTTTGTTCAGATGGTACTATCGGAGCATCCGGATTGTTTCATCGTCAATCTCGATAAGCTTACCTACGCCGGCAATCTTGAGAATCTCGCCGGTTTTCTGGATCATTCCAATCACAAATTTATCAAAGGTGATATTTGTGACGGCTCGCTGATAGAAAAAATCGTCGAAGAGTTCCAGTTAGATACGATTATTAACTTCGCTGCCGAGAGCCATGTGGACCGCTCAATTACCGAACCTAAGATTTTCATTGAAACCAACGTAACCGGTACATTGATGCTGCTTGAAGTGGCTCGTGATAAAAAGTTGGAGCGGTTCATTCAAATCTCGACGGATGAGGTATACGGTTCACTCGGCCCGGAAGGTAAGTTCACCGAAGAAAATCCGCTCAGTCCGAATTCGCCTTATTCAGCCAGTAAGGCCGCCGCAGACCAATTGGTAGTAGCATTCGGCCATACATGGGACGTAAAGTACAATATCACACGATGTTCAAACAACTATGGCCCTTATCAGTTTCCTGAAAAATTAATCCCATTGATGATTAATAATGCAATAAATGATAAAGAATTACCTGTTTACGGCGACGGCCTATATGTGCGGGATTGGCTGTATGTATACGACCATTGCACAGCTATATGGCAGGTTTTGCAGGAAGCTCCACCCGGCGAGATTTATAATATAGGCGGTTGTAATGAGAAGGCAAATCTGGAAGTCATTGACCTGATACTTGAACGATTGGGCAAACCAAAATCGCTGATTAAGCATGTC
>JAABXR010000153.1:5418-14795 GCA_011776225.1 Phycisphaerae bacterium
GCAAGATAATAAACGACCTTAATTGGCAGCCATCCGTCAGTTTTGAGCAGGGCATTGAAAAAACAATGGACTGGTATATAAAAAACCAGGAGTGGCTCGACAATGTTGTATCCGGCGAGTACCAGAGGTATTATGAATCCATGTATGGTAATCGCTGAGCTAATATAAGGATGTCTTATCCAAGCCGAAGTTTATAAAAGACGCCGATAATCGAACACTTTAATTTATTTTGTGATATATTTTACCCTGCATTAATATTTATGGTAAACAATCAAACTGGTGAATTAGATGGGTAGTATGCTTTTTCGTGTTTAATAAGCTTAGCCCTCCTTTTAGCTGGTACGGCCCCGGAATACTTTTTAACCTTCCTGATGAGATTGGTAATTTCCTCAGGCGGGCTATTCCCTGCATAGGATTCGATAAGCAGTTTTCTTAACCTCCCGTCGAAGTATTTATCCAGCATACTGTGGTCTAATCTACCCAGATTCTTTAGCAGCCGGTTTTTGTTGTTTATGTTGTGTCCCATGCGATGCAGATCAATGACCGCAAAGTCATACTGCTCTGAATTGAGGTTTTCTTTTATAAATACATGCCAGAGGTACAGATCCGGCAGAGAGATTTGGGCCTCATGTATCTTGCGGACCAGTTTTCCAAGTGATATGATTATTGTTTCTTTTTTTTGCCGGCTCAATTGTGCCCACTTCTCAGAAACAAAATCAGTAAGTGCCGTTCCGGGCAGTTTTTCAGTGATAAAAAACGACTTTCTTTCCAGACTGAATTTCATTTGCTCGCCATAACAGACAGGTCTGTAGGTTTCTATGCCGTTCTCAAACAACATATTTGCATTGTGCCATTCAAGGGCCGCTTGTGAAATAATTCTGCCGTAGCTTCGCCATGCAAAAATCATGTCCTTTACGTGCGGTGAAACAAAACGCTTGCGAAAAAATACTTTGCGGTTATCACCCTCACCGAAAACCAGTTTGGTCACGTTGCGTTTGGTGTTTCTGTTTTTGGTTTTGCCTTGAGAATAGTCAAAAAAATCGTCAAACGACTCCAAGCCAAATTTGGCGAAGAATTTCTGCCATGCTCCGGCAAATACTACATTTACCAACAGCAGACCTCCTATCTTCAATGAGCATTTACACATCAATGCTCATAAGACATAATGCGCTCCTCTTAAATGAGCATTTTCACGTCAATGCTCATAAGACATAATGCGCTCCTCAAGGCACCAAATATTACCAAAACATCTTACTTTGTCAAGACCTATCTTTATTTTCTTATCTCTTCATTATCAATGAGAAAGAAATGCCACCCGTTTCTCATCCGTCTTACCAAAACATTGTCAATGTGTTAGCGGCCCAGAATAGTAATATTCAATTGGTCGGCGAGTTTAATTGTTTCGCCCTTGTCTATAATGATGGTTTTATCTGCCTCCACAACCAGGCATTTTCCGCCGTTTTCAGCCAGACTTTTAATGGTTTCAGGTCCTACACACGGCACATCAAAACGCATATCCTGGTCGGGTTTCGAGGTCTTGATAAGCGTCCAGCCCCCCGATTTACAAAACCGTCCGGCCCGCTTAATCATTTCCGCCGTCCCTTCTATTGCCTCGACGGCGATTACTTCTCTTTCTTTCACTGCGATTGCCTGCCCTATGTCAAGTTCACCGAGTTTTTTAACTATCGGCCAGCCGAACTCAATGTCATTCTCTACTGATGTGCTCGGGGTGCGTTTTGTCATCACACCCGCTGTTGCCATATGTTCCTTGCAGTACATTATTGAATTCTCCAATACTATCCCACCGCTCGCCAACTCATCGGCTAAAGCAGAAAGAAGTGAGTCATCAAGTTTGTCTTTGCCGTGTAGACGCCAGTAGTATATCCTGAAAGCGCGCCAGTCGGGCAGATAACGCAGAATTCGCCAGGGTGTAAACAGTCGCGATTTGGCAACACGACCAACCATAATCGTTCGACTCGCGCTGTGTTTTCTAAGCTTGCGTATCCAGGCACCGGGGCGAGCAATCGCCGCTTTGTAAAAAACATCGACTTCGTTTGCCAGGCTTCGTCCTGCGTTGTCCGCCAGGTAAACACAAACCACTTTTAATCCCGCCTGTTTGGCGCCGGCTGCAACAAGAAAGGGTAATCTACCCTCTCCTGCAATCAATCCAAGTACATCTGCTCTTTTGTGGCTGGTATGTTCTATCTCGTTCAAGAATACGTCCTGTTCGAAATTCGATATTCTTTTTTCAGGCCTCGTTTCTTGTGGTTCGTGTTGGGTATTTTTCACCTCAGGGCAGGGATTACGATTCAGTTTCCTCCTCACCTTCCTCTTCGGGCTCCGGTTCGAGCGATAAAGTAATTTCTTCAATCTGACTTTCAAGCCTGCGTATACTTTGCCGCATCTCAGGCAGATACTCTATCATACTATATGCTCGCTTGCCCTGGTTTACCTCAATAGCAGGTGCACCAAGCACTACTTTACCATCTGGAATGTTATTTATAACACCGGCCTGTGCTGCAATCGTAACGTTGTTTCCTATATTGATATGTCCGACGATACCTACCTGACCTCCGACTACGCAGTGGTGTCCAAGCGTGGTTGAGCCCGCAATGCCTACCTGGGCTACGAGCAGGCAATGTGCACCGATTTTTGTGCCGTGTCCTACTGTGACCAGGTCGCCGAGTTTGCTGCCCTGGCCTATAACCGTATCGCCCAGCGTACCTCGTTCGATTCCACAGCAGGCACCGACTTCTACATCGTCTTCGATTATAACTGTACCGGTCTGCGGTATCTTATGATGCATGCCCTTGTGGCTGGCATAGCCGAATCCGTCTTCACCGATCGTAGAGTTGGCATTTAAAATTACACGATTACCTATTTTGCACCCGTCGTAAATCGTAACATTAGGGTATATTATATTGTCGTTGCCAATTTGCACTCCCTGTCCAACGTAGACACCGGGATAAATTATGCAGCCGTCCCCGATTTTCGCCTCATCGGCTATCGTCACAAAGTCATGGATATGGCAGTCTACACCAACTTTAGCACTGTCTGAAATTGAGGACCTTGGGCTTATCCCTACCTTTTTATGTTTGCGATGACCGTGCAGCAGCACCATAATCTGCATAAATGCATAGTATGGATCGTCGGCCACTAAAAGGGGAACGGGCGAACTGGAGGTCTCTTTGCCGACGATTACCGCACTTGCTTTCGTTGTACGAAGCTGTTTTTCGTATTTGTGGTTTGCCAGAAAACTAATGTCACCTTTGTCTGCACGACCAAGTGTCGACGCAGACTTGATTGTTGTGCCGGGATCACCGCAAACACGCCCGTTTACATATTCCGCTAATTCTGCCAAAGTTCGTTCTTGCATACAAACACCTTGTAAATAGAAACTTAAAAAGAAAAAACTAAAAAATCTTGAAATTACGCCGTATTGCGTTTTTGGATTCACAGACACCCAAATTCAGAAATTATAGCAAAAAAGCTGACATAATCAACAATTCTACCAAAGCAATAAGTTGTTTTAACTGTCTTCGTACTTACTATAACACACTTTTTGCATTAGGGAATCACATAAAACAACAATANNGCTGTAATGCTTTAGAGGGCTTGTCGGTAAAAGCTTCTCCACTGTTTGAAAATGCTGTTACAGCAGGCCCAACAGGTTCATAGACAGCCGGATTGGTCGGGCCAAATGCAACTAATGTCCTGACACCCATCCCGGCAGCCAGATGGGTAATCCCGCTGTCGTTACCGAGGAATGCGCTTGAACAGCTCAAAAGCTCTAAAACCTGCGTCAAAGACAAATCCGTCAGGCATTTTGCAACACGGTTTATATCATTAATTGTCGCTTCGCTGAACCTGGCCTGCTCAACAGGCCCCAGCAAAAATACGACATCAACGCCTTTTGAACGGAGCTCTTCAGCTACAGCCAGGAAATTGTCCAGATGCCAGCATTTATGCAATCCCCCGCTGCCGGGCTGAATAACTACGAGCTTTTCAGAGGAATCGATCTGTATTTCTGTGAGCAATTCCCTGCCTTTGTTTATGTCTGCTTCAGTTGCTTTTATTAAACGGGCGCTTCGTTCAATCTGTCGAGGTTCTGAAGATAAACTACATTCTTCGAGGAATTGCTGTGCGTAATAGTCGGTCAAATGGTTAGAGTAATCTTCGGGTGGTTTCATTGATAATGTTATAACTTCCGCACTATGGCTGCAATTGGCTGTGAATATCAGGTTCTGTTCAAAGTTGCTGTACGGCTCACCCAAAAATGTCACAATCCAGGCATAGTCGGAAAAAGCGTTTATCAAAGGATCCCCGTCCGTAAGGTCAAATGCACTAGTTTCAACAAACATTCGATTTAAATTCATCGACTCCATGGAGCGGACACTGTCAACGCACGTTCTTCCGGGCAAAATCCCGATATACTCAGTGTGGCCAATAATATCGATTCCGCCCAGTTGAAGAGAATCTTTCATAAACTCAGCTAAGGGCAGGGTTAATATACAATCGCCAATAGCACCTGGTTGTAATATCACACCTCGCTGCGCCAGTCGTGCCATCTGAGCTCCCTTTTCTTTGAGGAGATTCAAAATATCATCTTCGGTCTGCATGATCAAAAGCCAATTTATAAGACGTTACAAGTCTCTACTTATTAGGTGGCTGCACTGTCAGCATATCCACCGCCAACAAGAATATATACCTTAAATGCACAAACATCAATGATTTTGTGAAAATACCTTTCTGGAGCCCAATTTATATGTTGAAAACGGGTAATCGACCGGTTTAAAGGCAGCATTCAATTATTCTCCACACCCGAAGCCGATGATTAGGGTTTCGCAATGCGCTTAATACCCAAGGCGATATCATCGGTGTAGTTGGGTGAATGCAGGGTCCGATTGCCTCCGTCGTGCTGAAAAGTCTCCTTCTTATCAACTTTTCCGGTTTTCGTGTTCAACCATTCGGTTCTATATTCTCCTCTTGGTAATTTCACAACCAAATCTGACTTGTTGCCGCCGTTAATGTAAATAGCGTAGCACTTGCCCGGCTGGACCAAAGCGCGGGCGGTTGCCTTGTTGGGAATTCCGGCTTTTATAATTGAATTGTCCGGCTTCATCCGGATGAAGTCAAAGCTGTTGATAAAATCCTTGAGAATCTCTAATTGCTTTCGAAATACAGGCCCGCCGCCGCCCGGCGCGTCAATCTTCGCTGTGCCGTCCTCAAAACCGACAGTAAAAGAGTAATCAAGGTTATCAAACAATCCGCCGCCGGCAATTATGAAATCCCATCCTTCAATCCTATACGCTTTAGGCTCGCTGCCCGAAAAACCCGTCTCATCGTCGCCGATGACCTTGTTCAAGCCATAGTTTTGGGTCACTGCTATAGGGGGCTTGGCGTAGTGGAAGTTGAATATCGAAACATGAGGATTTGGCTTGGTTACTTTCTTTGACTTGTTAGCAATATTCTGGGCGATTAGATGTTTCGCCTTGAAGTTAGCTTCCGCCTTGACGATTGTTTCTGCGATATGGGCCTGCCACTCCAGCGTTACCCCCCCGAAGTACGGCTCGTTGCAGATTTCATAATATACGTTATCGAAGTCCCTGAGCGCCCTGACAATCCTGCGTACCATCGCATCCTGTACGGCCAACAGCTTTTTATCACGCAGCGTATAAACCTCGGTTCGCTTCATATTGCCTATACTGTTTACGTTATTGGCGGCGTTCATCGGGCTAAGTTTCCACATATCATCTTTATAGAACGGGCAAAACAATACTAATTCAACCACAACGCCATGCTTGCCTGCCTCGGAAACGAAGTTGCGGAGGCGTTTGAAATACGCCCGGTCCCACTTTTTCAGGTCAAACTTATTACCGCCGTTGGCATAGCCGCCTGTTTCACTGCGGACCCAGGGGCATATTAACTTACCTTTCGCCGGGGCCAGAGTATTGTTCTTAATCCTAAAGGCGCCAACCGGTTCGCAATATGCGCCGCTGAATGTACGCGTCAGGTTAAATCCATGCGAGGCAAGCGTCTTGAAGTACTTTTTGTAATTGAAGGGCCGGTTAAGCAACGCTCCGTAATGCTCGCCGGATGTAATCAAAATCGTCGGCTTTCCGCGCCACAGAAAGTAATGACCGTTTTCAGGATGCAGTTGTATCGGTTTGACAGGATTTGCAGCCGACACCATGCCTGTGAGCAAAATGTTGATAACTATCCCCCAAAATACCGCACATATACAAATGTCTTTCTCATGCTTTAACATACTGATTTTCTCCTCAAAGTTGTTTAGCACTCAAATTGATTCGGTCTTTTTCTTATACAGTTTTATTGCAGATTTTCTTTTTTTATTTTAATGGCCAACCTACCGGACAATAACAGAACCATTCTTCAACAAAGACTCTCAAATCAAGACAACTGTCCTGATTATATACATCTTTGTACAATTCGATTGGCAATCCGGTTATTGTGAACCACCAGTATTCAGAGAATCAAGTAAAATGCTTAAGGTAAACGCTGACCTAACGTACCCATAAGCACACAAGGCTCACCACTGCTTTGTCCACAACCGCCATCGATAGTATACCAGCTTAATTCATAAGGCTCGCTACTCTTAGCAAAAGGAGCAAATGCAACGGTAGTCCACATAACTATAGCGGCCAAGAACATTTTGTTGTTTATTATTCGAAAAAACCTGATTGTCTCATTACGTTACCTCCTTAATGTACTTTTTGCAATATCAACCTAATCATAAACCCATATACGGACACGAATATAGTCTATGTTTGTGGATGATTCGGCATGCACGGTTATATTCTGGGAAGTTAGATTTTCCCAAAAAGCCCCAAGGTTCATAAGAGCCCCGTATTTAGTGCCATAGCCCCAGTGATGAATACCATTATCCCCATCTTCTTTGAATTGCAAGTCAACCACGTAGTTATCAACATCACCGCCAAGGGAGTGGGTCAATGTCCATGTTAAGTATTCACTTTCGTCTGTGTGTTTCCAACCGCTGTCATAATCAGGACGCGGAAAACCGCGGTAGTTTTTGACCCGATTATTCGATACATCGATGTTCCCTGCGATATCCAGTTTTTCACTTGGGCTGGTTGTGCCGACGCCGACGTTACCGCTTCCAGAAAGTGCGTACATACATCCATTATTGATGGAGATGTTATCTGACACCGTCCCGTTGCCGTGGGTGTGGCTGTCGTCGACGACCGAGGGATTCGGATAAGTTCCCGAAAGGTCGCCGCCGGCCAGACCTGAAGGCGGAAGTGTCGTTGGAGGCGTATGGTGGGCGGTTGTGTTTGTTGCGTGGGCCGAGAGGTCCACTCCGTCGACAGTACCGCTCACCGCGATGTTCCCGACAACGTCTAATTTCTGTGTCGGAGCCATTATCCCGATGCCGACATTGCCGACGGATTCATAAATCACAGAATCGCCAATAGTATCGGTGCCTGTAAATTTGGGGATTGTACTGGAAGTACCGCTGCCTGTAACACCGCTTGGTATACTGCCGGCCGTCTCTGCATAGCCAGCTGTTTTTGCATAAACTGCATATGGCGTGGGTGTCACTTCCTGACGAGGACTCAGCACAGTAAAAGCATTAGGGTCGTTGCTGTCACCAGGCCGCACACTAATCTCCAGCCAGCGGGGTTCACCATCGAAGACACTGCCGCCAAAATCCAGTTCCACCGTAAAATAGCCGTCAATTACATCAAAGTCGTTTTCACCGACTGTACTTCCTTGCTGTGTGCCTGCGAACGGATAATCAAAGAGCTTAAATTGAAAGTCGTACAGTTCGTCCACTGCGCTGTTGGCGTCGAGCAACCAGCCCTGATACGTAATGGCCGTGCCCATAAGATCTGCCGTAAGGCCCAGACTGTGACCAGCGCCTGCGGCAACTGCCGCAAAGACCTCATTCGGCTCTGGCACATCACATTGGCCGTAGTAGGTTTGGCCCCATGCAGCGATGGAGCCGTCTTTTTTCAAGCCCAGACTGTGATAGCTGCCTGCGGCGACCGCGATAAAGTCCTCATTTGGCACAGGCACATTGCATTGGCCGTGGTCGTTCAGTCCCCAGGCCACGATAGAGCCATTGGCCTTGAGGCCCAGACTCTGATTGCTGCCTGCGGCGACCGCGATAAAGTTCTCATTCGGTAAAGGCACATTGCATTGGCCAAGGTTGTTATTTCCCCACGCTTCGATAGAGCCGTTCGCCTTCAGGCCCAGACTGTGATAGATGCCTCCGGCGACCGCGATAAAGCCCTCATTCGGCTCCGGCACATTGCATTGGCCGTAATTGTTCAGTCCCCAAACCACGATAGAACCATCCGCCTTAAGACCCAAACTGTGAAAGCCGCCTGCGGCGACCGCGATAAAGTCCTCATTCGGCTCCGGCACATTGCATTGGCCGTTGTTATTCAGTCCCCAGGCAACGATAGAGCTGTCCGCCTTCAGGCCCAGACTGTGCAAATTGCCTGTGGCAATCGCGACAAAACCCTCATTCGGATCAGGTACATTGCATTGGCCGTTGTTGTTCAGTCCCCAAGCCATGACCTCGCCCGCCAGAGTAGCACGCCCGGCGCACAAAACCACACCTAAAGCCACACCTAAAATTGCTGACATTTTAACAGTTTTCATCTTCTCATCCTTTCAAAACAATGTAACCTTTTTAATGCGCATTGCACGCAATGATACTCCTTTGTAACATTTCGCGGAATTATGCTAATAGAACGGCGTTTTCCTGTCATTTCATCCTCCGGCAAGAATATTTGCAATATTAAAATTTTATAATTTTGGGCGTAATTGTCAAGCAAATTAGTAAGAAATCGGGGATTTGAAATTCAAGGGGAGAACAGCTTGATTGAGATGCAAATCAAATACGAACAGGCTTTATTAGCGGCTATCTCAATTTTTTTTTGATGGCACGGAGCAGATTTTTTTCAATCTCCACACCCAGTTCCTCGGCGGCTTTTATGTGCTTTGCCGCCAGCTCGTACTTTTCTAATTTGTAAAATATAAAAGCCAGGCCGTTATGTGCATCACCCATTTCAGGATTAAGCTTAACCGCCTCCAGGTACACAGTCGCTGCCTGCTCGTAATCTTCCTTGTTGGAATATGCCGCTCCAAGATTGTAATGAATCGTGCCGTCATCTTCCGTTAGCCGAGCGGCTTTCTTATATTGTTCAATAGCCGCATCATATTTTTTCCTGCCGAAGTAAGCATTGCCCAGACCAACTAAAGCGGCTACCATATCAGGCTTGAGTGCCAGGGCTTTTTGGTATGCCTGGATTTCATCGTGGGACCTGCCAAGCCTGTTGTAGCAGACGGCCATCCCATAATGGGCCTCAGCCAATCTCCGGTCAAGC
>JAABXR010000153.1:14830-22113 GCA_011776225.1 Phycisphaerae bacterium
AGTGCCTCTTTCAGGGCCGTTTCCGCCTTTGAGTATTGTTCCCGTTGGCTGTAAGCAATCGACAGATTTTTATAAGCTTGAGTGAAGTTGGGATCCAGTTTCAGGGCCCAGTTGTATTGAGCAATCGCATCGTTGAGCCAGCCTCGCTTAGTGTATGCATTGCCGAGGTTGCTATATGTCTTCGCATCGTTTGGATTTATTTCCAGTGCCTTTCGGTATTCGTATATGGCGTCTCTGATCCGTCCTTTTTTCAGGTAAAGATTGCCAAGATTCGCCCGGGACTCGGATAATGACGGATTAATCTCTACAGCCCTTTCAAGTGCCAGTAATGCAGAATCCGGATCGTCAATATCGCAGTAGCTGTTACCGAGATTATTGAGAAAACAGCCCAGCGTCTGGACCTTACTGAGCTTTTTCATATAAATACTGTTTTTCTCCTCCTCCGGCACGTTGAATTTAGTCATGTAATGTTCGTCAGGAGCGCTTCCGCCTTTGCTTGTTGTTTCAATATTGAATTGTACCCGCCCATCATCGTATTTAACGAAAAAGTGTCCCGGCACGACAACTCCGTATAAAGGCAGGCCGAGGCGTTCACCAAGCGAAAGATAAAGAATCGAAAGACTCAGACAATACCCTCGTTTCCTGTCAAGCACTGAGTGTAAAAACAAGTCGTTCGGATCACTTGCTTCTGAAACCGCTTTGAACTCAAGCTCATCAAACAGATACTCATTTATCATGGGAATCGCGCGGTAGTTAGTCTTTAGATCTTTCTTGAACAGTCGTGCGCGAATCTCCAGTGCCATATCATCTAATTCTGACAGATACCTTCGGCCGTGTACAATATCACTCCACTGCTCGGAAATAATCATAGCAGCGGTTGCAAGGTCAACTTCATCCTCACTTAGCCGAAGGACTCGTTCAATCGACCTTGCATAAAGGCCTGATTTGCCCTCGTTGGCGAGCGGGGCTTGGCGGCCTAAAGATTCAGACGCCGTAAAAACCAAAACGTAAAATATTAGCAAAAATACCTTTTTCATAACTATCCGGTTCTGTTTAACCAGTAATTTTTTCGGCTTTTTACCGGTTTCAAATTAGCTTACACTAATATTTTATAATAAATCACCTTCATAATCCACAAAAACGTCTCCATCGACATTAAGGTGGGCGGTTTTCTTAGATCCATCCCCCAAAAACGACTTGGGAAATTCCATGAGCGTAAAGCCCACGGCTCTCACATTTCGGTTTAAATGCCGAATGGAAACTATTCAAAATAATCCAGCCAGTGTCCAATGAATACCGAAAGGTCGCGCATATCGATGACAGGCTCAACTGTCACATAGAGGTCACAATCTGCGTCCCAATTACTATCACCCGGCCTACTGTTCCAGGCCAAAGCAAGAACGCTGACATCGTACATATCCACATTACAATCCGGTTTTAAATCTGCCGGCATCGGTTCGGCTGAAACCTCCGATATGAGCTTTATATTTGGAACAGCTGTAGCCCCCCATAATCCCGGATTATAGGAATCACTCCAATTCAGCGGGTCGAAGTGTGTACTGTCACAAAATGCCATCAACACACGTTCAACACCCATATTTGAAACCTTACAGGAACTTTCTATAGTGTAAGAGCTATTATTGTAGGTGAAATCTATCAACAAGTTGTCGGTGCCATTATATTCGAAGGCGTTCTGGAAATGAAAGTTCCGCCATCCCGACAAGCTTATCGATTCATTATTTTGATAGACGGTTTTCCAGCCGGACGTCTCGAGGTAGGGGGGATGGGAATAATCACTTCGACTTGTATGCTTCATTCGAATTGTCCAGTTGTAAAGGGTTTGTCCGGGCACTTGGTAGATATCCAATGCCAGGTCGGTTATTTTTTTAGCATTTCCTATCTCGCTGGATAGGTAAATTACTTGTGTTCGCTGGTCTTCGTATTGGGTATCTATCGGCCAGGTTGCGTACAGATTTGTTTGTGGTTCGAAAGTGGTGTATATAGCATTGTCAACGTTGATGGTAACAGTAGCGGATTCTGAGTCGCCGCCTTCCGGGGGTGTGCCTCCGTCGTTTGCCTTAAACTCAAAGGTGTCCTGGCCTGTGAAGAACGGACAGGCCTTGTAATCAACGGTGTTACCATTATTTATCAGCGTGTAGGGTNNTGTAGGGTGCGGTTGTTATTCCACCGGCGGCGGGATCTGTTAAAGTGCCGTTGACCGGCAGCGATGCTATTATGTAACTAAGTTGTCCCGGTGGATTGGGATTGCCTTCATCGTCGGCGTCGAGAGTAATCGTCTCGGCCGTACCTGAAAGGGCCGAAGTAGTCTGGCTATGTGCGGTCGGTGGAGTTGAGCTTTGTGAAGTGAAATTAACTCCCCATGCATTGCCGGAAGTGCTTGACCAGTCCGATGACATCCCAGTTGAAGTATTTTGGTTTGTGAAGGCGTGAGGGGGTTTACTTGCACTTACTGTAAAGCTCGTATTTGACGGGACGTTAACTAATGCGTAAATGCCCTGGGTGTTGGTGGTTGCGTGGTATGTTCCGCCGCCGATTGCAGTGATGCTTACACCGCTTATGCCAAATCCGGCCATGTCGACGACTCGGCCGCTGATTATCTCTCCGGAACCGGAGGTGAAAATATTGTATATACAGCCGTCCACAGAGTTATACGTGTAAGTTGCGTCGATAACAGGGAGGTTATACCAGGCATTGTCGTTACCGCTCCAGCCCATATTGAGGTGGTGATACAAAGTTGTGACATTATAGCCGTATCCATCACATACAACAGCGTGTCCACCGCCCGGACGACCAACACTTAAAATAACGGGATAGCCGGCATCCAGATTCGGGTTGACCATCCAATTCAACCATACTCCTATATTGTTATTATTATTCCATCCAAAAATGGAATTGCTGTAGTAAAACGTGTCCTGTAGCGCCTGTTTTGCATCACTGGGAAACGCACTCGAGCCTCCGGTTTCCGGTGGCCCATACGTTGTATTTATTGATTCAGCGGCATGGTAGCACAGTGCTCCTATAGCTTGTCGTTCGGTTAGTGTAATATTACTATCGGGCTGAAGCGGCATATCACTCCAGACGTAACCCGGGTATTCGTGGTAGCGCATTAGTTGTGCCATAGCGGCAGCGACACAACCGATGGGCCAGTTATTCGTTATATAGTAATTGTAACAGGTTATCCCACCGATATAATCACCGACCGTTGTCTGCCCCCAGGTGCTCTGTGTCAGCGGGGCGACCCGCACATCGGATACACTGGAAAGGCCAAGAATTCCCACGCTGTCTGCATAAGTCAGTAGTTCGTTCCATTTACTTTTGGCCCCGGCAGTGGCTTGTTGAAGGGCTGATTCCTCGTTGTCCGCATCTTTCTGCGTAGCGCTGCCCGCTGACGCATGAAAAGCTCGAACCACAGCAATACGCCTAGGTACATCCCGGCTGACAAGCGCGCTCAAAGGTTTATCTTTCGACGTATCGTACCTGCCAACCGGTGCAAAGCATATAATCGGCTCCACAAGGTCATCACCAGAAACAATTACAAATCCTGTCGGCTGTAAATAGACTGCATAGTAGACGGTATCTCCGTTTTCATCTGAGAAGGCCTTAACACTCATAATATCCTTACCAAGCGCCGTTCCGAGGGGTTGCGCATCGACTTTTAGCCAACCTATCACTGCCTTTTCAGCATCACTGGCGCTCACGGGCTTCGCCCATAAAGTACTGTTACACAAGAGCAGCAGGACAGAAAAAGTTAGGATTATTAAGGGTCGCAAATTGAAATGGTGTCTGGAATTTCGGACTTGGGTGTTACTTTTCATAAGTTCCTCCTATTAAGGTCACCAATAATCCTGTATCTTGTGTCCGCAGATGTGGACTTATTTACTTACGTTACATTATATACCTTGCATCTGATTTTATCAATAAATTTCTACTGGTTTCCGGAAAGTGAATAAAGATGGTATTTGTTGATTTTCTACAACTTTATGAATTCTCTTACGCAGTAAAGTGTGCGTACCACAGGACACTCGATCCTATGATAAATGCTTGTAGATAAAAATGTTATAGTCATATCACCCATCCTTGTTTTTCCGTGTTTTCTAAATGACTACGACGAAAAATCAGCCCCTTTCGATAAATATATATTGTATCATTTAACTTCCGACGTTACTTTATTCAACATGATTATTTTTGTAGGAGCCTTATAATGAGTCGAAAACGTAGCAATATTGAAAGACCGTCTCGTCGCCCCCTATCTAACACGCAATACGCAATGTTTCTACTTTTTGGCCTTTTATTACTTCCCTCATGTCAGGGTCCGTCTGAAATCAGCCTTTTTGACGGCAAAACAATGGGCCAGTGGGCGATTACCGATTTCGGTGGTCAGGGTAAAGTCTATGTAAAAGACGGGTCCATCTATCTCGAAATGGGTAACGATATGACCGGAATAAACTGGACCGGTCCAGTCGTTCGTATGAATTATGAAATCACCCTCGAGGCAAAACGAGTCACCGGCAGTGACTTTTTCTGCGGGTTGACCTTTCCCGTTGGTGAAAATCCCTGCTCACTAATCCTCGGCGGCTGGGGCGGCGAGGTCTGCGGTCTATCAAATCTCGATTACTACGACGCAGCAAACAACGAAACCACGCGAATCATCGCTTTTGAGACCGGTCGGTGGTACAACGTCCGGTTGCGCGTCACCTCCGACAAGATTGAAGCATGGCTCGACGATGAGAAGATTGTTGACGTTGTGACAACCGACCGAACAATCGACATCCGCCCGGAGGTAGACCTATCTAAACCACTTGGAATTGCGACATGGCAAACAGCCGGGGCTGTCCGAAACATCAAATTGAAAACGCTAACGGACCTTAATGATATTCTTTAAGTCACCTCGGGATAGATTGATTATTTAATCGAAATTCTACTCGACAACCGCCTCGGTTTCGACCGGTACGCCCACCGCACGACGCTTGAACAAATCTATTTTCATCCACCTGTTGCTCTTAAACCGCCACCAATTCGCCAGCCCTGCTCCTGCAATACTAAGGGACGCCGCAATCCACGGTCCTATAGGTCCCGCCGTCGGGAAAAAGACAACCATTATCGTTCCACCTATCCCAAGTATTACCACCGCCCCGATACTTGATACTAACATAAGCCACACTGTATCACCTGCACCCCTTAATGAACCGCCGTATATGATGCGTGCGGCATGAAAAACCTGATAAAATGCTGCACACACTAAGATTCCCATCCCTGCCTCCATCACCTTATAGTCACGTGACCAAAAGCCTATTAGCCATTCCCTGAATACAAAAAAGCAAATTCCTGCCAGTCCCATAAACAACAGTGCGACTTTTAGACAAATGCTTGTTTGCCTGACCGCCAGCTCTTTTTTGCCCGCGCCTATACTCTTGCCCACCGCAGCACTAAGCGCCATGCTTATCCCTACTACAGGCATTACAGAGAAACGCGTCCAGTTAAACACTGCCGTAGTTGCCGCCTGTGCCTCTTTACCAAATATCCCCACCAAACCGTATAAAATCATCCCCCAGAATGCAACATTTACAGAAAGTCCAAGTCCTGCCGGCAGTCCAACCTTCAACAAATCATACATCCTGCCGAAATTTATTTCGAGCGACCGTCTTGTTTGATATACCTGGTTCATTCGCCCGCTGAGGAATATCACCATATTCACTAACGCTGCCACGCCTATACCCACAAATGTTCCCCATGCGGCCCCCGCAATCCCCATAGCCGGAAATCCCAGCTTGCCGAAAATCAGTACGTAATTGGCAATTACATTAACAACCTGTCCGCATAAAGAGGCGCACATAGTGATTATCGGCCGGTGAATACCCATGAAGAACTGGTTCGCTGACCAGTTAATGACAGCCAGCACATGGGCGTAAAGCATAATACTCAGATATGTCACCTCCATTTGTGCCACCATACCCTCCTGGCCCATCATCTTAAATATCAAAGGAGCCGTTGGTAACATAATCGCTAACACTACAAGGAAGTACGTAAATCCCATGTACATTGTCTGCCAGAAATAATTCGAGCAGCTTTTTTTGTCTCCTCTGCCAAGGCTCTGACTTACGAAAGTATTCAGACTGGCCATCGCACCTATGGCGAAGCCGCTGGGCAGGAAGCTCACAAACTGAGCGGGCCCAATCGCCGCTAACGCATCGGTACCAAGCCGCGAGACCATGTACTGGTCTACAAACTGCATCAGGGTAAAAGATATCGTCGTAATCGCCGCCGGAGAGGCAAGCTTTAGCATATATCTTAGTGAAGACTCGTCCACTATATGGTCTTGTGGAAGCAGAGATGATTTGTCACTCATTGACCCACACTTTGTTTATTCAAATTCAATTTGTTTAATAGCTGCACGACGGATATTCCCATAACTTGTACGCTCTTAACGGGATTACCCTTGCCGGATACTATCTTAACGGCATTCCTTTTTACACCAAGTTTTTTCGACAAAAAATCAAGCAAACACTTATTTGCTTTTCCCTTCTCCGGCGCCGCGGAAACCTTGATCTTCACCATCTCATCAAGCAAACCGCAGACAGCCGTCCTGCTGCTGCCCGGTACAGCTTTTACAGTAAAAATCACACCGTCACCAATCTCTTTAACAACAAAATTACTCATAGATTCAGATTGTAGCCGGTAGGATAAATACAAAGAAGAAAATTATGCAGCTTACTCAATATTTTCCCTGATATTCGTGCCGAGCGCCAGCTGCACATACTTTTCAATCTGCTCGGCAAGCTCACCCAGCGATTCAAGCTGGAAATCTTCGTAATGACCCGCCACAAATTGCCCATTCAGGGCTTTCTTGAAAATTCTGACTCGTATAACAGCCGGCTCAGCATCTGCCTTGCTAAAGTCACTGTCTTTATGCTCGCTGAGTTCAACACGCCAATCCTCGCTAATAAAGACCAGGCACTTGCCGGTAAAAACCGCCGTCGGAAAGTAATCGCGTAGTAGTTTAAGTGTTTCCATTTATACTCTTTTGATATTATTGCATTTTTTAATTGTTATTTGCCGCCAAACGTTTTGAGAGTTGACGCCATGCGCTCATTGAGCATTTTAGATTATCATGTGCATCGCCTCCGATACCATATCCCTGTAATCCTATCGGGCCGTTATAGCCTGCGTCATCCAGTGCCTTTAAAAAACCGTAAATATCGAAAGTCCCTCGGTCAAGTGTCTGAATGAGCTGCTTCCAGTTTTTTCCTCCGCTATCGGCGCCG
>JAABXR010000308.1:0-580 GCA_011776225.1 Phycisphaerae bacterium
TCGCTGCAGAAAATTGGATGCATCTACATGAAAGGCGGAGTATGCAGAATGCTCCGCCTTTTGTAAAACCTCAGTCTTGGTTAGAAAACTGTCAAAAAGGAGAGTAAAGTGCTTTGCATTCCTTAGCTTTCTCCCTTTAAATAAAAGGAAGTTAAAAGGGTTTAAAATAAACAAGGAAACCACTTTCTTCCTACCCACCTGTAATCTGTTTTAACCGCCTTTTTCTTTTTGTCCTTGATTTAGTAGTCTTCCCACCTTATTTTTCTTTTATAGTAATAGTAGTTATCAACTTGCTAAGCCAGATTTTTCATACCATCATACCCTAATGGGCCTCATGCTCGCAGAGTATTAAACAGTTCACGCTTAATGTTATGATTGGTACAACCGTATCTCATTACAAAATACTCGAGAAACTTGGTGGTGGCGGTATGGGCGAAGTCTATAAAGCTGAAGACCTGAAACTCGACCGATTCGTCGCGCTGAAGTTTCTGTCACCGCATTTGAGCAGGGCTGAAGAGGAAAAGAAGCGTTTTATCCACGAAGCCAGAGCGGCCTCAGCGCTGGACCATCCAAACATTTG
>JAABXR010000308.1:618-1574 GCA_011776225.1 Phycisphaerae bacterium
GGGCAGATGTTCATCGCTATGGGCTGCTACGAAGGCGAATCACTGAAGGAAAAAATCGAGCGGGGTCGGCTACCGATCGACAAGGCTGTTGAGATTGGAATACAAGTTGCCCAAGGGTTGATGCGAGCTCATGAACAGGATATCATTCATCGCGATATCAAGCCAGCCAATATCGTGCTCACCTCCCGCGATGAAGTCAAGATTGTTGATTTTGGTCTCGCTAAGCTGTCCGGACTAACCCAGTTGACCAAAGAAGGGACGGTACTGGGTACTGTGGCCTATATGTCCCCAGAACAAACGCAAGGCGTATCTGCAGACCATCGTACCGATATCTGGTCATTGGGTGTTGTTCTATACGAGATGGTCACCGGCCAGCAACCCTTTAGAGGGGATTATGAACAGGCGATTGTCTATTCCATCATGAACGAAGAACCTGAATCGGTTCGGGCGTTGCATAATGACGTGCCTGTGGCCTTAGAGCAAGTGATCGGTAAAGCCCTGGCCAAGGAGCCAGAGCAACGATATGAATCGGTTGATGGCATGATTCGGGATTTGCAGAAGGTATCCACTATGGAGCCCAAATCCAGGCCACCATCTCAAGGCACGATTAAAGAGGATCGAACAATCAACTTAGGCAAAGCGGAGAAGCGACAAGCGACCATCGTGCAATCCAACCTGGTCGGTTACATCGATTTGATAGATCAACTCGGTCCAGAGGAAGTGGATACAGTGATGAACGAAATCGGAGACGCATGCACCGAAATCGTGAATCGGAACGGCGGCGAAGTCAATGAGTTTTCTAATGGTGAAATGGTGGCCCTGTTTGGCGTTTCCACAACCCACGAAGATGACTTCGTTCGTGCCGTTCGGACTGCGCTCGAGCTTCATGAACGTGTGCAGGAATTGGCTACAGACATAGAACGGCATAATGGTAAGGGACTCCGTATGAGCACGGG
>JAABXR010000308.1:1580-1823 GCA_011776225.1 Phycisphaerae bacterium
GGGGGTCAGTACCGGCCCGGTGGTTGCGCGGTCATCGGCGAAAGGTGATCGAAAATATGAGATAACCGGAAGTAATGTGCAAATCGCATCCACCCTATCTGCGCAAGCAGAGGCCGACGAGGTCTTGATTAGCCAGGAGAATCAGCGCCTTATTGCGCCGTACTTTGAGACCGAAACTCTGGATCCGGTGCCTTTGAGAGGCAGAGACCGTCCTATCACACCTTATCGCGTGGTTAGAGAATC
>JAABXR010000328.1 GCA_011776225.1 Phycisphaerae bacterium
CTATTGAAATAAAAGTCAATTGCGCAAAGTACCTGATTTTCAAATATTTTTTTACGAAACCTGTGTTTTTTAGGCCGGGAATGAAGTTTTTAATATCTTTTACAAATACTTCCAGCTTGAATCAGGAGGTGCAAGCATCATGGCTTGGTATTATCTGACGTCAATAACTTGACTTCTATTATGTAAGCCGAACCAGAAGCGGATAATGTTGATGCTTTTTTCTGATTTTTTAAAATTTGTTCCGATTGCCTTCTCAAGTCGCCGGCTACCGTGCGATAATCGGTCGCACAGAGGGAAAAACGGTTCGTATAGAGTTGTGGCCGATAAAAAAGGGGGCAAACAGATAAAAAGACTCAAATTTCGGTGAAGTTTCGGGTGAAGACTTAAAGCAGGGTTGTAAATTGCCCGAAATAGTTTTTACGGACGCTTTTTGCAGTTTATCGGAGACTATGGATGTTCAATAGTAAGTCTTTGTTAGTTATCTCGGCAATTTTTATTTGCTGTTTGCCGGCTTGGGCCCAGGGACCGGGGGACACAGAGCGATTAACTTCGGCATCGGCAGGCAAAGTATTCTACGAGATAGCTTATGAGATCGCCAATTCGCCTGAAATTACATCCGCGGAGGCCGAACAGGCAATAACATTTTTAACAGCCGCGATGAATCTGGACAACAGCGCCAAGCACGTAATCCCGGTATTGATTAAACTGACCAGTCAATATTCGTCGCAGGACAATTCGAATCTGGTTTATCAGTTGCTGACGACTTACGTAGATAAATCAGCCGAGGCAGACCTTGAGCCGGCACGAGTGGCCGTTCGGTATCTGCTTAATCAGTTGAACAGCCGGGAGGAGAGAGAGAACCTTCTGAAAAAGATGCTGAGGGATATGGGCGGTAAAAACGCATTCCTTGATTCCGAATTGGCTACATCGCTTGGAATGTTGATTGCTGAAACGCCCGATTCGAATTCCGCTCAACAATATTTGACGCAGGCCATCTTAAATAATAAATACAACAGGCAGGCTTTTGCCAAGCTTGCAGAACTTATGTCCGGACAGATTAGCCCGGCAATGTATCTCGAACATCTAAGATTACTGTTAGACCAAAATCCGGTTGACCTGGAAGTCGCGTTGGGTTTTGCACAATATGCCGAGCAGCTACAGCTTTACGAAACGGCCGCAGGCGCTTATGAATATTGCGACAAATTATTCGGCTTTCTTTATCCATCCCAACCTCTGCCGGCCTCGATTTATCTTCCATGGTCTATTAGCTGCTATAATACCGAACGAAATCAACACAAATGCCTGCAAATTGCCGAACGGTTGCGACAAGATGACCGATTTGACCTTCTCCTGGAAGCGATTGCCGGCAAAGCCGCGTTGAAAACCGGCAATCCTGATCTCGCCCAAAGGATATTAGAGGCTGCAGAGAAGAACGCACATTTTGAACTCGCAAATATTAAACTTAATCACGATACAAAAGCCATAAAATACGAACAATTAGCATGGTTCTATTGTTTCGCATCGCCGGATCCAAATAAAGCAGTCGACTGGGCCAATAAGGCATATTCTCTTAGTCCCAAATCATCGACAGCAGCAGCCCTTCTGGCATACTCGCTTGTGATAAATGGCGAAACCGACTGGGCCAAACTGCTTACCAGCAACTATAAGCTTAATCAAATCGCAGAATTAACGCAGGCTCAGATTCAACTTGTCGGCGGAGAAAAAGACACAGCCATTCAGACTTTAAAGTCAGCTATAACAAAAGACCCGGGATCATTAGCGGCAGAACGAGCCAAAGAAATTCTTACCCAGCAAAACGGTTATTATATCCCACCGGTCGATCCTGGAACTACACTGGCTGCGCTGAAAAACAGTTTCGGACAAACAGTCGTTCCGACATTTATGAGGCCGGAGAATATAATTTCTTTTCAGCTTAATCTGCGGGGTAGTAAGTTTTCCTACGGCAGCGAACTTGGCGGAACTGTTGCGATAAGAAATAATTCTTCACGGCCGCTTGTGGTCTCTGATGACGGTTTATTTAAGGGTTACATCAGAATTGACGCCAACATTAAAGGCGACCTTGAAAAACAGATACATAGCCTTGTAACGATGAAAATCGCTCCCGGTGAACCTATCAAGGGCGGCCGCAGTATCGTTATTCCTGTTCGTCTGCTTACGGGCGAGCTTAGACAAACGCTACTTACTTATCCTCAGGCATCTCTTGATATAGAGTTTACTGTTCATCTCGATCCCGTAATGATTGCCGATGGCAAGGTAACTAACAGGCTCTCTAGTATGAGACCAGCTACGGTACTCGCAAAGCGTCCGGGTATCGAACTTACGAAAAAGTTATTGCAAAATCGTCTCGAATCATTCTCAACAGGCCGGCAGGGTCAAAAAATATCAACCGCCCAACTTTTTACCGGCCTATTGAAGGAACAACAATCGATCGCCGGTAGTGATCCACTTTATAAAATGACTTCCGCCGAATGGATGCCGGCCCTGTTAGAATCAGCTCTGATTCACAATCTAACGCGCGACGATGACTGGGCCGCCAAAGTTCATACCATGGCTGGAATGCTTTCACTGCCGCTTGACTACGAACTAACCAGTGCTGTCGGAGATAACCTGAGCGAGAAACACTGGCCGGCCCGTATGATGGCCCTTTATCTGCTGGCCAAATACCAGAAAAGCGATTTTAGCAAGGTTTTGGACTGGACAGCCAAATACGACTCAAACAAATTAGTTCGAGAGATGGCGCTGACATTAGGTGCCGCCCTGCCGGAAAAAACCGCTGCCGAACCAGTTGAGTAAATCCAGCATAACGTTTATTGTACGCCGTTCTTTTCTACGATAAATTCCAATCTTCACGTACATTAAGTCTTTGAAAGAGTATTGTACAACGTATGCAAACAGAGACATGAGAACTTTAAGGTTATGAAACGCTCTGGTGACAAAGCCCCGTCTAAGGCAGATCGAACAATTTTTCCTGCAAGACCGTATTAAAATTCTTCAAAAACTCGTTGTAAAATGTCAAAAATTTTGTATGATTCTGTCTTTTACCAGTGATTTATGGCTTTTTTGAAAGGAATATTGTAAATGGCAGCAATAGTTGATGTGGAAAAATGCAACGGTTGTGAAACTTGTGTAGAAGAGTGTCCAAGCGAAGCTATCGAGATGGCTAACGAGAAGGCGGGGATAAACGCCGAAACCTGTGTCGATTGCGGTGCATGCGTTGACGCCTGTCCTTCCGAAGCAATTAGTATGGAGTAATTATCCGGTTGGCCCCATCGTCTAGGCAGGTCTAGGACACCGGGTTTTCAACCCGGCAACAGGGGTTCGAATCCCCTTGGGGCTATTTCATTACAAGCCAAGACAGCGTTTTCCGAGTCGTCTTGGCCGTTCTCCTGTCTATAACTATCTACGTATATCTCTTGTTTTATACAGTCTTTGTCCAAGCAGGTGTCCAAGACAAAATTGCCGAAATCCGGCAAGCAATTCAAAGCGTTTTGTTCTGCCTGCTCAAAGGTTCTTGCATAAGTGTTGAACGTCAATCGGGGATCAGAATGTCTTGCAAGTTTCTGTACGACCTTAGCGGGTGTCTGGCTGTTTGCAAGGAATGATATGTAACTGTTTCGCAGGCTGTGAAAACATATCTTATTGCCGTCTTTGTCTATCAGGTTAATTCCTGCTGCTCTTAAATCGGCTCTGATAAGCTTTGCTGTGTTGATCCACCTACTAAACGATACAAACACCCTGTCAGACAGTTCCGGCCTCGTAGAGGCTTGCAGGGCTGTTAAAACACTTACTACAAACGGGGGTATCGGTTGCCTTGCTTCTTTGGCGTTCTTTGCAAGGCAGTCTTTTACTCTCACATAGGCGTTATCCGCTGACAGGTTTATATCATCCCAAGTTAGCGTCAATAATTCTTTCCGTCTTAGTCCTGTACAACCAGCCAGAACATACAGAACAGCCCGCTCCTGCCCTGTTGTCCTGCCGAGTAGAACGTTCTTTTCAAAGGTATACTTGATTAGGTGAACAAACTGCTCCGGCGTCAATACGCCTTTGGGCTTTGAATCTCTATCTGGCTTGTCCAGGTTTGCAATCGGATTGCGGATTATTCTTTGGTCTTGTTCTGCCCAATTCAGAAATGTTTTAAGGGCATCGAGATAATGCCCTCTGCTGGTATTGCCATAACCATCCTTTTTGAGCTTGCCTGAATAA
>JAABXR010000210.1:0-18112 GCA_011776225.1 Phycisphaerae bacterium
ATTCCTGCCGAGCGGAAGGCACACCCAATGGGACCCAGCGAAGCGGTGAAAGGCGGGGAATACCCTGCATGGCCATCTCACGTGTCATCTCCGGCTTTTCCAGAATACGCCCCCGAACGGGCCTGCGCCACTTATCCCCTGACGGTCCGGAGTCGTGAGCCAAAGTCAACTTCCGGCTACTTTCAGCAACAATAGTGCCAAAGTCCGGCAAGCGGATTATTCCCTCCTTGAGCACATCCTGAGGTACAAATGAAAAACCCGGCGAGCGAGGCTCGGACCCGAGCCGGACTGTAACGAGCGTCATATCATTTGAATTCAAATCCTTGTTATCGGCATAAAGAATTTCCATACGCACTCCGGCTGAACCACCGGCCACACCTTGCTTTTTCCATCCGGTACCATCGACTTGAACCGACCGCGGCTTAGGCAAACTTTCCAGGTCGACAAGCACACCATTTGTCAATTCGATGCTGCCGGCCATCGTGCCATCGTGGGGAAACCGCGTTTCGATATCAAAAGTCCCCTGTCGCCAGCGAGAGTCCCCGAAAACCGAAAGACGTGCATTACTTAGCACGTTTTTTCTTCCAGCTATCAGCCGTACTTTCAGCGTACTACGAAATACGGGCTGTTTCTTATCGGGATATTGATTGGGCTTAAGCGCCTGTGACCATTCATCTTTGCTCAATGGCGGAAACTTAAACACGAATTGTCCAGATTTGTCAAATTCGCGTATGGCAGTGACTTGCACCCATTTTCCATTCCACGGATCGTCGAGCTTCATCCATCCGCCACTGCCGTTGTTCGGCCAGACACTGCCCCACCATTCAAATCTTAACGACTCGGCAGTCCGCCTGTCGATACCCGATATACGGAGTTCATAAATGTCACGCCGATTGTCCCATTGCACGCCGATATAGTCATCACCTGAAAGTCGCCTGCCATAGCTGGCAATATTTACAGCCTCTCCGACGACAACTTCATCGGGCGATTCCTTTTCACCGTACGCTTCAGTCGATATTCGAAACAGCGATATGGAAAAACATAAAACAAAAAAACCGTAAGATATCATATATCTCATAGTGCCCATTCCTCCGGCAATTGCTTAAGCAGTTTTCGAAAGTTTTGTTTTAGTTTTATTTGCCGTATTGTATTATGACCCTTCACCTGCGTCAACGCCGACTATTCTTTTTATTTTGTATGACACTTTTCACATGCTTACCATGCGCATCATAATACACGGGACCAAATAAAGTTTTTTACGCAGGTGGTACCATATATCATTAAGGGAAATGTCGATCAGCGTACTTAATAACTCCCACCCATTGGAACTGTCTCCATCAAAATAGACAAGTTCACTTGACGGGAAAACTCTCAGGCTCACAATGTTCACTATGTCGGCACTACCCCGTCAGAGAGTGGGTGGTTCTTCCAGTTCAACTCCATCCCACTGAAGGCCGCCTATCACCGCCTGTGCGATATTCGTGAGGTGGTCGCCGATTTTTTCGATATTGTCAACCAGATCGATAAATATCAGGCCCGCTCCGGATGTGCAGACACCCTCGGTCATACGCTGAACATGACTGCGTCGAAAATCTATCTGCATTTTGTTAAGGTTGGCCTCATTGACCAGAGCTGCTCTGGCGGCTTCAACATCATTATTCTCCAGAGCCTCTATAACATAATCAAGCATCTGCTCCACCTCTTTTCTCAGTCGGCCTGCCTCCTCAACTGCTGAGTCGCTAAACGTAAGTTTTTGGTCTATCTTCCGTTGAGCTATCTCGACAATATTAACGGCATGGTCACCGATACGCTCGAGGTCGTTAACCGTGTGTAAAAGAACAGGCAGCTCCACTGAAACCTCATCGGACAACTGCTTGCGGGATAATGCCGACAGGTATGATGTAATTTCATACTGCAATTCATCGATAAAATCTTCTATTTCTCTTACAGAGGCGAGCTTTTTGCCGTCATCCTCAAGAATGCTGTCGATCGACCTTCTAAGAGCCTTCTTCGCAGTCAAAGCCATACGAATGATTTCGCTTTTGGTCTGCTCCAGCGCTAAAACAGGAGTATTGAGTAGATGTTCCTCAAGAGCGACGGGTTGCCGGGCCAGTTCTTCCTTCGTCACAGGTATTAACTTCATCACTATCATTTCAAGCCACTGAACTATCGGTAAAAATACAAGCGTGTTAAACACATTAAACGTACTGTGTGCCACGGCAATGTACATCATAATAGTTGTCTGAGATAATTTCGATGGCGCAACCCATTCAACTATATCCGCAAACCACCCTATCCAAACCAGAGGCAATACATAAAGAACTCCTATCACATTGAACATAGTATGCCCCATCGCCGTCCGCTTCGAATTCCTCGATGCCCTAAGCGCCGCTAACCACGCCGTAATTGTTGTCCCGATATTATCCCCCAGAATGTAGGGTATCGTCACCCGAAGAACTACATCCCACTCCGTCCCAAAAGCTCCCTGTAAAGCTAAAATCTGAATCACGGCAATGGAAGCTGAACTGCTTTGCAAAAGCATTGTTATAAGCGTTCCCGCAAGAACAGCCAAAATGGGATTATGGCCCAACCATATCAGGGCTTCGCGAACCCCCTGATGGTCCTTCAGCGGCGCAAACGCTTCCTTCATAAAGAACATGCCAACAAACAGAATGCCTAATCCTAATAAAACCTCCCCAATACTCTTCTCCCGCTGTGTCCTGCCTGCAATGCTCAAAAGAAAACCTACGCCAACGAAGGGAAGTGCATAGTTAGTGATCTTGAATAGTGCAAACACCGAGACCAGCCATGCAGTAAAAGTAGTTCCTATATTTGCCCCTAAAACAACACACAATGCCTGCTTAAGCGTCAAAAGCCCCGCGTTCACCAATCCTACAGTCATGACTGTAGTAGCAGAACTGGACTGTATCAGGCACGTGGTTAAAGCACCAACCATAACTGCCACAACTCGATTTTTTGTCAGCGACTCCAGCAGTTTTTTAAGCTTATGACCGGCTATGTTCTTCAAGCCGTCACACATCATGCCCATACCGAACAAAAACAGCCCCAACCCCCCTACTGTATAGAAAATCATGTCTTTTGCCATATTGATTCCTTAACGGTTTTGCGCATTCTGCGAATGGCGATTAGGAAATCGTGTCTCAATCAATAAGAGACACGAATGTTGCGGTGTTTTTACCTTTTATCTTTTAAAAGGTCAAGAGAGTTTTCTCAATTTTGGAAAGTTTTTAGGAACACTCAATAATATCAAAGAACAGGTCAACTACATTACTATTCGTGTCGAAGTGATTCAATGGGGTCCATATTTGCGGCACGATAGGCGGGATATAAGCCGAATGTTATCCCGACCATTGCACTGATACCGAAGGCCAATATTAATGAAAGGCTGGTAATTATCGTAGGCATATTTCCGAAATAGGTTACCAAATATGGTATTGAAGAACCCAAAATAATCCCCAGAATGCCCCCAGCCAGCGTCAAAAGCAGAGTTTCCGAAAGGAATTGAACGATAATGTCGCGTTTCCTGGCACCGAGAGCCCGGCGAATACCAATCTCGCGAGTTCGCTCGCTGACGGTGGCCAGCATAATATTCATAATACCTATGCCGCCGACCACAAGCGAAATTGCGGCGATTGAACCGAGAACAATACTAAAGATAAGTTTGGTCCGTTTGGCCTGGCGAAGCAATTCCAAAGGTACAACAACCTGGTAGTCATCCTGCTTGTGGAACCTGTTCAGAAGGGTCTCCAGAACATCACGTGTCGGCAGCACCTCTTCGATAGAGCCGACTTTCACAATGATTTCCTGGAGTTCGACTTTCTCTATTTTGCCTCCGCTGCTTCCGCTGAACTCTATCGATATCTCGCCGAACCGGTCCTTAATCGTTGTTAGGGGAATATAAATATTGCCTACATTAGCACCTCCCTGACCGGGCGCCGTCGGAGTTTGATCGTCGATAGTCTGTAAATCCGAGACAAAAGCCTGCTGAGTAACAATACCCACGACACGGTAATAGTCCGTCGCTATTTTTACATCCTGGTACATCGGATCATCAAAAGCGAATAACTCAGTGACCACATTTTCATCAAGAACACATACGCTTTGCTTGTAGTGCATATCAATACTGCTGAGAAATCTCCCTCTTAACACTCGCACCGTTGATATATCAGGAAACCACGGAACAGTGCCAATGACTTCTATAGCCACTTTGCGGTTGCGATACCAGGTTCTTTGAGGAAGGATACGATTTGGAACAACAACTTCGACATTGCGTATGCTGTTATGGAAGCGCTCGGCATCGGCATAGGTCAAACCGTACTCACGAACGACCTGCTGTCCGCTTGATTGCTCTTCTTCCGGAGGACTGATGGTTTTTATTATAATATTCTGGCTGCCGAGACGTTCGATCTGCTCCCGTGCATGTTGACTGGCACCCTCGCCGATGGCCAGCATGGCTATTACCGAAGAGACACCAAAGACAATACCGGATGTTGTCAGGACCGAACGAAGTCCATGCATCCACAAGCTCTTAATGCCTAACTTAATTGTGCGTTTCAGGCGAAAGGTAAACATAACCTGCTACTTCTTCTCCCCATTCTGTTTTATTCGACCGTCAAAGAGGCGTATCGTTCGTTGAGCGTCCTTTGCGATGCCCTCATCATGGGTAACCACAACAAGGGTCTTGCCCTGCTCATGCAGGTCGTGAAGAATTTTCAAAATACCCGAGCCGCTTTCGGAGTCAAGGTTGCCGGTCGGTTCGTCCGCAAGGATAATTAAAGGCTCGTTTGCCAGTGCCCTGGCAATTGCAACCCTCTGCTGCTCACCGCCGCTTAGCTCCGTAGGCCGATGTGTAATTCTATCGCCAAGCCCTACCATTGAAGCCAGTTCCTTCGCTCGCTCAGCGCTTTCGCGTTCGGACATACCCTGGTAATACATTGGGACTTCAATATTCTCTATAACATTTAGCTGCTGAATAAGATTAAAGGATTGAAATACAAAACCGATTCGCGCGCCGCGTATTAAAGATAATTCGTCATCACTCAGTTTGGCAACATCCCGTCCGCCAAGCCAGTACTCTCCGCTTGTGGGATGGTCGAGACAGCCAATCATATTCAGAAGGGTAGATTTCCCGGAGCCGCTGGGCCCCATAATGGCTACATATTCTCCGCTCTTGATGGCCACGTTAATATTGCGTAATACCTGCAGTTCCATCGAGCCAAGCTGGTAACTCTTACATAACTGCTTCATAACCAGGATCGGCTTGCCAGCTTCAAATTCAGGTGTTTTGTTGGTCTGTTGCATTGCCGGCTAACTCACCTACCCACTCCCGCGTGGCTCTGTTCCACGCTGTGATGATCTGCCGCCCTGCGATGGTCCCCCTCCCTGACGTGGTCCTCCTCCCTGACCCGGTCCGCTTCCCTGACGCGGTCCGCCTCCTTGTTGTGCTCCTCCATCTTGTCGTGGCCTGCCCCCCTGAGTCGTCCCTGAACCTTCACGTGGCCCTCCGGCCTGTGGTCCTTTTGGTCGCTGTTTTGACTTATCCTCATCCGATTCAACAATCCGCGGGGGAGTTAACAGCACTTCCTCACCTACTTGCAGGCCTTCGAGAATCTGTACAAAAGTATCGTTAAACGCTCCTGTTTTCACTTCTCGCTCCTTGGGGCCTTGCGGCGTTGAAATGTAGCATACCTTCCTGCCCGCGCGATTCGCCACGACTTGAATGGGCACAATCATGACATCTTTCAACTCTTCAATAAGGATCTCGACCTTGGCCGACATCCCCGGCCTGATGTAATCATAAGCCCCGTCTATTTCAACATTCGTGGAGTAAACCCTGACGCCGGCACTGAGCCAGCCGTGTTGCGGATCAGGCAGCGGCGCCACTTTAATCACTTTGCCCGAAAATGTCTGGTCGGGAAACGCTTCTACTGTAATCGTCGCATATTGACCCGGCTTAACCTTATCAACAGAGGACTCATGAACACTCAATTGTACGCCCATTACATTGGAATTGGGAATCGTGAATATCTTCTGGCCTTGATGGACCATATCACCAACTTCGATTGGATCCTCTCGTCTCCGGTGCCAATCCGCACTCGTACCGTAAACAACTATACCGGGACTCGGCGCCAGTATCGTACAGGCTGCAATCTGTCTCTCCAATTTCGCCACCTGCTCCGTTTGCAGTGCGAAGGTGGCTTCGGCATTTTCGAGCTTGGCCTTGGCCTGGGCAAGAAGAGAACGAGTCCTGGCATAAGTACGTTCCAGCTCACGTTTGGCTTCTTCGTAGTCGCTCAGAAATTTTTCCGTCTCTTTTGGAAAATCATAACGTTTATACAAGTCAAGAGTGTCCACAGCCTGCTTGTGTTGAATGTCAAAACTTTGCACAGCCAACTGCTTCTCCTTCACCTCAATTTCTGGAGCGTAATTAGCATCGCGAAGCTTTACGCTCGATGCCAGTTCCTGCTGTGCCTTCGTAAGTTTGCCCTCGGCAAGAAGAATGGTATCGGTTAATTCGTTGAGCTTTTGTTTGGCCCCTCCCTTCTCTCCGTCAGAATTATCAAGATATTCGAGCAGAGATGTTATATCAATTAGTGAATTCGGGTCCTTTTCAGTATCCTCAATAAGCTTTTTTGCTGCAGCCTTACCCAAATGCTTCTGCAGGTCCATCAGCCCAAATTGAACCGCTAATCTTGCGGTAGCAATGTCAGATTCATTTTGTTTTTTCTGTATTTCATATGCTTCCTCGGCCTCGATGTAAGATGCTTTGGCGGTAGAGAAGGTGATCTTCTCCTGGCTGAGAGTATCCTGGAGGTCGGAGGCGTTCAATTGACAAAGCACTTTCTTGTTCTTAACATCTTCCTCGGTGATAACCGTGCCCTCAGGAACGAGTTCGGCGACCTCGATGCCCCTGCCCTCCACTTCACAAAAGATATCCGTAGATTCCTGGGCTTTGATATTGCCGCTCTCGGTAACCGTTATGGTCAAGTCATCTTTGCGTACCGTAAATGTATTCAGGCCTTTATTGGAAATTTCCGAGCTTGCTTTTTTCATCGAAGCCACCAATACAATAGCCGTGCCGGCAATCGCAACCAGTATCAAAATCACCCATAGCTTCTTTCCGCCGAAGATAAAACCTCCTGCCCTTCGATTTCGCTTGTCCATCCTGTTTCGCCTCACTGTGTCTTTATTTCTGTTCATTGTCCTCTTTGCTCCCACATTCCGTCCGGCCTGACCTGCAAAAGGCCGACATCTTGGAAAAAGTTCAACTTTGCTATTAAATGGGATACTAAAGCAGCCGTCAGCCTGTTCTGAGCTTCAAATAGTGCATCCTGAGCCTCGATGGTATCCCGGGCGTTCGATCGCCCTGCTTCCCAAAGCAAGGGAGAAACGTCGACCCGTTTCCGAGCTAATTCCGTCGCTAAATATTGCGTACTGTAAGATTTCGCTTCCTGCTGCAATCTACGATGCGCATCACGAACATCCAGTTCCACGTTGTCCCTATCGTTATCAAACTGCCGCTGCTGCTGATCCAACGCTATCAATGCTTCACGATAAGCATTGCGTTCGGCTTTCCGATCCAAAGGCAAATCAGACCGAACACCCAGGCTGTAAGTGCCCTCATGAAATCGCAATCTGGTAAAGTCCGTTTCTTCCGTTGATTCAACACCGGCACTGCCAATCAGATCCAACTGTGCACCAAGCCCATCAGCGGCGACGATAACCTTGCGCGTGGCATCATCAACGCTATCTCTACTGTTGGCTAAATCCAGACGCCAAAGTAAAGCCGTTTCAATCGCCGCATCCAATGTATAATCAGGCTCAATTATACCCTTTTCCGACAAGACTTTCAACTCATTATCATCCAGCTTTATTTTTGCGCTGGTCGGCAAAGACAGCCTGATTTTGAACTCATCGAGTTGCTGTTCATAGATCCGCATGGCTCGAACCCAGCTATCACGTGAGCTCAGTTCGCTTTGTTCGGCCTGATCGACAAGGTAACGCGCGGTCTTACCCTCGTCGGCTTCCATCTCTAAACGTTCTCGCAGTTGTACTTTCCTTTTCCAGTTGTTTTCCGCGTTGGTCACGACATCCCATAGCTGTAAAACTTCGTAATAATCCGTTATTATCGAAACCACAAACGTTTGGCGAAACCGGTTGAACGAGCGTATCTGATACAAGACATCACGCTCAGCCTGGGTTAGTTGTTCCTGAACGACATCCCGTCCACGACCTCGAAGCAGCGGCTGTGTAACGCTGGCGCTAAGAACAGAGCCAAGTGAAGTATCAGGATCGCCGGTAAGAAAACGAGCCCAGTCCAGCGCGATACTGGTGCTTACTATTGCCCCATCGGCCAAAAGCTGGCTAAAACCTGTTTCTGCATTATATTCTAACTTTTCATCTTCACTGTCTCTTGTGTATCTGGCGTCAAAGGTCCCGAACCATTGCTTTGCAAACTGATGCCGCACAAGTGTCAAATCGAGCGCTGTCAGGTAAAGCCCTTCCTTTTGTCTTTGATACTGCCGATTATGGGCGGTTGCCATGGCGACTGCTTGCGCAAGAGTGATGACGCCTGACGGCGGAACTGCATTCTCAATCTGCACGTCATTCGGCGACACGGGCAAGTCATTAATCACATAATTGACCTTTGAACCGAATCTTTCCTGCCATTTGTCGTCGATGATAGTATATACTTCCTTGTCGGCTTCGGCCTTGTAATACTCTTTGCTGCAACTACTTGCCATAAAAAAGATTACAGCAATTCCCACCCCCCAGAATAATGACGTAATTGGTCGAAACTTACAAAACATAAGAATCCTGCTCCGAAACAGCCCCAACTTACAAAAAAACCAACTCATCCGTAGATATTTCATTATACTATAAAAGGTTACAAAAGAAAAGATGAAACCGGCCGGGATGCACACAACTCCATCAATTTTGAATTTTACTCGTCACTTTGTCAAAAGTGGTTCCAATAAAAACCGCAAATTAATCACTCAAAAAGCGAATCACTCAGATAATCCACATTACTGATGTTAGACGCTCAGCATAATATTGGACGCTTCAACCACGAAAAATATTGCCAAAAAGCGCCATAAGGCATGAGAAAAATGACATTTGCACTGTTGCAAAACGACCCGAATAAGGATAAAATAGCCACAAATACCCGATTGGGCGGCGTAGCCAAGTGGCCTAAGGCGACGGTTTGCAAAACCGTTATTCGCCGGTTCGAATCCGGCCGCCGCCTGTTAACTACAACCCGGAAAAGCTATCCAAACGCCGCTTATGCACAAAAATAATCAATCATCAACAATCCTTAACCATTTATACGGCGTTCCCCCCCCGCCCACCGGTACTTCATACCTACGGCATTCTCGTAAGCCGAATTTGATAATCTTAAGAAATGAAAAGGGTCTGAATCCAAAATAATCCAGAAATGTGTCCAACATTCTTCGGTTATCGCAAACCGTTTCCGGGTATATAAAAATCTCCCGGTCCCATACCAATGGGATACGGCTCATTTGTAAATCGGTTCATTATCGCCTTCATCGGTACCGCTTCTGAGGGTTTAAAACTCTCCACGTGGCCGTCTGTATAAGCGGCATGAAGTTTCACGTTGATAGTGCTCAAATTAAAACCGCCAGAGGCCGGACGAGACCACCAGGCAGATTCAATCAGGTTCTCCGCCACCACATCTGCACCTTTCAGCCTCTCACAACTACCGTAAGATTTGGGAACCCGTCTATGGTCGTAACCGAAGTAACAAGTCACCATCACTGTACTTTGTCCACGGATGCCGTCTGAAGGCCCGCGTGGCCCTCTAAAGAGCGTATTATTATCAAGCCAGCCGATATAATTCCAGTAATAACAATACGAACCTCTAAAGGCAAGCACATCAAAAGTAGTATCAGGATTATTCCATTCGTCACCGGCATCCCAGGCCTCCTGCAGGTATTTGAATTTTTCCGGTGCCTTTGGGCAAAACATTATACTTGCATCCTTGATATAGCTGCCCAAGTATTCGCTCATCGCACGATGAGGATGCATTGGGGTGGTGTTCCAGCTGGCCAGCGTTCTCGGATCGTACCAGTTCCAGTTGCCCCCATATTCAACGTAAGACACCGATGGCGGATAAAATCCACCGTTATCACAGGCAAAAAGATTGGCTGCGACCACTGTTTGTTTCTGGTTATCGGCGCCAACTACCGTACGGGCATGGTCGCGAACTTTGCTCAGTACGGGCAGGAGAATCCCCATCAAAAGTGAAATTATGGAAATTGCCACGAGAAGCTCGACGAGGGTAAATCCCGTTAGAAATGGCTCCGACAATTCGTGGCGCCCCTTTGTCTTATGAATTTCTAACCGGGTAAATCCATTCCTTCTGTCCTCCCTGTTCTCCCAACCGATTATTTCGTTTTGCCTGCCGATGGTCTCTGCCTCCGAAGCTATTGTCTAACTCGTTTAGATGTATCGGCTTAATGAGATTTTGTCAAGAATAACCTATAAAAACTTTCACCTTTTTTTCTGCGCATAGACTAAGGGTTACAGACCACTGGTCTGCATCCCTGAGTCCACCTTCACCTTATCGTTATTTCCTGTACGCTACTCGTTATCCGCTGTCAACTATCCCTTTATTTCTTACTCTTCCAGCCAGAACTGGGCAACAATTGCCAAATCCTTGAAGTTCACAATGCCATCGCAATTGATATCTGCTTTACCGCGGCATTCGCTCATACTTGCGTAAGCCGTGTTCCCATAAGCGCCCATATTGATTCTGCCGCCGTTAGGCATCGGTTCATTCGTAGGGCCAATTCCGGGATCGCCGCCGTCAATGCAGGGACTGGTTTCGTCATCGAGCACCCAAACATCGTGCGCCGGCCAGTATCTGCCACGCCCGCTCTTCAAATGATAATCACCACCGGCCGCATCCGCAAACAAAGGTTTAGGCACAGGCTCATAAATCTGCTCAACCTCCTCAGCAGATAAAGCCCGGTTATAAATAGCAACTTCGTCGATTAAGCCGTCAAAGAACCAACCATCTCCGTTATCGCTTCCTATTCTTACAGGATAATCATCACTTGTAACCAAATCGGATAGAGTGTTTGCTTGGGTGTCTTTCAGCTCGCCATTGCCATATATTTTTATATTCGAAGAGTTCCATGTGCCGACAATATTGTTCCATTTACCAACAGCAAAGCCTTCTAAGGGTATCATGGCTTGTACATAACTTGCACCATCACCGATAACAAATGAGCATTGATTGTAACTTCCGAAAACCAACCAGTAATTTACGGTTTTGTTCCCACTCCAAGGAGCACCGTGTTTATTGACTATTGAATGACGATACAAATCATTCGGAAGAACCCAAACTGAAATCGACCCAGTTAAGTTGAGTTTTAATTCATCTGCACTATTCACTTCAACATAATCATCTACGCCGTCGAAGTACAATGCATTGCCGAACGGGCTGGTTGTCCAGGCTGCGCCGAAGACGACTCCATCATTGTTGCCGGCTGAATCGTAGGCAATAAGCCCGCCGCCTTCATCAAACTTCCAGTGAGAAATCAGGCCTGCCGCTGGCATATTCGGCTCATTAACGTCGTCCTCGAACCAGCTATACCCGGCTTCAATCGGGTCCGGGCTGCCGAACAGGTCGCCGTTAAAATTATTCCAGAAGATGCAGTTGGTGATTTCCGGATCGGCGTTATCGGCTATAATGCCGTTGTCATTGTCGACTATCGTTACATTGCTTATCGTCGGATTAGCGAAAAGAGCTAAAATTCCGGTATCACTTCCCCTAACAACGAAATTCGAGAAAACACTGTTTCCGTCTTCACCCTGTGCAAAGGTAACCGCGATAAAGCCGGGCACCTCCAGTACTGCTGCATCTGCCGCACTTTTTACGGTTATGGCCTTACCCTTAAAATTGATACCTTGTGTTGCAGCTTCATTATAAACCCCCGGCCAGACTAATACCGTATCCCCATCATCCGATGAATTGATGCCCTTCTGAATCGTCGCAAACGCCGTCTCTTTCGTAAGGCCGTCATTTAAATCGCTGCCGTTAACACCGTCGACGTGATAAATGTCCCTGGTAACATTCGGATCGACGACCATTATCAGTGAAGCTGCATCGGCACAATGCCCGTCAAACTCCGGCCAGCAGGGATCATTATAGATATTCTCTATGGCACTGATACCGACCACGACGTAATCCGTATCGGCAGGCAGTGCAAGCTGGACCTGGCACTGCTGCCATGTAGCAGGGTCGCCGTCGGTGAAGATAGATGCACTCGCCTCCGCCAGATGCATACCGCCCATACCCTGCAGGGATGGGAACGAGCCGGGATCGCCTGCAAACGCCCGTACATTTAGAGAAAATTCCGTATCCGTCTCTGCATCACCCGGCAACCTGTTGAAATAAACCGATGCAGATGCCGTTGCCCTTTCATCGGTGATAGCATCACTGAACGCATTGACATCGACTATCTGGTAGACCTGCGATTCCGCTCCACCGCCGCAACCGAATGAACTTGTACCTGAAAACTGCATCAACCGTGAGCCCTGGAACGGCCATACATCGCCATAGCGGCCGAATATATAACAGTGATCTCCGCTCCAGTCACCATACTCGGTGGGCCAGCCCCCGCTGAGGATCTCCATCGTCTCAAAGCCGCCGTTAACTAAAAGATTTTCCCCTCCGAAACCATAAAGCTGTTCAACCTCCCCCGCACTCAATGCCCGGTCATAAATACGTACATCGTCTATCGAACCGTCGAAGTAAAAGGGGATTGAATCGGCCCTATTACCTATTCTTATTGTATCGGGTGTATTTCCAGTGTATGACTGTGAAAGATTATCTGAAGAATCCAGAGAGCCATCAATGTAAATAGCTCTATGTGGTGAATCTTCAACAGCTACCACATGATACCATGTATTCAAATCAGGTTTTATGGATGCTATAGCCCCGGAAGGTGAAGGCCACTGAATCCAGCTAATGAGATTCCCATAGAGAGGTTTATCTATATATAAGTAATTCTTTGCGCTTTCGGCGGCACTGTCAAAAAGTCCAAAAACAGGACCTTGATCAAAGCCAGTTGGGTAGGAATTCAAGTTAAACCAAACTGACAGACTAATTCCCTCTGAAGCATCTCTATCCAAACTCGAATGATACGGAATATCAACATAATCATCCACACCGTCAAAACTCAAGGCATCGTTGATTTGACCTGTTGTCCATTGCGCCCCGTAGATAGTTCCGTCATTACCCCCGGCTGAATCGTAAGCAACAGCCCCGCTCCCCTCGTCAAACTTCCAGTGTGCAACAGGACCCGGCGGCGAAGGAGGTGCATAAAGCTCCATAATTTCCAAAGCACTCAACGCCCGGTCATAAATACGTACATCGTCGATTAAGCCGTCGAAGGAGAAGATTGCCGCATCGGCTCTGTTTCCTATTCTTATTGTGTCCGGTGTATTTCCACTGTATGACACCGAAAGACTATCCGAAGAATCTAAAGAGCCGTTAATATAAATTGCTCTATGAGGGGAATCTTCAGTAACAACTACATGGTACCAGGTTTCTAAATCGGGTTTTATTGAAGTGATCGCACCGCCCGATGGGGGATATTGCTCCCAGGCGATGACATTCCCACCGGCAGAACCCCGTATAACCGAGTAATTTTTTGTTCCTGCACCCATACTATCAAAAAGTCCGAATATAGGTCCCTGATCGTCGCCGGCTGGGTAAGAGTGCAATTTGATCCACGTAGATAAGGTAATTCCTTCAGAAGCGTCTATATCCAAACTCGCATTATAAGGAATATTGACATAATCATCCACACCGTCGAAATCCAATGCGCCGTCAATTATACCGGCCGTCCACTGCGCCCCGTAGATAGTTCCATCATTAGTCCCGGCTGAATCGTACGCAACGCCCCCCGCCCCCTCGTCAAACTTCCAGTGAGCAACCGGACCAGAATAAGAAACATAAATATCTGAAGGTTGTCCCGTTAACGCACGACCGAAGTAAAGAGTGGTTCCATCACTGCTAAGGGTTGGGCTTACACTACTTCCTCCCGGCGTGTCAAAAAACGACAGATGTTCGAGATTTCCGAACGGATCACTTAAAGAACCTCGAGTTGTTCTGAATAGCTGGGCAGAACCATTACGGTCGGAATGAAAATACAGTGTCATACCGTCAGGTGAAATATACGGGTTTGCATCATTAGAGGCGGTATTAATCTCCGACAGATTCGTGACATTATCAAACGGCGAATTCGTATCAGGTCGAGTCGCCATCCAGATATCATAACCTCCCTGCCCTCCGGCAATATCATATGAAGTGAAGACAATAGTCAACTCGTCGGCCGTCAATCCCGGCTTGTAAACCTTACCGAGCTGGTTCAATTCAGAGATATCCGAGCCCTGCGGCCAGGAATCGTTAACTGAAGCCCGCTCACTGACTTTCAGTTGCCATAGAATTGGACTTTCTTTCTGTGCGAAGTAGTACATACGTAAATTGTCAGGTGATACCCATGGTGCGAAAACATGCTGGTTGCCTGAACTAAGGATCTCTTTTACCGACGTGAATGGGCCGGAAGGTTCCTGTCGAGTTGCCTCAAATATGCGGAAATGATAGTAACTGGAGGTATTGCCTCTCGCAAAGTAAAGTGACAGGCCATCGAATGATGAGAAAGGATCCGCCTCATTATATTGGGTATTTACTTCAGAGACCGGAACAGGTATAGACCATCCGGATGAAACTGATCCGCACATTGTCAAAACAACCAGCACTGTTATAAACGTTCTTTGCATACTTCTTGTCGTTTTCATTTTTCGCTCCCTTCCTTTTTCAAATAATCAATTATTTCTCATCAATTCCAAAAGCCACGATATACCTTTACTTTTTTCTATCAGCCTTGCTTCCCTCCTCGGCTCCGCAAATTCACTCCCCGCTCTGTCAATATCCTGAAGGTAATCAAACTTTATTTGCCCCCCGGTATCACCGGAAAAGGTGATTGAATCAACAAAGTCTTTTTCCATATCAATTGTATACAAAATCTGTCCATCTTCAGGCTTTAGGATGACTTGCGCTTTGCCGGCGTTTTTGTCGTATCTTGTCTCAAATCTAATCTGCTTTTCGGCCGCATCTCGCCGTACCGTATCTATAGTGTGTAACCCCATCCACGGCCGGCCAAGCCCGGCAAAGCTAACTTCACTCACAGTTTTTCCACCCACCTTCAATTCCACCCACGGCCAATACCTCCTGCTTGCCGCGTATAAAAACGGCACTCTCCCTCCGCCAAGTACCTCTTTGCCGTTAATCTTGCCTGTTATCTTAAAGTACGTCCACCCTCGCTTGTGCATTAGATCCCGGTTATCAACAACTTTTACATTCGTCGGCCAATCGTACTTGAAATAATCCTCACCCAGCACATTATAATGACGGGTAACCTGAAGCCTGTCACTGTTGTCCTTACCGGGTTGTCTAACAACTAAAAGCAGTCCGCTCTGACTGCGATAAACATCTTCGGTCAACCTTTTTCTTCCGTCAATTTGCGTAAGGAACTGGGATAATTGAAAGGAATCCGTCGGCAGCCGCCAAACACTGAAGTCCTTCTGCCATTGCCGGTAGTTTTCGATGTAGACTGTATTTTTCTGACTCTCAAAGTAATAGTTGCCTTCGGCATTCTGCAGATATTGACAGTACTGATGTTTACCTTCTTCGTCTGCCTCCTGAACTCGCATCATCACCATATTGTTTGCCTGCGAAGGATAATAATACCAATATTCCCGGCTTCCCTTCTCTGTCTGAACTGCCTCTGGTAAGACGTATGAATTTGCTGTTGGATTGTCCCCGGATGCAACACTCCCGCTTTTAGGCCCCGATGTTGCCACAATAGTGCCAACCGTCAGCGCTCCTGCCGTTGTAAGTGTAAGAATCGCTGTCTTGCTCGCAGCTACTGCCGCCACCGAAGCTGCTGCACCGACTTTGATGGTAGCGCTTGTTACCGAAACGCCTGCCGCCGCCGTCTCGCTCTCCGCCGTCAGCTTGCCGAATAAGACCAGTGCCATCAGCAGCGAACCTTTGCCGAAGCCATGCCGGGCGAGTTGTCTTTTCAGCGATTTTTTCGCTCGCAAGAACAGCTTTTGAGCGGCAAACTCACTGCATCCCATTACCTTGGCAATCTCGGAATACTGCATCCGGTCATAGCACCGCATGTTGATAACGGAGCGATGTTCAGGTTTAAGGTTCCGCATTGCCGCAAATACTGTTCCCTTAAATTCCTCGTACACTATACCTGCTATTACTTCCTGGCTGTCTTTATGTTTATTACTGTTGTTCATATCTGGATCGTGAATCTTTCTGTGCTGTTGCTCTTGTCTATGATGATGACGTATTTTGTTAAGGGCTATTTTATTTAACCAAGGCCAAAACTGGTCCGCTTCTCTCAATTCTCCTAATGCCTCGAGCATCTTTAATATACTCTCCTGTACAATATCGCCGGTCAAATCATCAGCAAGGGTATAACGGTAAACGTATGCGTATAAACGTTCCCTGACTGCTTCAGCTAAGCGGTTCAGACACTCCTTGTCGCCGAGCTGTGCTTTTTGCACTAATCCGACGTAATCAATGCTCTCATTCATACGTAACTATTATAAAGATGCGCGGGGAGTAAAAAACGGACGCTTTTTTTAAAATTATCTGTAAATTGTACCAAAATCCTCACTGATTCGCCATTTTTGCTCACTCCAACATCTTAAAAACAAATATCCACGAATCCCTGCATGCAGGAGCTTGACCCTGCCCGCATTATTTGGAGTGAGCATATAAACCAACTTCTACAGAATATTTCACAAGAAAATGAATATTGGCAGGCTTCTTCGCATATATTATGTTAGAATAGTACGCCCTTATAAGGCGGGCTATCCGGGAATCTCGATTTGGATAGATACGAGCCCGGTGTTGTAGCCGGGCCTGGAGACGAAAGAAACCGGTAAGATCTATAGGAAAGGAGCGGTTATGAATTATTCTAAAAGCTTCAGGAAGTGCGTAATCACCGTAATGGCGGTACTGATGACGTTCAGTTGTACCTGGGCAACGGACGCGCCGAAAAAAACGAGGGACCGTGCATTGCAGATACTTCCGGTAGAGACTCTGTTCTGTGCCAGGGTAAACAATCTTGATGACACGTGCACGGCCTTGAATGAGTATCTTAAGGGCGTTGCCCCGGAGTCGCTCGACGTCAAAGATAAGGTGCTTTCCAGACTGACAATGAGGCTGGGCGGCAAGAGGCCGAGGGGAGTTAATACAAAGGGAACCTTCGCGATATTCGGCGTAAACCTGCCGGGCAAGGAGAATGCGGCCAATCCCTTTGCAAACCTGTTTATAGGGGGGTTAGTACAAGTCAGGAATTACGAAAAATTTGTCTCCGGAAATCCAAACGTGGGCCGGGCCGACGATGATGGTATCTCCAAATTAACAGTGGACGGCAAAGAAGAAGCGATCGTCACAAGGAAGGGGCGGTTTGCGGTTATGTGTCCGCCCAGGTCCCGGGACAAGCTAATACGCTTCAAGAATATGCGCATTGGCAGGAAACGAGGATTGGGTGCCTTGCTGGATAAAAGCGAGCAGGAATTGTTGAGGGCCTCGCCTATCTGGCTGTATGGAAATGTGCAGCAGGGTTCGAAGCTTGTTGCACCGATGATTTTTGCGAAGATCGAGTCGATGAAGGCCGAGATTAAGAAGGCACAGGAGGAGGGCAAAACCACCATGGTGGATCCTGCCGCCATTGTCGACTTCTACATAGAGATGTTCGAGATCCTGCTCAAGGGAACCGACCGTCTCGGTATAGGAATTGTACCCTCGGCCGAAAAGTGCACGTTTACGCTCCAATGCAGGGCCGTCGAAGGAACGCTCATGGAACAGTTGCTCTCGGCGCCCGAGAGTGGTAACCTCGATGAATTGATCGGCTATCTTGATAACGGGGCATTCATGAATCTTATCGCTAAGGTCGATCGAAAGGGCATGAACGTTGGATACATGAAAATGATCGATCTTTTCGCCTCCATATTATCACCCGATGCCATC
>JAABXR010000210.1:18148-40151 GCA_011776225.1 Phycisphaerae bacterium
TCATGGAAGAGGAAATCAGGATGATCAACGAAGGCATGTTCAATAAGATATATAAAAGCATCGGCCTCGATATCAATTTGGGAATCGAGACCGAGACAGATACTTACAGGGGCGTAGAGATAGGCTCAGCCACGCTGTCGTTCGAAATAGCCGACGAGAATTCGCCCGATGCCGAAATGATCGATAAGATTTGGGGTGAGGGACTCAAATACCGCTGGGCGCTGCTTGATGGCTACTGTGTCTACGCGTTCGGCGGCGACTGCAACAAAAATATCCGCAAACTCATCGACCAAATCAAGGCCGGTGGACCGGATGAGTTAGCTTCAGAGATCCGGACCGCCATCGACGTATTCGAAGCCGACGATGAGAAAGAAGATGGGGAGTATGATTTCGGCGGTACGTTCAACTTCGTAAGAATGCTTAATATGTCGTCTGGATTCATCGCGGCCACCGGTGGGCTTGAGATCAAACCTCTGGACTTGCCCACAAGGAGCAATATTGTTTTTGCCGGCCGGTCGATAGATGGTAAGCTGCTCATCGAGGGTGTGCTGCCGAAACAGCATCTGCTCGAGATCAGAGACGCGGGGGAAAAGTTCGGCGAAGAGATGGCAAAAGGCGTGATGGAGATGCAAATGAAGGAGTTGGAGAAGAAGGAAATGGAGAAGAAAAAGACCGAGGAAAGTCCCGGCTCGTAGGATATACCATAAACCAACGATATAGCATAGGGCCCTGGAACAGCAAATAGCGTATGCAAAAATACTTACCTGCCTATAAGGCAGTTGCACACGCGGAAAATCTGTTAGCCCGCGGCATCGTCGTAGGTCATAATTTTTTCATTGCTTATCCCTTGAACTTGTCCTGAGGGATAGCAAAGCGTTATCTAACTGGGATTATCTCCCTGCCTCTGTCAATAGCAAAGTCCCTACGATAGAAATGCTACCGTCCTACCTCCAACTGTTTCCCCCTTTTCACTTTTCACTTCTAAATGCCGCCTGCATCCTCAGCTACGCTGTGGGATATATGCACCAATAATTCTTAGTTCCCCAACAACTGCTATAATGTTATGCCCCTCAGACTGCTCTTTATATTTGTTATAGCTTTAATATTTAATACCATCTAATTTCCTTAAACGGCTCGTTATCCTTGGCCTGCTTGAAAACAATGTCTTCCTTCATCTTCTCTGGCTTAAGGATCCCCTTGAACTTGCACATTTGCCACGACTTTGTTTTCGCATCACGAAAGAATTCCGGGGAATATTTGTCACCGAAAGGACTACTTGTTTCACCAAAAAATGCGAGCTTCAGTCTCTCTCCACATTCCATTTTATGGTCGGAAAGTATGTATAAGAGAACCTCTGTATCAAAACCTGTCGTCCCGGTCAGTGCCATAGGGTATATTGCCTCGTTTGAATCAAATCTCATAATCAAAGGTGCAACCAGCCCTTCGCTTACGGCACCTTCTGAACTCGAAATAACTTCCTTGTCAACCTTTGCCGTTACAAAACACCAGCCTTTCTTAACATATTGGTCGAATATTTTCGTATCTGCCTTCCCGAATCCAAATCCGTTACCCCTTAGCCATTGAGTCACTGTGCTGGCATCATCTCCCCTGATTACCTTTACGTCATATATCCCAACTGTTTCTGCCTTCAATATATCAACTGACGGTCTACCCAGGCTGGGCATCAGAATTCCTGCTAACAGAATAATGCCCACTATCAATCCGATTGAAATGCGAAGTGCGCTCACAGGTTTTTCTTCTCCCTTGATTAGTTTTGCAAAAATCCAGTTCAATACCTTTGCAATTAAAAGACCTGTTAGCACAAGTATGCTTACAGTACTAGCTATTTGAACAATGGGAATGAAATGTGGTCGTGAGCGTAAGCCCAGCAAAAAAAATATTATTCTCGCGTCTTGCGCATTCATACTGGCCAATTCCGGCACTGCTGGAACCGGCACTACCCAGGCAATTGAATTCACGTCCTCAGTTCCGACGGTTTTATATTTACTCTGCAGGACGAGCGTTTCTTCCCCGCCTTCGAACATTAATAATGCACGCTGATAAGGAACATCCACGGGGACCTTTTCAAGGTGGAAGAATTTCCCATCCCCTTGTGCAACACTGCTGTTAAGAAGTAATCCCAATCCTATAAAACAAAATAACCTTCTGAGGGTATGTAACTTCTTATGCCCAATATGACAGAAAGGCCTCAATGTACAACGACCAAGGCGTAAAAATCGACATNNCATAATTTTCTCCGAACGATATAAATAATTGTATACAAATTACTTTGAGCTATCAAGAATTTGCTTTTCCCATGCGTTTTTTTAAGTTTGCACAAAAACATGACTTTTTATGCTTGCCCCGCCTGCACCATCAGCTACGTCCTCACCTTCCTGGGCCTCACCGATATGTGCTATCGCAGCTTCACGACCAGCCAGTCTGACACAATCTTGATATCCCCACGCAAACACACGCGTAGTTGGTACGTGCCTGGCGACGTGGCAGGTAGGAATCCTATGTAGTCCTCTTGCCACGTTTGACCAGCGGCGATACTGATGCTACCGGCGCGTGGATCGGGAACAGGTGGCGGTGGGAAAGGAACGTTCATGCCGTGTTCGTCAACAAGTTCAAAAAGCAATGATGGCGACCTTAGTGCCTGCGCTGGTATGACCAAAGGTACCGGCCCAGTATTGCGCAAGTGTACATGCACCGCGACGTCTTTGATGATTGAAGGTCCTGTGTTCACGGATTCAAGCCGCGCTTGGATCTGGTTCGACATTTTATTTACTCCAAAGCCGATAAGCTGCTAACAGGACTCCCCTATCGTTTTTGTATTGCAGTTTGTACCCAGCATCGACTGCACAGTATCGCGTACTAAGTCGAAGTGCCGGGCCAGCGGTGCTTCGTTCGGATTATTCATAATACCAGCACCATTTTGAAATGGCTGGCCCCAGGCTGTACCATCAACCGTGTAATACTCATCCAGCGCACCCAGCATATGTCCCATTTCGTGATTGATGGCGGTTGTATCAGTGTTACCCCAATTCGTCATGTTGGTAGTCCACCCCTGCACATTGACGATATGGTGAGCATTGGAATTAACGAACTGCACGTCCAGCGTGATTGTATAGCCTGAGCAGCAACAGCAATCGTTGCAGCATAGTTTGAAGAGGTTACTCCAGGCATTCTGTAGAGCCGTTTCCCAAGCGTTGCGTTGGGCGTTGCTCAAGGTAGCCCCTACGTTACTTGTCTGAAGTAGCACCACAATACGGACGCTACAGTCATTTTGATCTATCACGGTTCGGAAGCGGGCGTTCCAAACGTACGTGCCATTCCAGGCCTCAAAACCGGGCGGCGCGTCAGACATCACTTCGATCCGGCCCACGTCTACTTCCTGTGATAACCGTCGATTACAGCGCACGATTCCGAGTATTCTTAAAATCCAGCACCAAAAGCAGCGGCACCATTTAAATCTCGTCCAAAATAGCCATCGTTTTTCCGCTACGGTTGGGATTTTCTGCCAACGTTCGGGAAAGGGGTGTGGTGGGCAGACGACTTCGAACTCAAGCCAGTCACTAGTGACGGGATCATCGGTACTACCCCCAAACAGATAACACTCCGAGAAAAAACGCACGCGATAACGCCCAGAGGGATTATAAAGATCCAGAACGCCATAGTAGTCAATCGTGATTGATTCGCCTGGAGCAAGTTCTCGCATCGCCTTGAGTTCCTTTTCACTGGGAGGAGATGGTGGTGGCAGCCCAAGTGACTTACCCTCTGTATCTTGAAGCTCGAGTACTAATGACGGATTGGCCGCAAGCGTAAAGTTGAAGGCGACTGGCGCGTCTGTAGTATTGGTAATTTCGGCTCGAATCCCGGTATCTGCGCCGCTGGTGGCTTTCTCTGAGATTGCCTTGAGGTTTGCTACTAGTTTGCTCATGTGTGTTCCTCCTTGTGCATGCCAGGGGGCTGTGAACTGGCCGGGTACAGGCCCAATTCAGTCTTCGAAGACTGCCACCTGGAATTTGTATTGTTTCTCTTTATGTAGACTGCGGTTTATTCAATTGAAAGTCCGTTATGGTGCAAGTACGAACATTGCCAAAATACATAACTACGTTTATATGATTTCCGTATAAAACTCCTTATTTCTCAGAGGATTAGTATAACACCCCTTTGCCAAAAGTGCATAAGTAATTCCTTGGAAATGACCTAGGATTGTCCTCCTTCTTATTAAGGATCTTATATGGTTTCAGTATAACATCCCGATGTTGCGGTTGCCCAAATCGCGTCATCTGAACTCACGATTCCTTGAGAATCTCGGTTTAATTCCTGTTGGTAGGTCATTGTTGTTGATTTAGACTCCGTCCCCTTCGGTGAGCACCAAACCTGGATAGATTATCAATGTTTTGCTCTTGGCTTCACCAAAATTAAAGCCGTTTCTGAACTTAAGAATGTTGATATCTCATGTCGAAATTCTGTCGCTTTATTTATGAAAATAGAAACTACAGATTTTGTCAAGGATTAAGAACTGAAGTTTTTCAAAAAAATTGACGAATTGCGTTTTTGGTGAAATTCAAGGCCGATTTATGAAAAACCTGTTTGTGCATTGATATGCAAGAGTAAACCGTAAAGCTGTATACTACCTGCGTATGACCTGTTTATAACCAAATTTAACTTTTTTCGCTGCTCAGATGGTAGAAACGGTTACTCACAAGTTACCCCAAAAAGCTGTCCTGTAAATCTGGTTTTGCACATCATTAGCAAGTATTAAGCAGGATGGCTAATAAAATACTTTTTGCTTTTATATTCTTGTTTTCTTATGTCCTTGTGCACTTCTCAATAATCCTTAATCCCTCCCCCCTGACACACGAATCAGGGATCAGGATGATTTTTTTATTAAATTTGTTAGTTTTTCATTGAACAATCCGGCTTAGTTTGGTATAATTACAATAGCCACAGAAGTGGCAGATTAGCGGAGACCCGCAAGTCTCAGTATCAGCAGATACATAAAAAACTCGAATTTTGTTAAATAAAGGCAAATTTCTTGAACATTTTGGTGTATAAATGACAAAAAATAACCGTTTTTCGCCGGCTTTTGAAGAAGGCCATTTTGATGGCCTTGTGGACGAAGGCGAGTATTTGCGACAAAGCTTGCTTTACAAGCAAATCCTGCCAAGACCTGTCCGCCGTAGCTTTAGCGAAGGCGGAACATCAAACTGGCTAAAAACAATCTATGTAAATCCTGTTAATCTTGTCAAAAAAACTTCGTGTCTTAGTGTCTTGGTGGCTAAAACCCAGCGAAATCCGTGTAATCTGCGATTAATAAACGACTTACGTCTCTACAACTGTAGAGATACATTTACAAATGTCATGAGCGCTCTACAAATTCACCTTTTTATGCAAAACAAAGCCAAATTCAAAAAAGTCAAGTCAAACGTAAATAAAGTATTAACAAAGGATTATAAACAATTGGACACTTGGTCAATTAGGAAAAACAAAGCCAAAACAAACCCAATTCAAACCCAATTCAAAGCCAATACAAACCCAATACGAACCCAATTCAAACCCAAACAAACCCAATTTTGCTTGCACTATTTATGGCGGTTGAAATTCATGGCCCTTTCTGCTATCATACCTGCCGTAAATAGGTTTAAAGCCTCTCTTGCAGAAGTGTCGTGCCGGAGAAGCCAAATTTGTGACATTTTAGGAGTAAAGAGTATGAAAAGGTCGGTTTTCTTGATTGTTTTGCTCGCAATGCTGGGAATTGGTAACGTTTGGGCTGATTGGCCGCAATATCTTGGCCCGAATCGCAACGCCACATCCGAAGAAAAGGGCCTGCTTCGGTCGTGGCCGGCCGAAGGCCCAAAGGTCCTCTGGACATTTGAATTAGACCCTGGATACGGCGGCGGAGCTATAACCAATGGAAAAGTCTATTTGCTCGACCGCGCCGACGATCAGGATGTGTTCCGCTCCATCGATTTAAACACCGGCAAAGAACTCTGGTCGTTTGCTTACGACGCCCCGGGCAGGGTCAGTCATGACGGCTCGCGTTCCACACCGGCAATCGACGGTAAATATGTATACACATGCGGCACCTTCGGCGACGTCTACTGTTTTGACCAAACCACCAAAAAACCGGTATGGAATAAGAACGTTTGGAAAGACTACGGCGGCGGAAAGGTTCCGATGTGGGGAATTTGCCAGAATCCCCTTATTTATAAAGACATGCTGATACTGGCCTCTCAAACCGAAAAAGCCGGCGTGGTTGCCTACGAAAAGACCACCGGCAAGGTCAGGTGGGCATCCCCGGCCCTGCCCGGCAAGGTTGGTTACGTTACACCGGCGGTTGTGAACATCGACGGCCGGGACCAGCTTGTTATGATTACCGCAACCTCGCGCAGAGAACGCGGCGGACGCTCAGTTCCGGCGGGCAGCGACGATGAAGGAATTGACGGCGTAATCCTCGGAATGGACATCAATAGCGGCAAGACACTCTGGACCTACAAGGGCTGGCAGTGTCGGATCCCAATAAATAACGTCGTCCCTGTCGGCGATGGACGGCTTTTCATTAGCGGCGGTTATATGGCCGGCTCGGCTATGTTCAAAGTCACCAAAAATGATGATGTCTATGCAGTGGAAGAAATCTATACCACGCAGGATTTCGGCACGCACGTCCATCCTTCCATACTCTACAATGGGCACTTCTACGGCCACGGCACAACCAACTCCCGACGGGATAGTATGACCTGCATGAGTGTGGATGGAAAGCTCAAATGGAAGACCGGTCGGTCGCCGGTTTTCAACAAGGGCGGCTTCATTCTTGTTGATGACCTTATTCTCAGCGTCGATGGCGAAGACGGTATACTCTACCTCATTGAGCCAAATCCCGAAGGCTTTAAAAAACTGGCAAGTGTGGATTTGCTCGATACGAAGGAATGCTGGGGACAACTGTCATTGTCCGACGGTAAATTGTTAATACGCGACCAGAAACAGATGAAGTGCGTTGCCGTTCGATAGCGTCTCTGTTTGCGGTAATGATATAATAAGTAAATAACTGAAGTTTGTAAGTTTTTTCTTGTACTGTATTTCGGTTACGAATTGGAAGCCGGGAGTAAAGGATTACGTAGATGGCGGTTTTCGTAGGGATTGACGAAGCCGGCTTTGGGCCGATTCTGGGGCCGCTGGTTGTTTCATCCAGCGCTTTTTGCCTCCCACATAATCTAATCACTGCCGACCTCTGGCAGATTTTAAGAAGAAGTCTGGCACAAAAACGCAAACACCTTGCCGGCCGCCTGCTTATCACCGACAGCAAAAAGGCCTACAGCAAATCACTCGGCACCAAACACCTGGAAAGGACGGTCTTGGCTTGCCTGAAGTGTCTTGGGAAAGAACCGGGCACTTTAACCGAACTCATAACGCTGTTATGTCCTGATTGCCTCGAACGGCTAAGTGATTATCCCTGGTATAAAGGAGCCGGGAACAGCCACCTCGCGGCGGAACCGGCAGATATAAAATTGGCCTCGGCGGTGCTCAGCGATGACTTGGCCACAAACGACATAAAATTGCTGAATTTAAAAAGCTGTTGTCTGGACGTCGGACATTACAACAAGATGGTCGGCAGCGTAAAAAACAAGGCTCGCGTGCTTTTTACTGCAACGTCACGACTTATTAAAAGCGCTTTCGATGAATTTGGAGGCGATGAATTACAAATTGTAGTGGATAGGCAGGGCGGCCGGGTGCATTACCGCGCGAATCTGCAGCGGATGTTTGAAGGTATGGAATTGGAGATTCTTTCCGAGAGCCCGGCGGCCAGCAGTTATGAACTGGCCGAGGATGGAAAAAAGATGCGGTTGCATTTTGTGGTTGGTGCTGACGAGCGGTTTTTGCCGGTGTCGTTAGCTTCGATGGTGAGCAAATATTTCCGAGAATTACTGGTTACAAATATAAACCGTTATTTTGCAGGTTTCCATGCGGAGTTGAAGCCCACCGCGGGTTACTGGAAAGATGGTTTGCGTTTTATCGAGGACCTGAAAACAAACATTCCTCATATCGAATATGACCGCGAGCAATTAGTTAGGTGCCGATGATTGAACTGTAAGGGGTTTATTTCTGCTCCAATTGTTCAGTTAGGAGGCGGATGTTCTGCTGTTCATCCTCGATAATCTTATCGATCGCGCGTTCGCCTTCCGGATCGCGGGCAAAGTCCTTCAAACCATCATAAAATGCGATGGCCTCATCTGCTCTTTTAACGGCATCGTGAATTATCTCTGATTTTGTTTCGTGTCCGGTCAGCCCTTTTGCGGGATCCGATTTGCTGCCGAGCCAGGTAAGACCGGCCATCACCTCGGGATTGGATAATACATAATCATTAGGGTCGAAAATTCCCAATGCCCCGGTCTTTTCGGAATAGTCCTTCCTTCTCCTTGTTAGAATCTTCTCGTGTTTGGCCCTCCAGTTGGCCAGCTTGTGATATATATCGCGGAGTTGAGAGTCATCATAGAGTTCGGCCGCCTTGAGATAAAATCGAGCTGCGTTGTTTTCGATTCTTTCGGCTATTTCCAAGATCTCAAATACGCTGAATTTTTTGCCCATTGCCGTGCCTTCTCAAAGAAACTTAACAGATTTTTTCCTGAAAAACACTGGACTCCCCCAAAAAAATTTTTTTGCCTACCTTAATTTTATCTCTTACAAGCTAAAAATCAAGGACAAATCGACAAAAAATATTGCAACTTTATGATTCTTCAATAAATCCTTTCCTTTTGACATATTCATACTACTGCGGCGACTCTTACTGATTGTCTTTTTGACGACAGCAATATTCCGATCGAACTCATGTTGAGACTTGCTTGTTTAGCTGGTTTTCGAATACCTGGTAGCTTTCTTTCCCAAACAAACAAAATACAATTCTTTGAAGGTTGGTTTGGCTTTTTAGGTAATCTATCGCTGTTGTTAGCATTGTGTCGGCACATCGCTGGATGGGAAAGCCGAAAATACCCGTGCTGATTGCCGGAAAAGCGATGCTTTTTAAGTTGTTCTCATCGGCTACTTTAAGTGAGTTCAGCGTTGCATTTTTCAGCTTTTCGTCTTCATTTCCTTCGCCCATCCGAGGCCCGACAGCATGAATTACATATTTTGCTTTCAGATTGCCTCCTGTTGTTATCACGGCACCTCCGACGAAAGTCCCTCCAATTTTATTGCACTCTTGCTGGATTTTCGGGCCTCCTTTTTTCCTGATTGCTCCTGCAACACCGCCTCCCAGTACCAGTTGGGCGTTGGCGGCATTGACGATGGCGTCAGTCTGCATTTCGGTGATATCGCCTTCGGTCAGTTCCAGAACGTGATTTTCGATATCTACTTTCACGAAACCTAATTCCTTATCTTATGTTTAATAAATTAGCGTTCTAAAAGCTCAGTTAAAATAAAATATCGGCCCAGTGTCCTTAATATCAGCAATCCCCCTGGGCATTTATGTAACATCCGGTTGCTTCTATTATGAAGCGCAGGTCTGTAAAGCTCTTGCAACTTCCAGAGCCTGTGCCTGTTTTACCGGCACTTTGCGGACGCGTGCAGCAAAGTCGTCAACTTCTTCGATTTTCTCGAATCCGACGACCATCGCATCCACGCATCCCAGTCCGAGCACGTAGCGAATCGAGTTGTCTCGTTTTTCATCGCTGTTTCGGAAGGACCCTTCGCCAATCAGCTTCATCCCCACCACGCCCTTGCCTGCCTTATGCAGTTTTTTAACTACGGGCTCAACTTTTTCGACCGGCCCATCCATGTTCTTGCCATAAGCGTTGATTCGCACGTTCACGGAGTCAACCCACGGTTCATCTGCGGCGGCCTGCAGGGCTTTCAACGAATGGCAGGAAACACCATGCGCACGGATGACGCCCTTGTGCTTGAGCTGGTCCAGGATGTCCATCTGTTTGCGCAATTCCTGCGGCCATTTTTCTGAGACGACGCAGTGCAGGAGGACGATATCTATATAATCGGTATTCAGCTCCTTTAGGAAACGTTTGACAACGACATCAGCATCCGGTCTTTCCTTTTCCGGTATTCCACCGCGTCGCCACCAGATTTTTGTGTTTATCACGTAATCCTTTCGGGGCATTTTTTTCAATGCCGAGGCCAGGTATGGGTGTGAGCCATAGAGGTCTGCGACATCAAATAGGCGTACCCCTCTTTCATATGCAGCCTTCAGCAAACCTTCGAACTTTTCCTTGCCCATGCGAGTCTGATTGGACTGCCGGTTGCCGCCCCGCATACCTGTGCCGAAGCCGACACGAGAGACCTTGATCTTTGTCTTACCGAGCGGGACTTTCTTATAGGGGTCAAATGTTGAGGATTCCTTTGCAGCATTTATGTACCCGGAGCCAAGCAGAAAACCGCCTGCTCCCGCGATTGACTTAACCAGGAATTCGCGACGTTTCATCTCCATCCCAAGCTTCTCCTAAATTATCTGATGTTATTTCAAGTCGGTCTAATTCGGATAACCGCGACCCAGTTACATTACTGAGCATTTTCGTTTTCAGCATACCTAAAACTGTGTGAAAACGCAAGTGCTTTGGACGGCATTTTTCGGCCGATCAAGAGTCAGTCGTCTGTTTTTGACTTTTCACTTGACTTGTGAAGCCATGTTGATACATTTACAGGAGAAAACCAGCAGTATTTACAGGATAAGACTTTATAAAAAGCTGAAAAACAGTAAACAGCAAGCTGCTTTTATCAAGAGGAACCGGGTTTTAATAATCTTAAAGGAGGTATAATCATGTCGATGAACCGTCGTACTTTTCTTAAAGCTTCCGTGGCTTCCGGTGTGGCCCTGGCTGCGCCTAATATTCTAAAGGCCGCGGACAGGAAGTATCGCACCGCCCTTATTGGTAGTGGATGGTGGGGGATGAATATCTGCCGGGTGGCAATGCAGTCGGGGAAGTGCAAGATTGTTGCTTTGTGCGACGTTGACCGGAACCAACTGGATCCAGCCGCCGATGAAGTGGAGCGGCTCAGCGGTGACAAGCCTAAGAAGTATCAGGATTATCGAGAGCTTCTGGAGAAGGAAAAGCCGGAGATAGCTATTGTAGCCACGGCCGACCACTGGCATCCTCTTATTACTATCGCGGCGGTCAAGGCAGGTGCGCACGTTTACGTTGAAAAACCCATCGGCCATACCATTATGGAAGGCCGTGCTATGGTCAACGCCGCCCGTGCCGCCGGACGGGTGGTTCAGGTAGGAACTCACCGGCGTGTTTCACCGCACAACGTTTCCGGCATGAAATTTCTAAAGGAAGGCAAGGCCGGTAAAATCGGTATGGTGCGGGCCTTTGTGCATTACGGAGGAGGAGCGGAAACACCGAAAGCCAATGAAGAACCTCGCAAGGGTCTTGACTGGAATATGTGGTGCGGGCCGGGGCCGCTGCGTCCATTTAACACTAAGATACACCCGCGGGGATTCCGTCAATTCCTGGACTATGCCAATGGCACATTGGGTGATTGGGGTATACACTGGATGGACCAGATTCTTTGGTGGACCGAGGAAAAGTATCCCAAGCGTGTATTTTCGACTGGTGGCCGTGCCATCAAAGGTCCGCCGGTCAATACAGCTTCGGCCCAGACGACCGATGCGCCGGACCACCAGGTGGCCAGTTTCGAATTCGAGAGCTTCACGGCGACTTGGGAACACAGACAGTTTGCAGCGAACAATACCGACAAAGGCGAAAACGTCGGGTGTTATTTCTACGGTACCAAGGGTATTCTGCACATAGGCTGGCAGGATGGTTGGAGATTTTATCCGAGCGGCAGAGGACAGAAGGTCATTGGCGAAGAAGCAAAGCTTCATCAGCCTGACCAGCAAAACATCCCAGAGTTGTGGGCGGACTTTCTGGACTGTATCAAGACAGGAAAACGGCCTGTATGCGATATCGAGATAGGTCACCGGTCGACGAATATGAGCCTGCTTGGTATGCTTTCGCTTAAGATTGGCCGCAGTATTGAATGGGATGGTGATAGGGAAGTGATTGTTGGCGACGTGGAGGCCAACAAGCTGCTTCGTCGTAAGTACCGCGAACCGTGGATTTATCCAAAGGTATAGGAATTCCCATTTTGCAATACGTTGCAAAATGGGAATTCCTTATAAAGCTCTGTCAGAAGCGACGTTGCTCCCGGGGGTAGTAAAGCACCGTACGCTCTTCAACTCATTCAGTCACACACCGACCAGTATCCGTTTAAGACTCCGACGGTTGCTCTGAATCAGGTTGTGGTTGTAAGAGCGCTTCTAATTCTTCCTTTATATTATCCAGCTTTTCCAACGAAGGCTCGATTTCGGCTTTTGTTTCCGGGAGCAGATTGTCCGGTCCATCTATTACATAGGGTGTAATAAATACAATCAGCTCCTCGTTGCTTTCTATGATATTGTTGTGACGGAACAGGCCGCCGGCCACAGGCACATCCCCCAACAGGGGAATCTTTCGCTCGACCTGGCTGTCTGTCTGGAAAAGGATGCCGCCGAGCATAAGTGTCTGGCTGTGCTGAACTATCATATTGGTGGTCGTATCCATCTCGGTCCTGACCGGCTGACTATTAATCCTGTCCGGTGTAAGTTGTGAGAGAATCACGTTTACAATCATATCCACGTTTTTCTCAGGGGTGATGCTCGGCCGGACCCGCAGAGTCATACCTACCTGCTGAAATTCGAAATTCTGCACGTTCCCCGCCGTCGCCGAACTTGTCGCCGTTGTAAAGAATGCAACTCTTTGACCTTTGAAAAACATTGCTTCTTCGTTGTCCTTTGTCCACAGTGTCTGTTGATTCAGAATCTTTGCATCGGTTTTTTTCACTAAGAAATCAATCATAGCATCAACCTCCAGGCCCGCTGCGAAGCCAAACGTGCTTCCTGAAGTCCCGCCTGCCCCGAAGATCATGGAACCATGCTGCTGTAGATGATCAAGGCTGTTGAAGATAGTGATTGCGTTTTCTCCGACGTCAGAAAAGCCGCCCGATCTAAGCTGGAGGCCGAGGGAAGTTACATTACTGTGGTCGATTTGCATAATGACCGCCTTTATCATCACCTGTTTGCCGGGTACGTCGAGAGATTCAATCAGTGCTTCTATGTTTTCCAGAAACTCCGGCGGAGAAAGAACGAGAATGGATTTAGTGCGAGGATCAGGAATAAAACGAACCCTTCCTATAACGTTGCTTATCGGCTGCTCTTCGACGTTTTGTCTTCCCGTAGTCCACCAGGGTCTGTAATCTTCCTGACTGGTGGTGTCCTGGCCGGATTGGCCGGAGCTTGCCCCACTTTCTGCTTCCATCGAGTAAGCGGACAGTCCCTGGTCACTGCGCCGAATGGTGGCAGTGGTGCCCTCCATGTTGTACAGGGCGTTTAGACGCTCGGCCAGGTCTTCCGGGTTCGCATATTTAAGTGTTATAACCTTGGGAATTTCGCCCATCTCCGCTTTGTCAAGTTCTCGGATCAATTGCTCAACAACATCGTATGCCTCGGCAATCTTGCTGATTACGATAATCTTCTTTGTCCCCGGTACATCCTCAAAAGTCAGTTGTCCATAAAGGGGGCCGACGATTTTTTGCCTCTCATCTGTTTGGCCGCCCAAAAGATCAAAGATGGAAAATCCTCTTCTACTGCTACTGCTTCCGCTTGAAGTCTCGCTGAAAAGTGTAGCAAGCAAATCGGCCATCTGAACGGGATCGGTGTTGTGCAGTTCAATTATTCTGGGCCTGACTGAATTGACATCCAGGGGAGAATCCCATTCTTTGATTTGATCTGCTATTGCCATCATGTTCTCAGGCGAGGCAATCACGGTTACCTGCTTGAGAGAAACGTATGAAATTACTTTGACCATCTCAGAGGAGGTTGATGAACTGCTCCGCGAACGATACCCCCAGGGACTGTAGCCGCCGTAGCCTCTATAACCGCTGCTGCCTTGCATACCTTCTTCGTACAGTTCATCTATATTTGCCTTGATTTGGTCGGGATCGGCGTATCTTAGCTTGAAATGTCTGGTCTCGAACTGGCCCGGGGGAACGTCTATCTCCGCGATCATTTTCTTTACTATGTCGCGCAGGTCTTTTCTGCCGAAGACAATAACCTGTTTTGTATCATACAGCGGCTCAATAAGAATGCTTGGCAGAAATTCCATTCCCGGCAGGTCCCTGAAGCCGTCGCCGACACTGTCTTCAATTTCACGGGGATCGGCATATCTTAGCTGAACGACCTCGTATTCCGACTGGACGGGTTCCTGCATGTCAAGTTTTTTTATCCACTCTTCGATTTGTTTCATGTCTTCGGCCGAGGCTTTGGCAATTATCCACTTTCTCCTTGGCTCGGGTATAAGAACGACCGGTCCCCTTGTTGAGCCAATCACAACCGAGGTAGCCTCACCCTTGGATTCGCCCGGTTTTTTAGATGAGCTACTTGGACTGGGAGTTCGAGGTCTTGACGAAGAACTACTGCTGCGGTCTCTGTCACTCCTATAGCGATTATAGCGGGTAGTGCTGTATCCCTCCGACTCACCCAAAAGGATTTTCAACATCTGAACAATCTCGGAAGGGTCGCCAAATTGAACAGGGATGATCTGGGTCACGGTCTGCGCAGATTCGGGCACGTCGAACTGGTCGATAATCCTCTCAATGCGCATCAGATTCTCGACAGTATCAATCACCATTAGCTGGCCCGTAGTTTCATCGGCGCTGACATGGCCGTAGTCACCAACCAGAGGTTGAACGACCTGGCCCATTTGAGCAGGCGCGTAGTTATCAAGCTTAAAGAATTTCTGGACCACCTGCTTTTTATTTTCAATCATAGCGAGAGCGTAATCAGCCTGTACAGTAGGGACCGGGCCAATCTTTGCATCTTTAATAGGTGTTAATTCGATCACGCCGTCGGTTTCTTTGACATGAATGCCTTTTGCATTCAAGGCAGTATAAATCATCGAAATAGCCTGGGGCCTCGGCAGTCTCTTGGTCGAATAGATGGTTATTTTTTCTTTCATTGCTTCGTCGGCCGGGATAATCACTTTGTCGGTCCACTCGCCGAGTTTCTTTATAACGTCCTTCATTGGAAAATCTTTAAGATTCATGGATTCCATTATCTTGTTCGGATCGGTCGGTTCACTCGGCTCGTTCGGTTCGGCCGGGGCATTCGGATCGTTCGGATCTCTTGGCCGCCGTCTGCCACCCGGTCTGCGTTGGCCGCCAAATCCACCTTCGCCGCCGAATCCACCGCCAAATCTTCTTTCACCGAAACCTCCTTCGCCACCCTGCCCGCGGTCGCCGCGCCGCCCGCGTCCGCCGAATCTTTCGCGCATCTCGGCTCTGGCTTGTTCCCTTTCTTCCTCAGTCATATTTTCAAACCTCTCCCTCATGCCTCTGAATCTCTCCATCATCTCGGCCCTGTCTCCTCCCTCAGGGAACATACCCATGCCTCCTTCCCTGTCGGGCCCTGGTCTTCTCTGGGTCCGTTCTCTTTCAGGTTCATTCGAGTCGGCGGGTGTTTCGGGTTCTGTGGCTTTTTCAGGCGCGTTCGGTTCAGCCGGTTTTTCGGGTTCTGTAGCTTTTTCAGGCGCTTTTGTCTCAGCAGGTTTTTCGGCCTCGCTGGATTTGGTTGACTCAGAGTCAGCCTTTGATTCAACAGCCGCTGCAGGATTGACCTTTAATATATAAGAGCCAATTCCAACAAGAGCAACGGCCACGATAATAACTGTTACCGATAATGTTAATCTTGTTCGTTTCAATTTATTCACCTCTCTTTAATCATTTCCTTGCCTTACGGCGTTAGAACTTTCACGAATTTTGTCCCTAAACTCTTGTTTTTCTTCCTCTGTCATATCCTCCCAATTATTTTTTACCTTTATAAATTCTTCTGCAAAACTGTCCATTCCCTCTGGATGGGAAGTCTCAAATATTTTGTTTGTTTCCGAGCGGCCGGCTTGAACTATTTCGGCAATTTTGGCTCTAAATTCTTTCCTCTCCTGCTCAGACATAGTCTCCCATTTCTGCCTTATGTCCTTCATTTGTTCTGTTATTTGGGCTCTTTGCTCAGGAGAAAGATCGCGAGAACTCCGCTGCCTTTCACGGGGAGGTCCGGTTGGTATCTCGGCCTGTTTTGTCTGACTCTCGGCCACAGCTTTCGCTTCTGATTCAGCGGCTCTGTATTTGCTTTTGACCTCTTTGATATACAGGCCGATTGCAAAGGCGGTAAGAAGCCCCACAACCGCAACTATTCCTGATTTTTGATTGTTTCATATTTGTAATCGCATCTGAATTATATTAATCTCATCTCCCACGACCGCCTCGTCTGCCGCCGAAACCACCTTCACCGCGTGGTCCCCGTCCGCCACCCGGTCCCCGTCCGCCAAATCTTTCACGCATTTCGGCCCTGGCTCGTTCTCTCTCTTCCGGAGACATACTTTCCCATCTTTCTCTCATTTCCCTCATTCTGGCCATCATATCGCCTCTGTCTCCCCCAAACCTGCCCATACCCTCGGGCCCACCCTCTTGCTGAACCTGAACCATCTGAGGTGTTCCCTGCTCACCAGCCTTAGCTACTTGTGGTCTACTGGGACCGCCGGGCCTTCTTGGGCCGGAAGGTGAAGCAGCCTTTGCATCAAACGGGACAAAGACTTGTTCATTGCCATCCCATTCTATCGTTACGTCAACGGGCGTGATTGCCACGATTTTTGCGTCTCCCACATTATCTCCGGCTTTATACCATTTGCCGTTTATAAACACCTCATCGCCTAATATACCCAGTACCTGGTCCTTGTTTACAGGGTGCCTCTTTGGAATGGGCGGCGCAAACAAATTATTTTTCTTTAGCTGGTCTGCAATCTCTTTGGATTTGGCAAGCACACTTTCCGTATCGTTTGGGTCCGGCTTAGTGAGTTCAACGGCCCTTTTGACCGAATCCTCCGCCCTGGCCGGGGCTGCGAAAAAGCCTGTTACCTTGATCAAAATCAGGACAACCATGAACGCCGAAATTCCAAGTAATCCAATCGAGACAATATTCCTGTTGTTTTTTGAATGATTGTTTTTTAAATAATCAAGTTTCATAAGCCGTCCTTTCTTATTTAACAAAAGTAGATATCGTTATATTCAGTTTGACATCCTGGCGTTTCTTTTGGTCGCATTCAATTTTGAACTCTTCTATACCGACCAGATATGGATTGTCCTTCAGGTTGGCAAGCAGGTCGAGTGCCTGTCCGAATTTGCATTTGGCGCTGCATTTCAATCGCAATAGCTCATAGCCGGCCACCGGTGACTTTGAAGCAGGCACAATCTGGAGAGGTTCACTTTTTATTCGGGCCTTCTTTAACTGCTCGTTAAACTTGTCTCTGAACAGAAACTTTTGGATCTCTTCCTTTTCCGGCATCTCAAACACAGGTACTATCGACATCAATCTCGCTCGCTCGGTCTCCTTAACGTTGATAGCTTTCAATTGTTTGTTTATATTGTCAGTTCCGCTGCGCGATTCCTTCCATCGGCCGAGAATATCCGTCACAAATGCAAATCCGATGATGGCTACTGCGCATACAACGCCGAATTTCACGGTCCGTTTCTCTCTTTTATTTAGGCCCCTCATCTACTTGTCCCCTTTTTCTTTTGAGTAAAACTCTTGTAATGAAAATTCATAGTGAATTTGAGTTTCTTGGTTTTTTTATCCATATCCGGATTTTGTATCTTTACATCCGTAATTCCCTTTATGTCCAGCAGGCTTTTTTGAAATTTGTACATTTCCTCCGCGCTTTTTGTCTGTGCGGTTATACTTACAGGTCGCCCCATCTTGAAATCCAGTTTGTCCAGCGTTATCCCGGCGTTTGCTGTAATATCATAAATTTTTAGCCTGCTTCCCTCTTTCCTGATGGAGTATTTCTTCAATCGATTGGTTATCAACCATTTTGTACCGGCCTGTTCAACCGAGACGGTAGCGCGTTGCGAAAGCGGAGTTTTGTTTTCTTCAAATTGTTGCCGCAGTTCCTCGGGGATGGTACCCTTATCCAGGTCACTCTGGAAATCCAGATTAGTGCTGAAAAGGAGGCTTGTGTGTATTTGATTTAAGAGTTCGAGCAGGTCGGGCCTTTGTGACGCAACTGATTTGATTAACTTTTGGCGCTCGGTGAGTTGTTTGATAGCAGAACCGAGCCCTGCGTCTTTCAAACGCTTTTCGATGGCACCCTTGCTTGCAACATCCACCGCGTAAGCGACGATAACCAGAAGGACAAGCATAACCGCGGCAACTGCAACAGCAGCTTTCGTCGAATCCAACCGGCGTCTGCTTTTTGCCTCGCTTGGCGAACAGTACACTTGCTCGAAAATATTAAGCCTGTCTGTATCACCATCAATCGCCGTAAGCGCAAGCCCTATCGGCACGCGATATTCGTAAATATCGGCGGGATGGAGCCTTGTCCGTGCATCTAATTTTTCAATCTGTGGGAAAGCCGCTCTGACGTTCAAACCCGCGGACTTAAGAGAAGAAACCACGACTTCGTGAGCTTCGCTATCGTCGGATAGTACAAATACGGGTAAATCCGTCGGTCCGGCGTAACCAAACAATTCCAATACGCTTCTGATATCCTGGACAAATCTATCAATAGTTTCAGTCTGGTCCGTTAGCACGGGATCTCGGAGTACCAACAGGTCCTGTTTTGCTTTGGAAAGGTCCTCCGTTCCCGTGTCCAGTATCACGGCATTGCTCAATTGTCCGTTTAGAGCCAGACAAATCTGCGTATTTTTTGTTGTCATACTCACCACGACAGCATTCCTGCCATCGCCGGAAAAGAAGGTTCTCCACGTTTTTACTATCGCTTCACAGTCCAGGAGAATTTTTTCAGGCCCGAAACCGCTTACATCTTCCACGAATTTCTGCAGTTGTTCTTTTCTGGCCGCAGCGATGGTTACAGGCACTTTTCCATTCTGTGCCTGATCTGCCCTCCATGCTATCTGCATTTGCTCGGCCGGCAGCGGCAGCCGGGATTCGGCCTGCAATTTAACCATTGCAGCGATTTCTTTTTCTGAAACCGTAGGAAAATCAACGCGGTAAAATACCACACCCGCTGAGTCAAAACCGGCGACTACCATCTTGCTGTCGCTTTTCTTTTCTCGTTCTGTCGACTCAGCAGTCAGACTGCACTCGAGTTCGAATGCTTTCCAGTCAAGATCACCGGCTTCGCTGCTCTTTGTCCATAGAACTTCAAAAAGGCCGTTCTGCTTACGAAGCTTTACAGCCTTAAGCCTGCTGCCGTCTTTGGCTATCGCAATCGCGGACCGCCGGGTCCCTGTGTCGGTTATATTATTGCTCATAAATTACCTGCTCCCTGATACCAGTAAAGTGTCGTATATGGTGACTCGCTTCTATCTACGACCACTTCTGTCTGCAGTGTTGTTCCGCTGGCTCCTGCTCTGTCGGCCGTTGCCGAACAGCGTATAGTGAAAACGTTTGAACGGGTGGTTATATTATTTGCAATTCTTTCGAAAGTATTCTGATCCACCAGTCCTGCGCTCATCAATTCTGCTATGCTTTGCATTCCCTCCGCCAGCCCCGCCCTATAGGCGGTTATATTCTCCGCAGTGTCATTATTTGCCTCGCTGTCCCCCAGCAATGCTAACAAAACACCTTTCGATGCGGTGTTAATGTTGACTTTTCCGGAAGTCTGGTTGCCGCTGTCTACTGTTATCTTGTCTGCTATCTCATAGAACGTTTGTAAATCTATAGGTTCGGTCTGGTTCGAACCACCTTGTGAACCGCCTTGCTGACCACTTTGCGGCCCGCTTTGTGGCCCACCCCTTTGCGAACTCTGTTGTGGACTCTGTTGTTGATTCTGTTGAGGGCTCTGTTGTGAACTTTGTTGTGAACTTTGTTGCGAACTTTGTTGAGACTGCTGGGAACTGCCGTTATCTATAAGGTCGGCGATGTTGTCGAAATTGTTGTTCTGACGTCTCTGGATAATCCACTGGGCCTGAGGTCTGCTTATTCCCAAAGAGTTTTGCAATTGCCTTTCATTGGCCTGGTTGATATTGACCTTTTGATTGCCCTCAGCATCTACGTTCCTGTCGTACGAATAACACGTCAGATATTCAATCCACCCCACATCCAGAACATCATCTCTGTCATCGTTTGGCGGGCTTTCATCCCCGTCTTTCTCATTATAGTCCAGCAGGCCGTTGAAGTTTGTATCCTCTCCATAAAACAACTCTTCAGTAACGCCTTTAACCAGCAGCAACTCACGTATAGTTTTGAAGGGACCGTTTCGGATTTTATATCCAATCGGCAGATTTTCATAAAACCCCCCTTCAACGCCCCCTGTGCTCGGTGTATCATCTCCGTCCCGCCAGTCTATAATTGCATCGGCTATATCCTCTTCCATATAAGGCAATTCAAGAAGCTGCTGCCTTGTTATAGTGTTTATATTTAATTTGCTCGACTCATCGATAACTTTGACGGAAACCCAACATCTTTCCAGGCTGATATCATTATAATCCTCGTCATTATCACTCCAAAGCTCGGTCAGGCTGTCACTTTCCCTAAGGTCCTCGTTCAGTACACCGATAGCTGTCTCTATTCCCGCCCGGCAGGCCCACCTGCAGCGAAGCTCTTCCGTCCTGATAGCACTGACTTTCGTGTCGAGCCGGCTGTTTTGGCCTACGGATGTGGCGATTACGGTAAGTATTGCCACTATCCATAGTACTGCTACAATAACAAGCCCTTTTTTGTCACGATTACGATTCATTTTTTAGCAAAACCTTCGTTTTTTCTCTGTCTTTCCTTTTTCCTATTACGTGCTTGTCTAAGGTTGATTACTCCCTTGTGCACTGCTGTTATCCTGCATACCGGGGCTTTGCGCAGCACTTTCTATAGTTTCAAGCGTTGCACCTGCCGAACTGACTAAATTTACCATAATAGAATCCGTAGCCGGGCTTCCCCATTTTTGCTCTTTGCCCACGATATTTACTTCTATCAACTGAGGAGCAACTTCCATTTCCTCCGGCCATTCCTCGGACCATTCCTCTCCATCGAAGTACCTTACCTGGAAAAATTCAATGCCCTCTGCAATAATACTCAGGATTCCACCAGGATTTTCATCGTTGGGGTCCGGATTCGGCCATAATCTGCGATACAGGTCTGAGTTTTCTTCATCTTTTTTCAGGAAATATTCCACTTCGTATATATCCGCTTCTGGGTAATCGATTCTGGCCTTTGTCCTGCCGACGGTGTAGAAAGTCAGGAAACTGCTGCCCACTTCTGAGTCGTCGGCGGAACCGACTAATTTCATATTTCTAAAGTTCTGTTCGCGATACAGGTTCACAAGGTCCCTGGCAATCAGTCTCGAAGCAAATCTCACCTCGGAAGCGGCTTCAATATTACTATCTACTCTTTCTGCGCTGACCGTAATAGTCCTCAGTGTGCCAACGGCCACCAGTGCGACAAAGGCCCCTATTGTCGAGGCAACAAGCGCTTCCACCAGTGTAAAACCATTCTTTCTCAAATATATCTTCATTTAATTACTCTTGCTCTGTCTCTGTTTCGGCCTCGACATACGTGCTCATACCATTGAGCCTTGTTTGCACAGAGACACTGTAAGGTCGATTCCGTTCGAGCCATGTAACGGTTATTGTCACCTGATAAAGACTGTCTATACCCAGATATTCGGTTGCAACTTCCCAGTGATATCCCGGCTCAAAATCTTCAACCACACCCTCTGCCTGCCCTAATTCGATGAACTCATCGATACCGATATAGTCGAGTAAACTAAGCTGCTTCTCTACTATTGAAGCTGCTGTCTCGTAGTGCCTGTTAAATCTTGTTGCAGTTAGAGAACGGGTAGTTATTGCCACCAGTGTCAAAACAGACATGGAAAGGATAGCACCTGCGGTGATTGTCTCAACCAGAGTAAAACCTCTCGTGTTTATTTTTCTTCCCATTCTCATTCCTGGTCCAAATCTACGGTTGTGATTTTAATTTCCTGGTACGTGCCGTATTGTACAGCCGCCT
>JAABXR010000210.1:40225-40453 GCA_011776225.1 Phycisphaerae bacterium
TGAGTACAGGTCCCGCACTATCGTCTGCTCCGTCTGTTCAGTTTCTTGGTTCAACTGGGCTGTAGTCAGGAAAAAACCGCCATTGGTGGTGTCCAGTTCTATCCTGTAGGGTTTTTGTCGCTCAATGGCCATTATTCTTGCGTATTTAGCTGTAAGGAAAAAGTCCCTTGCGGCTTTTTCAACCTGCAGCCTCTCGTATGTCCCTATGTAAAACCCGGCCCCGACGCC
>JAABXR010000402.1:0-20841 GCA_011776225.1 Phycisphaerae bacterium
ACCACGTCGGCTTTTTTGGCTTTATCTTGATATTTAAGGCCGGAGATATACCGCCCAGGCTTGGATAGTCGAGCCAGAGTGTTCCGTTTTCGGCTTTCCTGTCGCCAGGTGCACCGAAATTGATACCGACTCTTTTTACGACGGAATTGCTCTTTTCAATACTGTTGAAGGTCCAGGTTTCAATTTCAGGCATCTCTACCATCGCAAGGGATGTTTGATTCTGATAACTGCAAGTACAGGTTCTTGTATATTCAGGTGCGTTTAGGACGCCATTTGCCACAATAAGGTTCGAGGTACAACCTGATTTGAAGCCACCGAAGTTACCCGTACCGCCATCGCCGGCAAGGTCAAGGTAGCCGGCCGCGGCCGAACGGAACGTCAGTAAATTCCTGCTGGCCGTGGGCGTGTCACAACCGTAGTTTCGAGAATACCGCCAGGGTACTGGTTCACCGGTGAGAGGATGTTTGCGCATTTGCTGCAGGCCTGTCAGTAGGCTGTAAGCACTTTCCTGTGTTATGATTCTATCGCCTGCCAATATGCAGGGTCCGTCATAGTCAATCTTTTTGTCCCAAATCACTTTCCCCGTTTGGCCGTGATAGGTTGTCATTCTGTCACCGGGCTCCCAGACCATATCGCGAGACTTCCTATAGGCCTGGAGGAGTATATCATAATGCACAGAATACCCTAACCAACTACCGAAGACGTTGTCTGTGTTTTCCCATATCTTTTCACCGCTTCCGATGTCCAGGGCCATCAGTCGATAGCGTGGGCGCAGGTCAATGCCGCGTTTCTCTACCATTTTCCTTATGGATGGAGGTATACCGTCAAGGCAAAAGATTTTATCATTTCCCGCAACAATGGCGTTATGGATGAAACCGTATCGGGCATCGATTATCCAGAGAACCTGTCCCGTGTGACGATTCGTTACTACTAATTTTTTACTTGCGCTCTTGTCGAGAAAAGCAGGCCACTTTCCAAGGTCCTTATCATTTGGATCAAGCAATGTCGGATATCGTGCAAAATCCAGGCCGCCAATCAGATAATCTTTGAAGACACCGATGTAACCCCACTCTTTGGGCGGTTCACCGTTTTGTACCGGCAGAGACAGTGTCCTGATACTCTCTCCCGTTGCCGCGTTCAGGACATGGCATTTGGCCCCTTCGATGACGTATACGTGTTCTTTAGTGGCGACAAAGTTGGTCCCGCGAACGTTGGCCCCGGGGATGTGGAGTTGATTGTAACTAAGGTCCCGGAAATCGTGTTTGTAGGAGCTATCGTAATAAACGCCGAATGTGTTGATATTCTTAAGATTCCTCTTCCACAAGGTCCTGCCTGTGTAGACATCCCGTGCGCTTATTGAACCAGTTCCCTGTATAAAGAGCCTTCCTTCGACGACTTGTTCGGGGGGGCCGTGGCCGTGCCTCGGAAGGACGTCGTTAAAATCCGAATCATCTCCAAACCAGAGCAGTCCCAGCGGGAGTTTGAGATTATCATCTGAAAAAACAGTGTTAGCCACATCGCCATATTGATGGCTGAAGTCCGAGGAACCCGGGAGGGCACCGTCCCTCTTTAACAATATGGCATCATTGAGGCCTTCAATTCTGCAACCTTGGAGTTCAGATTCGGCCAGTTGTCGATAGAGGCTTAGCTGTTGTTCCTTATCGGCTTGCAGCCAGGCTACGCCTCCATAAGGACGCAGGGATTGAAACAGTTTTTCTACAAAGACTTTGCCCCTTTTCCCGCCTGCAGCGGCCAGGTTCTCGACTACAATCATAATCGCTATATAAGGCGGGGCCTGGATGGTGGTAATGTCTCCACTTACCACTGAAGCACGTGAACCGTATAGACCAGCTTCATCCAGTTCTCTCCGCAGTGAAGCGACTTTATCGGGCTTTGACTCGACGACAATAATATTCATGTCGGATTGAAGCAGCACTTCTTTAAGTGAGCTGCTATCCCGGATTCCGAGCCACAAACAATATCCCCCACTGCCTTGATTTTTCAGAAGTATTCGGCTTGCTTTTTTCCGCCATTTTGTTCCTGCTTTTGGAAGTTCTTCATTGCTGATCTGGTAGAAGTTCGGCCACACTCTTTCTTCTGCAAAGCAGTAAATGCGTCCCTCTTCGGTGACGACAAACAGTTTTCTATCGGCAGCCAGCATATTCCATACTTTTTCTCCAATACTATACTGCCACGAAATACGCCCCTGGCGGTTTTTGGCGGGTATATCAACCGCAGCAATAATGCCTTGGTTGTTACTGCCGTACAATCTTGTCCCGGCCTTGATGTGGATATTGTCGAGTGCCGGCTCTGTTTTTACTCTCCATACCTGCCGGCCTTTGACAGGGCTTTTATCTTTTTCTGATGTTGTGCTTCTTGCTGTTACCGGCCTGTAAGCCACGAGGTCGCCATTTTTGTCGAATGCAATCACGCCCTGGTTTGTCATAACACAGGCGGTAGTTTTTGCAATTCCTGCGCCGTCACGAAGACGGTACATAATGCCGTTATTGAAGAAGAAGTTATTCCAGACCGACACATCGTAACCGCCCACGTGCTTGCCATAATGGCGTTCGGAGAGGTGATAATAAAGGAACCTGCCATTTTTTCTGTCGTAACATGCAGGTACCGTTCGGCTGGTTATTAACAACTTTTCTTCCGTTGCCGCCATGTATCCCTGCGGGGCAACTCCTGCAAATGCGTCGCTGTTATGTTGTTGTTGAATGTACATTGAACCGCTTCCGCTGTTCTCCCATACTACGCTGCCGGTGTCGGGGTCCAGGGAGTAGATGAAAATTCCCATGAAAGGCCAGATGCTTGCAGCGCAGTAGATTTTACCATCATAGAGCACCGGCGCCCCTCGTGCAGGCCATGCCGATATTAATCGTCCGTTGCCGAGTATCCTTCTCTGTGAAGGTCCCAGCCGAAACCGCCAAATCAGTTCGCCTTGCTCTGCATCAAGGCAATAAAGATGGCCATCGTCACTTACAAAATATAGCTTGTTCTTCCATGCAATGGGAGCAAAGCGCACGGGGCCATCGCAGTAGAACCGCCAGTTTTCCTTGCCGGTATTGGTATCGTAAGCTGTGACTTTGTCGCTGACCATTGAAGGGACAAAAATCTGCTTTCCCATTACTACAGGTTCATAAGAACGGTCGAACTGCAGTTTGTATTGTTCCTTACTCCAGGCGGGCACAGGCTTGTCAAGCTCTCTTACCCATTGAAGATGCAGCCCGGCTGGCAACTGACTGGGTGAGGCCGCGCTTCGACTTGCATCGTAACGCCACATAGGCCAGTCAGTGGCGGTGGTTTCTATTATAGGGCTAACTTCCGGATATGGTTGGCAGCCAGCCCAAAAGACAACGAAAAATCCGCAGACTACAAGCACTGATATGGCAATGACCAAATATCTGAGGGAACGATGATTTTTTCGAGATTTGTTAAGCTTGCTTGACAAAAACATTCCTTACTGACATTATTCGTCAGGATCGTTGGCTGTTTGTATGTTTTCTGTATTTACCAGCATTTGTAATTTACTACATACACCTAACTCCGACCGCGGGTCTAATTTCTTCAAAATTTACGACCATATTATACCAAATTCGGCCTAAAAAAACAACTTCTTGGGCACCCAACCGGATAGTGTCAAGTATTATGTTGAGGGGATTATTCTGTTATTGGCTGAGGCGTGCCGATATGTTCGGTTTCGATGCAGAGTTGAATAATATCACGCCCTAAAGGTGCGGCGTCCTGAGAGCCACTCTGGCCACCTTCTACGAGAACGGCGATTGCGATGCTTCGGCCGGCGTTATCTGTGGCGAAGCCTGCGAACCAGGCATTTTCCGGGGATTCTGTTGAGCCTGTTTTGCCATATACCTTTACTCCCTGCTGGATTAGCGTGCTTTGGGTGAACGTATTGTAGGCTGTTCCGCCTAGTTCGTTAACCACCGCGCTCATACCATCGTGGACAATGGCGATGGTTTGTGGGGAGATATTGAGGTTGACATTCGATTTCGGATTCTTGTTGCTCGATGGTCCGGAATCAAGAAAGAGCCGGAGCGATTTATAGGTTCCTTTCCGTGCGATTATCGCCATTGCATTTGCTACCTGTAGCGGCGTAACGCGAAGATTTCCCTGTCCGATTCCAAAATATCTTCTTTCGCCCTTATAAAGAGGGGGTAACTGGTCGATGCTTGAGATTGTTTTCCTTGTAACGGTGCTTGAAATAATTCCTGCGTCCTGTCTTAGGTTTCGATTCTCGATATCCGATGTCCGATTCTCGATACTTGATTCAAGATGGGGTGGTTCGAATGGGAATTTTTGGGCGTAACCGAATTTGAAAAGCCAAAGCTGGAGTACAGGGGGGTCGATTCTGTCGGCAAGCCGGGAGAAATAAATATTGCAACTTCCCCTGATGGCGTTTCGTGCGTTGTTGTTTTGCCATTTATAGTCGTGTCCGCTCCGGAAGCGAGTGAAGATCAAGCAGTTTGGCCAGCCTCTTGGCGCCTTTTGTGCCAGGCAGCTAATAGACTCGCCGGCAGTGATTTTGCCCGATTGAAGGCCGGCGATGAGAATGAGAGGCTTTACAACTGAGCCTGGGGGATAGGCTTTATTTATAGCCCTGTTTCGCAACGGCTCATTTGCGTCTTTGAAAGCGAGTGTGCTGTAGTTACGCCTGATATTGTTCAATTCATACGTTGGGGTTGAGACCAGGGCGAGGATATCTGACGTGTTGACGTCAATGACAACAGCAGCTATAGGAGCCCGGCAGTTTTTTGGATTGAGGAGGCAGTCAGTGAGGCGGTCTTCTATACTCTTTTGAAGCTCGATGTCCAGTGTCGTTGTGACGTCTCTTCCGAACTGTGTCTCTGTTCTATTGACAAGTTCGCGGTCAATGTCCCAAATTTCTTCCCCACGTCTTCCTCGCAGGATAGTTTCACAAATATACTCTACGCCGTCTTCCCTTCCACAGACTTCGTCGCTGATATACTGAGATAATCTGTCATTTGCAAAAAGCTTTTTGTCCCTTTCCTGTGGGGGACCGACCCAGCCTATTGTTTGTGCGGCGACCGAGCCGTAGGGGTACAATCTGCTCTCTTTTGGCAGAATCTCCATGCCTTCGACATCCATAAATTCCAACTGGGCGTCAAAGACGTCGGCGTCGGTTTTTAACTCGAGCAATCTCCAGCCCCTGTTCATTTCGGGGATTTTCTGTATTTTTTCTATCAGCAGCAGTCTCTGCTCGACATTTGGGAATTTCTTTTCGAAGTCCTCAATAGCTACAGACAGTGGCACGTTACTGACTCTGCCATATTTGGCGATTATTTTCTGGTCGGGATTGTTTCTCCTCCATGCCAGAAATGTGCGGAGGTTCCATATTTTGTCGTTAATTCGGGCGATTCTCTGCTCGACATCGGTCCGCTCCAGGCCAAAGTACGTACATTTGTCAATTATCCTGCTGAGTTCCTCAAGCTTTGCCTGCAGTTCTTTGCGTACTTTGGTTAAAGATGGTTTTTCCTTTGCGAGCACGGACCTTTTTTCAGCCATTAGCAGTTTTGCCCTTTGAACACGTTCGTCAAAAATACAACAGAGGTTGTAATTTATATGTAGCTGGAATTGAGGCTCATTTGTGGCCAATACTCTGCCTTTTCGATCGAGAATTTTCCCTCTTAATGTCCGAAGCTGCCTGGAGACGCCTTGTTGGAGCTTTAACTCTTCGATTTGCTCCATGTAGAAGGAATGCTCCAGTACCTGTATTTGTATCAGACGGAGTAGGGGTGGTATTAGTAGTAGTGTACTTATGAAAACAAAAATTTTGATTCTTTTAATATACATGGTCTATAGCATTTTCGGCTTTTCAGAGCCGGGCTTTTTTCATTTTTTCGCAGCAGTAACCTAACGCCTGCCGAAACGATGTGTTTTTATATGCATCAACCATGACGCCAGCAAGAAAAAAATCGGTCCTACTACAGCCGAATATAATGCAGTTCCGAGAATATCAGAGTATACATTTGAAGCGGAGGACCGGCCTCTGAGAAGTGCTAAAAAATGAGCGAGTGTGAGGGTCATAAAAGCCGTGATGAATATAGCGAATGCCTGATAATGGACTTTTCTTATTGCAATAACACGGTGAAGATATGCCAGCGCGGTCCCGAAAAGCCCAAAGCTGATTGTTAGTGCGCCCATTGTAGAGCCAATACTGACATCAGCAGCAAAACCAATTACAAATGAGGTTATGATTGCATTTGTGGTGTTGCTGTGAATGGCGAAAAAAACCAGAAGTATTAATAATAAATTTGGTATGCTGCCCCAGGGGGGAAGAGCTATGATATTCAATAACCCGGAGGCCAGGAGCACGGCAACTACAGTGACAAAGATTGCGAAGCGAAACCATCGCATTTTTTAACCTCAGAGCCTTTCGCACATCTATTCGGCGTGAGTTTTCGCAGAATAAGTGCGTGATGTGAGCCCTCAATTAGTTTTGTGGATTCATTATAATTACGGTTATACTGTTTAATCTTTCAATATCACAGACGGGCTTTACGGTTATGTCCCACATCGAAGGATTTCTGTCGTCTCTTTTGCAGCTTGCGACAACGCCGATAATCATAGATACATCAAGGAAACCCGGTTTTTTTCTTGTCAGGACTTTGTCTCCGACACTGATTTTGTATTTTGTAGGGAGTAGTCGAATTTTAGCCTCGTCTTTTCCTCGGCCCTGCATAAGCCTGTCGACATTTAAGTTTCCAATCCTAACGGCTATTCTTGAAGCCGGGTCTGTAAATAATGTAACCTTTGCATTTCCTGGCGAGACGTGGGAAATCTTGCCTATGATACTGTTGTCGCCGAGGACAAACAGACCTTTTTTGAGTCCATCATTTTGGCCGCGGTTAATGTTAAGTTCGCTTCTTTTTTCGTCTATAAAGGGCTGAATAACGTCGGCCATGAGGAGCCCGGCGTTTTCCAGTGCGTGAAATCTATCCCTTATCCCGGATAGTTCTATGATTTTCTCTTGTTGTCGTCGCAACTCTTCNNCGATGGTTAAAGGCCAGCGGAAGACACGGGCAAAGGCAAACTGAAGGTCATTTGTGAGGTTTTGTGGAGCGAAGAGCAGGATAAGACCGGTTAACATAAACCAGGTAAATAACATTGGTCTGGAGATTGACCTCAGACTCGTGTTTTCACGTTTGGGACTATGGGCTCTATATAGCTTCCTTGCCATGGCCGTATTTCATACTGTGCATTTATCGGCACTCAGGACGAATTACTCCCATCCGTACTCATTATGGTCCATTGTATCCTTCCACAACTCCAGATTTTCGAGATAGACGCTTGTTCCGCGAGCAACGCAACTGAGGGGGTCGTCGACTCTTTGAACATTTAGTCCGGTTGCGTTTGCGAGAATAGCGTCCATACCTCTCAACAGTGAAGCGCCGCCGCAAATGTAGACGCCGTTCTCAATCAAATCTGCAGCGAGTTCGGGCTCTGCCTTTTCGAGGGTAGTCGTGACGGTATCTATAATTGTAGCGATGGGGTCGCGCATTGCTTCACGAATTTCCTCGCTTGTAATAACGATTTTTCTGGGCAGTCCTGAAATTGTATCCCTTCCTGCCACCTCCATAGTCAGTTCCTCTTCAAGCGGAGCTGCGGAACCGATTTGTATCTTTACTTTTTCGGCGCTTGCCTCTCCGATAAGCAGGTTATATGTTTTTTTGAGATGACTGATGACGGCTTCATCCATATCATCTCCTCCGATTCGTATCGATTCGGATGTTGCGATATCGGCAAGACTCATAATCGCCACTTCGGTTGTTCCACCTCCAATATCGACGATCATAGATGCTGTTGGATCTGTGATCGGCAGTTCAGCCCCGATCCCGGCGGCCATGGGTTCATCCACGAGGTAGACCTTTCGAGCACCCGCCCTTTCGGCACTATCAATGACGGCACGGCGTTCAACCGCGGTTATCCCGCTTGGCACGGCGATAACGACGCGAGGCCTTACGAGTCCTCCCCTGCCGTGAACCTTTCTAATGAAATATCCGAGCATGGCTTCAGTGATTTCAAAGTCGCTGATTACGCCGTCTTTCAGCGGTCTTATAGCGCTGATAGAACCGGGAGTTTTGCCGAGCATTTCGCGTGCAACCAGGCCGACAGCTTCGCCATTGTTCAGGACAATGTTTGTTCCCTTGCGAACAGCAACTACGGAGGGCTCATTTAGTACAATACCCTTGTCACGGACACAAACCAAAGTAGTGCACGTACCAAGGTCGATCCCCATGTCCATACTGAACCAGCCTAAGATTGTGTCCAGTACCACCTTCGATTCCCTTCTTAAATATCAATTTTCTATTATTTATCTCTAAACAGCGCAGTTGTCAAGAGGGATAAAAAAAATTCTTTTTTGATTGTGAAGTGGGACAATAGCCATAAAGCAAACGGGAAATTAAGTTATATTTCCACGTTATCGGCGATTTCCATTGTATTCGATAGAGGATTGGCTACGGAATGTTAAAGTATATAGTTTCGTACTGTAAATAGCATTTGTAGGCAACAAAAACAGCAGTTGCCAGGACGACGCAGAACGCCAGGCCGAGTATAATCGTGTAGAGATTGGCGACCGGAACTACCTTTCCACCGCGTATTCGCCTGTTAGGACTCATATGTCAACCTCAGATAGAAGAGTTCAGAATTTGATTTTTGGTTATTTTCCCTGTCCGGATTGCGTTAATCCGCTACAGATTAGTACTTACGGTATCTCCGGGCTTTGGTTGTTCCTGTACAAGTTCGAGTGCGCCGACGGCCTCTTCGGCATCAGTGTCTATGATGAGCATATCGCAAATAAACTTATCGCCCCGAGTAACGTGGAATTTCATTCCTTCCTTGACACCATCGGCCGTGCCGATTGATATGCTGGCCATCTTGTTTTTCGTATCTACGGCGGTTACCTGTCCTTTGAGGCCGATTTTCTTGGCGATAACCGGCGCCGGCCGAGCTATTTCGTCAGGTTTTTGCGTGACTGTCACGACTGGGGCAGGTGTTCTTCCCGTGGGCTGCAGGAGCTTGTCCATTCTGTTTTGCAACTCAACCTTTTCCTCGATTAGCTGTTTCTTTTCTTTTTCCAGGGTCTGTATTACAGCTAATTTCTCCAGAAGCGTCGTAGAAGTATCCTCGAACTGGTCTATCAGCTTTATTTGATCAGCTTTAAGTTTATTTAGCTCAGCCTCCTTATCCATCATCAACTTTGTGGTCTCTTTGGAAGTTTGTGTCGTTGTCTCCACGACACTTGCCATGTCGCTTACACGCTGTAACCAACTCTTTCTTTGGTCTTCGAAGTTCTTTAGCTGGCCCTTTAGTGTGTCTATTTCCGTATTTAGCCTGGTAATTTCACTGTTTAACTCGTTTTCCTTATCAATTTTTTGAGCTTCCATCACATTTCTTTGCTCAGTTAGACTCTTATTTTTTTCTACGAGGCCATCCCGTTCGGTTTTGATTTTGTCGTGTTCTTCTTTGTAATTGTCGGCGAGAGCAACATAGGTTACGACAATACCGCAGAGGAAAATCGAGGAAATCGTCACTAAAACTATTAAAATTTTTGTCAGCGTACTCAAAACAAGGTCCTTTCGCTAATTCGTGGTTTTTTATGTATATTTGCTGTATGTCCGATATATCAGGATATCGTATATTCTACATTACTACTTTACACTTTACGGAAGGAAAAATCAAGTAAATTTTTACCTATTTTATCATTCCGGACTATATATTTGTCATACAGCCTGTTTTGCTTTTTACCCTGTGTCTGATAAAATGGGGAAGATAGGGAAATTACAGTCCCTATTTTTTACAAGATAGGGTTGCGTCAACAGTAGCAAACAGGGTGATGCGGTTGACTATGAGTATAGAAGGGGATTGAATTTTTTATTGTGTATTGAAAACGGCCATTGCAGCGGCAATGCGGACGTTTTTTGACTCATCTCTCAGGAGAGAAGGCAGAAAACGGGTCAGAGATGGTGTGCCAATTCGTCCTATCGCCATTGCGGTGCGGATATGAAGTCTCTCCCGGCTCTGTGGATCGAGGTTTGCATCGAGGTTTTTCGAAAAAACATCAAGTACAACCGACTCCCCGGCAGTGTTCTTAAGCATACCGAGCTGTTCGGCAGCGGCGAGGCGTACCTCAACTACATCATCATCGAGCATGGTAAGCAGTGAATCTTTAGCCTGTAAAGTACCAAGCGCGCCCATCGCTTTTATACCCATGACCCTGTCATCAGCGTAAGCGCTTATCAGCATTGACCATAATTTGGGGTATATTCTCTCATCGCCGAGCATTGCAATTGCTTCGGCTGTCTGAAATCTGACCATGTCTCCGGAATCCTGCCTTCCGAGTGTCCACCATAGAACCTTTCGTGTCAGTGGGCTGTCATCTCCACTTTTGCCCAGCAGCAGAGCGGCGTTGGCGCGGACGGTCTGGTCGGGAGAGGCTATTGCCTTTCGAATCTGTTCGAAGTTGCCGGGATAGCCAATCTTTCCGAGGGCGTATAGCGCGGCAATTCTTACGTTTTCGTTGTTGTCCTTCAGCAGTGCCGTCAGGGACTTTGCGGCAAGAGAGTATTCCAGGTCGCCGACCGCCAGAACCGCCGCAAATCTAACCGGTACGAAGTCATCTTTAAGCAGCCGTTGTACTTTAGGAATCAGTCTTACCCTTTTGCTTATAGCGACAACTTCAATAGCATTAACCCTGATTGCCGGGTCAGGATCGGTTAAAGCGGCGCGGATAATTTGGGTGGCTTCCTGGACGAGGCTGTTTGGAGAGACAGGCGCGGGCCATTCTGTTCTTGTATATACGACGGTTTCCTGGCAACCGAAACAGAAGAGAGCATAAGTTGTAAGCGCGCAAGCGGCGAGCAGTTTTGTGTACATTGTTTTTTGCCTTTTATCGTTATTATTGTACTTCATTTTGTCGCTGCCGAGAAAATAAGAGATATTTCTTATTTCGGACAAAACCGGCCAAGGGTGTAACTATTATGAACAAAACGAGGCATAAAGCACAACAAAAATCCAGCCATTGACCGTATTTACTGAAAAATGTTTCTCTTTTGTCTATCGGCAATTTATCGAGGAACCATCCATCGACGCCGGTTCTTTGTATCGCCTTTTCGGGCAATGTTCCGGCCAAAAAGCCATTTTTTACGCTTCCGAGTGTATCGATTATGCAACTTATGCCGGTATTGACGCTCCTTACAATGCTGAGCCTGTTCTCAACAGAGCGAAAGACGCATATAGCCATGTGTTGGGACAATTCCGTGCTGGGTAAGACTTTTTCGCCTTTGAATCTTACAAACCATCCATCGTTACTAATATTAATGAGCCAGTCAATTTTCTTTTGACCGTTGGAGTCCAGCGCAAATTTCCTGACAAGATCAGGGATTGTCGCTTCATAACAAATTATGACACTGAATTTGTAAGGGCGGGATTGGGTGTCCGGTGTGGTTTTTTTTACCGGGGCGGTCATTTCATAAACAGTGTATTCGGTGCCGGCGTCGAGCGAGTGGTCGTAACCGTAAGGATTAAATTTCATCAAAATGTTAAATAGGAAAGGAGAACTTTTTCTAAAAGGCAGGACCTCGCCAAAGAGAACAAGATGCATCTTACTGTATTGTTTCGGATACTTTGACCCATCGGGCCTGTAGAGAAATGCCGAGTTGTACCTGGCGGCCCAGACAGGCTCGTTGCCTCGAAATTCAATCCTGCCGGAGTAGGCGCCTATGAGCAGGAACGCATTGTTTGCGGCGTGCCCGGAGAGTGCCTTGTCGAAGAGAACCGGCTGGCTATTGGGACCAAAAAATACAAGTACTTCGTCATTTAAGGTTGCCTGCACCATAGTTTCGGGCCAGATGACCAGGTCGGCGCCTTCCTCGATCCCTGCCCTGCTTTTTTGCATTAGCTCGTCGAAGATTTCCTCAGAGGTCTTCTCGGCAATATTGGGCTCTCCCCGGAGGGCTTCTCTCTTAATCATCTGCGGAACGTTTGACTGCAGCGAGGCGATAAGGGGGCCATCGGTTACGCACTTTTCCGATTGATTTATTCTCCATCGGCCGTAAAGGATAGTCGCCAGAAGAGCGATGGCAACGAAAGCGGTTTTCAGGAAGAGTTTTAATTTGAACAGCTGTTTTTGTCGAGCGGCGATTATCAAATCGGACAGGAGGCCATTGACCATTGCAATCAGGAAAGAGACGCCGGCTGCACCGAAGATATCGGCTATCTGGATGATGGTGATATTTGTATACTGGCTGTGTGCGAGGAAGCGCCAGAAAAAACCGCCGAAGAAACAGCCGCGGAGACGTTCTGCGCCGACGAACAGGATGGGGGCGGCCAGGAATAAGGGTATCTTTTTTATTCTGCAGTATCGCAGGCAGAGCGCGAGTATCGGCCATGACAAGGCGGTGTACAGGGAAAGTGAGGTCCAGCCCATCAGGGTTATCGGAGCTATCCAGTAGATATTGGCGAGCCAGTAGCACAGTGAGATAAGATAGGCGCCAAGGGCAAGGGATTTTGGTTTTGAATCGGGGGAGCAGGCGAGAATGAATGGAACAAGCGAGATCCATGCCAGAGGCGAGAGGCTAATTGGTGCCTGTATCACCGTGAGCATAGCCGCACTGACGATGAAGGGCAGGCAGAGGAGTAGAAATTTCTTTAGGTTTACCTTTTTCAATCGGTTATATCCTTTAAAGCCGCCGCGATTTCTGCTGTACTATAGCGTTTATGATTATTCATTCGCAGGGCAAATTGGTTTGCGAGCAACTCCAATAGTTTTTTGTCTTCAGTGATTTGTTTGGCCGGCTTTCTTATGTCGGACAAAAGCCTCTTGAGCTCATTAAGCTCGGTGCTATTAAGAAACAAATTGGCCGGCTGTTGTTTTTTTAATCGGGACAGACGTTTCCTGGCGTTTTCAACGTACTCTTGAGAGATTTCCAATCCTACATAATTTCTTGCTAATTGGTATGCGGCAGCGGCGGTAGTACCTGAGCCACAGAAAGGATCGAGTACGCAGTCACCGGGATCGGAACTTGCTGAAATGATTCTTTTCAGCAGGCTTTCTGGCATCTGGCATGGGTGCCAGCCAGTACGTTCCTTGAAGGTTCCGCAGACACGTGAGTACTCGTGCCAGACATCATCGGGCATTTTGCCGACAGGATTGGCCCGCCTGTCATTGTATATTAACTGTCTGTCTGAGGGAACTCGAACAGCGAGATCGTTGAATGTAAAATTGTTTTTGTCATTGACGAAGTAAAAGATGTGGGTATGGGAGCGGGCGAATTTTTTTTTCATCTGCTGGCCGAAGGTGTAGTGCCAGATAATCCAGTTACGCATAAAGAGGCCCAACTCATCAGCTATGATTTTTACATTCGCGGCGTACTCATCGCCGATGGCTATGTAGAAGGAGCCGTGAGGCTTAAGGACCTTTTTGCATGCGGCCATCCAGTCTTGTGTCCATGCGATGTAGTTTTTGCATTTGACCTTGTCGTTGTATTTATCGTATTTGTAGCCGATATTGAATGGCGGGTCGGCGAAGATGAGGTCGGCAAATGGTTTGCGGGCCTTATCCAATATCTTTATGCAATCGCCGCAGGTTATTTTGTTGAGAAGCTTCTGCATAGCGACATTTTATAGAGGAGTGCAGGTTTTGCAAGTGGATTTAAGAATCCCCAGTTCAAAGCTCGTTTCTGAGTTTTTCTACACCGACCAAAGGGCATGTGGTCATAATTTAGCCCTAATTAGCAATTTTTTTGTGTAGCCGGGCTTAAATGGAGCTGGATTATGTGCCAAATTCCTGCCTTTTTCTTTTGATATATTTATAAGACTATTATAAAATCGCATTGCACCCGGGGCATCTGCACCTAAGTGTCGTACTCTTATATTTAAGTCAGGCAGGTGATATTTTCTTTTTTGGGCATCTATTATTTGTGGGGGTGCTCAAATGGATGTTATTTGTGCATTATGTTGATTATTTGATTTGTATGTTTAGGAAAGCGATTTTAACAGAAAGTATTAGGAGGTTTTGTCATGTCATTGCGAATGTGTTCATACAATATTGAATGGTTTAACCATCTGTTCAACAAGGATAACAGCCTCAAGAATGGTGCCGAAGAGACGGAAAGGCTCACAGCAATCAAAAATGTTCTCACGAGTATTCAGCCTGATTTTATCGGGATTGTCGAAGCGCCTAACACGTCAGCAGACGGCCAGGAATCTACGGTGAAAAAACTTGAAGCTTTTGCAAACTTTGCCGGTTTGCCGACTAAGAAAGCGGTCACAGGTTTTGTATCTCCGGGGACTCAGGAAATAGCTGCGTTATATAATCCTGCTAAGCTTACTGTCGTCCATGCTCCGGGTGGCGATGCAAATCTTAAAAAGAATCCTCCTTTTGATGGAGAGTTTTTCTTTGATACAGATGATGATCGTATCAAAGAGGTTTACAAGCATTACCGGCCACCACTGGAGGTTCTTGTTACCGTTGAGGGAACCGGCAGGAATTTCAATGTCATCGTAGTCCACAGCAAGTCAAAAGGCATTTTCAACAGTGCTGACATGCTTCATTGGGAGAGAGAATCACTTCGTAACAGGCTTAAACTCTATGCAGAGTGCGAATGGATCCGAAGACATGTCGATGAACTGTTAAAGGCCCAAAAAGATGTTATTGTGATGGGTGATATGAATGATGGGCCGGGAATGGATTATTATGAGATAAAGTATGGTCGCAGCGCCATTGAGGTAGTTATGGGAGATATTTTCGAACCTGGTCGAATACTGTTGAACCATGGCGGCAAGCCCAAGTGGACATCAAAAGGTTGGAAGCCATCATCAGCCCGATTCAAAGATACGATAACAGAGAAGTATGTTAATGTTCTCATCGACCATGTTCTGGCCTCGTCCGGGTTGCCTGTTGTTGCGGATAAGCCCCATAAAATATGGAATCCCTTTGAAAATGACGATGCAAAGCCTCTTAAGAGTGACTTGTTGAAGGCTTCAGATCATTTTCCGGTGACCCTTGATTTAGATTTGTAATAAGATTAATTCAACTGGGGCCGTATAGGATTCCAGACGAAATTAAAGTTACAGCGAATCGATATGCGTGTCTGTGAGCATGATGGTGAAGGAAAGCCTGGAAGAGTCGTGACTTCGTCGAATATTCAATCTCAATGCATTGACTAAACTTATTTTAAGTGGTCAGTAGTCATCGAGAGTGGCGGGACTTATGACCCGTTGTTTTTCAGATCTTTGAGAACTTTGCTGATTAAAGATTCGGAGAAGGATTTGTTTACCTTGCCGAAGACCTCTATACAGTCGCCGCAGGTTATTTTGTTGAGAAGTTTCTGCATAACGATATATTACATATTCTAGGTGGGTATGCAAGTTGATTTGGGTGCCGACATATCTCTTTTGGCAGCAAGAGTGGGGGAGATTTATCGGGAGATATGGGCGGTAAATAATTGGTAATTTAAGGATCATAAGCTGTTTTATATATCAGTTATCGGTCTATGTTGTAAGAGCCAGTTTAAATTACTCTGATTTGCTAAAGTGGCTGTTATCCTTTGTCGACAAAAACAGTGAGATTAAACGGTTACGACCAATTTGCATTGCGGGGGACAGTCATCTTAGCCGGAGCGCGAGCCCGCAAAGATTGAGGCAGAGGAAACAGTATGCCGGAAGAACAGTTCAGGCTTATTGACCTTATAGACGATTTGGCGGCAGGGAAGGATGTCTTTTTTAAGCTGGTTAATCGTGTTAAGGATGTGATGACCAAAGACGTCAAGACTCTGACGCTTGACGGAACGATAGAACAATGTCTTAAGTTTATGGAGGAGAACCATGTCCGTCACATACCAATTGTTGACAGCCCGACGGGAAACGATGAGAAGCCGTACTTTGTAGGTATTGTTTCTCAACGGGATGTGTTCCGACAAATATCTCCATATGCAGGAAAAGTTGGTCAGACGGATTCGGATGCGCGTGCTCTTAAGCAGCCACTTGTGCAAATTGTAACGCGAAATTCCAAGTCCGTATCGCCGGAGACATCCATACAAGAGATGATCGGCATCATGGTTGATAATCACATCAATATGGTTCCTGTTCTTGTTGAGCAAGATTTGGTTGGCGTCGTTACGTCAACAGACATTTTGAAGTTGCTTATCAGGCTTGATAACATCCGGCAGATAAGTTCGAAGCTGGAAGAGGCGGAGCAACGGAGACATTTTGTCGACCTTCTTTCGGGTCATTCAGATGAGGTGATACCGGCATTATCGACCGTTCTTCGGACAGTTGGAGATATAATGACCGATCAGGTTGATTGTCTGAATGAGGAAGACAGCCTGGCTAAAGTTTTGGAGATTATGCAGAAGGATAAAGTCAGGCACGTTCCGATTGTGAACTCACAGCAGAAACTGGTCGGGATTATCTCGGATCGAGACGTTCTTCGTTATCTTCCCTATTTGCGGCCCGGGGCCGATGCATTTCATGAAAGGCTGTTTGATGTGGCACCGAACAACGCAGCTATCAAGCAGGTTCTTAATGATATCATTAAGCGGGATGTGAGCTGTGTGCTTCCAAGCTGCGATTTTTTCACGGCAGTGCGGATGTTGTATGAGAGGAATATAAGCTGTCTGCCGGTGACCGATGAGGGGAAAACACTTATCGGCATAGTAACGGTTACCGACGTGATGCGAGGTTTGCTGGCCGCTTACAGTCTTTTTGAGAAATCCGTGGTGTAATTGACGTCATTTGTATTTTCATTTCACATACCCCCATCCAAACCCAAGTTCGGTGGAAAGTCGTTAATCTTTCAGGCAACTAATAAGGGAATCTGTTGAGCTGTAATATTGAATTATTGGTTGCGATGTGTTTGCTCTATACTTTTTCCGGCCTTTGCCTAAAGTGGCTTGATAAGCCTTTGCTCTTCGAAGACTTTGCCGGTTAGGTAGTCGGTGAAGGTGACGGTAACCGTCAGAGGTTCTTCGAAGGTTTTTACCTTTTCAGAAACGTCGAAAGTCATTCTGTAGTGGGTCTTCAATAAAGAGTTAAACCAGAGTTTTCTTAGCTTGCCCGGGGTTATATGCCATTTTCCAAGTAATGTCGGGTCCCTATCTTTGTCCAGGTCGAACAGCTGCACGTGGACGTCTCCCGGCGCCTTTATAATGTCACCATCCTGGTCGATGGGCTGTATATAGACAATCAGAGTTTCCTTTTTGCCGTCTTTGTCTTTGTCAAAAAAATTAGTATGTTTTGTAATCCTGACACTTTGTATATCACAGAGGTCTTTTAGTTTGACGTTGTCTTTAAGGCCGTGGAGGGTGGTTATTTGTTTTTGCAGGTCTTTGTTTGTCGATTCGATATGCTCTATATGGCTCATCAGTTCTTTTTTTTCCCTGCTGAGCTTGTCGACTTTTTCGGCCAACGGATCTTTTGTGATTGGGGCGCTTTCACATCCTGCAAGAGAAGTCAACAGCGCACAAAAGCAGAGCAGTATCGTAATAAATGTGAAAGATCGAACAGCAACATCAGGTTTTCGGTATTTGATATTCGACGTTCGATATTCTGTATTCATTACTTTTGCTCCTGTTCCCTTACGATTTCAGGCGCTTTTTGCAATATTCTGTCTGCGAGCCCGTAGTTGATAGCTTCTTCGGGTTCGAACCAGAGATTGCGGTCGCAATCCTTTTCCACTTTCTCAGGTTTTTGTCCTGTATGATTTGCCAATATGTCATAGAGGCGTGTTCGCAGGCGAAGTATTTCCTTTGCTTCTATATCAAGATCTGTTGCGGGCCCCTCGAGTATACCTGTGATTAGGGGTTGGTGTAAAAGGATTCTGTTGTTTGCCAAAAGGAATCGCTTTCCCGTCTTTCCACCGGCCAGTAAGACGGCCGCCATACTTGCGGCCTGACCAACACAGTATGTTGCGACGTCGCACCGCAAAAACTGCATTGTGTCGTAGATTGCCAGACCCGCCGTGATTGATCCTCCCGGTGAATTGATGTAGAAATGTATTTCGTTTTTGTTGTCTTCATTGCTTAAAAACAACATCTGGGCAATAATTAGATTTGCAGTTGCATCGTCAATTGTTCCACCGAGGAAAACAATTCTGTCCTTTAGGAGTCTTGAATAAATATCGTATGCTCTTTCGGTTCGCCCGCTTTTCTCAATTACTATCGGTACTAAATTTTGATTCGTAGCCATATTTCCTGTCTCTTATTTTATATTTTCTTTTTATTTTTGTCTTTATTTTTTCCTTTTTCTTCTTCTTCGTCTTCGTGCAGGACCTCATCAATAAGTCCATACTTGTGAGCTTCCACGGCTGTCATGTANNCTGCTATTTTTTCAATCGGTTGTCCTGTGTGTTTTGCAAGAAGTTCGTTTATCATTTTTTTGGCTTTAATGATTTCCTCGGCCTGTATTTTGATATCTGCGGCCTGTCCTGTAACTCCGCCCCAGACCTGATGAAGCATGACCTTTGCGTGCGGGAGTGCATGTCGTTTGCCTTTAGTTCCTGCGGCCAGTATTATCGCAGCCCCGGACTGGGCCCTTCCGATGCAATATGTGGCAATGGGTGAGCCGACAAATCGCATAGTGTCATAAATAGCCATAGTGTCGTCAACACTGCCGCCCGGCGAATTGATGTACAGGCTGATTTCTGTGTTTCGTTTCAGGTTGTCGAGATACAGCATCTTCATAATGACTTCAGCGGCCCTTTGATATGATATTTCTCCTATCAAAAACACGATGCGGTTCTCCAGCAGCATATCATCGAGACTCATCTGGCGGTATCGCTGATACTGGCCGTATTGATTGTACGGTTCCATGTTTTTGATGCTATTTTTTCCGGGATGTTCGATAGACATTTATGTTTTCCTTTATAAAATTCGGCTTCTGTATTTCTTATCTCGCGTCACTGCCGGCGAGATAGGTCTGTTTTCGACCTTTTTTACTCTTTACTTTTCCAGTTATCCTATAATTGGGCCGTCGGGTTATTGTTTTTTGGTTGTTTTTTTAGGTTTTTTGGCTGTTTTTTTCCCGGTTGCCCCTTCTTTTTTGGCTTTCTTTTTAGTTGTTTTTTTCTCAGATTTCTTCTGGGCTTTTTTGGATTTCTTTTCGGCCTTTTTCTCTGTTATCTTCGCAGATTCCAGTAGTTTGGCGATACACATTTGCTCCCGGACCTGTAACTTGAACTGGGCCAGGGAGCCGTCGCGGAGCATCTGTTCTCTCATTCTTTCCGGTCGTTGTCCCTGCTGAATTGCCAACTGTGCGATGTGGCCGTTAATCTCCTCTTCGGTCACTTCAATCTCGAGTTTGTCGGCAATCTTATCCATAATAAAGAAAGTCTTTAGCTGCTCCTGCGCCCTTTGTGCACTGCCGGCCTGAAGCTGCTCCATGTGCTCTTCGATCTGCTCACGCGCCATTCCCCGCATAAGGAGATTTGAGTACTGTCTTTGTAACAGGGAGATCGATTGCTCAGCCACAATATTTAAGGGGAGGTCAAAATCGGTGTTGTCGAGCAGATATTTATAAATCTGCTCGGTCATTTCTGTACGCACCTGCTGCTCCAACCGGCCCTGGAGTGAATCCTGGATTCTTTCCCGAAGCTGATTTTCGTCATCGACCTGCAATTTTTTCAGAAAGTTTTCATCCAGAGCGGCAGGCTTAAGGTACTTGATATCATTTACGGTAATTTGAATGTCTACCTTTTTGCCCCGGTACTCTTCCCTGAAGAAAGTTTTTGGGACCTCGACAGTTTTTTCTTTGGTATCGCCGACTTTTGCTCCCACCAGGAGCTTATCGAGCTTTTCGACGGGAACGGCGCCGACAAAACCATTGGACCTTACATAAATGTTGACATTATCAAGCTTTTCCTCAGCCTCAACGTTGGCGACCTTGAGGACCGCATCAGCAATTATCTGGTCATCCTCCTCTGCGGCACCGTCGGTTCGCGGTGTCCACAGGCCTGACATTTTTTGCATCTGCTCAACTTCCCTGTCGATTTGCTCGTCCGTGACTTCGAGTTTGGTCCTTGTTACGGGAATGCCTTCGAGCTGGGGTAAATCAAATTCGGGACGGACCTCGACCTCAAAATCGAACTTCAGGGGGCCTTCGGCCGGTAGGTCTATGCTTTCGTAAATATTCAGCTTGTCCAGCTCTTTCTTTATTGGGTAGCTTTTGCCTTCGTCTGTAACAAGCCATTCGGTTTCGGACTGTTCAACGGATACGGCGGCATTTTTTGAAAGGGGGGCATTGTTTTTTTCAAATTCCTGCCGCATCTTTTCGGAGATTGTGCTTTGGTCCAGGTCGGCCTGGAAGTCTAAATCGAGACTGCAGAGAGGTCTCTTTTCGAAATCAATATCCGGGTCACGAAGTGCGTCCAGCTTGTTGTCTTTGATGGCCGAATCGCTGGCATCAGCAATCAGTTTCAACTTGATTTGCTCTGAAGTCTCTTTGCCGAATCGCTTTTCAAGCAACCGGCGTGGCGCCCGGCCCTTTCTAAAGCCCGGCACAATCGCTTCCTTGCGCAAAGTGTCATATTGTTCTTCGGTGGCGTTCTTTATTTTTTCTTCCGGTACCTCAATAATCACCTTTTTCCTGCAGGGTCCAGCTTCCTCGATTGTTACGGTGTTTTTGATTTCATCCTGTTGTTCTTCTGTTTTTTCTGTCTCCGTGGCTTGCTCATCTTCTGCCATTTTGGTGCTCCCAAACGATTTTGGTTTTGTGTCTTAGAGATATTAAACAAAAAAGGCGTGGGGAAAACAACATCCCTTAGCCAGCCTTCAACAATTTTCAGTCTCCGATTGACGGGACTTT
>JAABXR010000402.1:20940-21133 GCA_011776225.1 Phycisphaerae bacterium
GACGCTCTACCACTGAGCTACGCCCGCATATTCGTGACCCGTCGCTCGTGGCTCGGGGCTCGAGTTTCGATTCATTTACAATTATAGGGGGTATTATCGGTTAGGCAAGGGGATTTTTACAAAATTTTGGGCTGTGAAGCGGGTTTTTGGGGATTTGCTGCCTAGTGTAAATAATTGTGTGTAAGTTTGGTTG
>JAABXR010000025.1 GCA_011776225.1 Phycisphaerae bacterium
TCCCATTCTGCCACAGGAGAAGCAGTTAGAGCCGGTCTCTGCGTCTGAAGCGCGAATACCAGTATTGGATATTGAGGGATTCAATGAAGTCGAATCCGAACATTTAGTGTCTCCTTCATCCACTATGGCTGTGTCACCGGAACCAACAATCATAGAAAGGGACTCGCAAATCACTATGCATGAAGTACTCGGCTTTGGCTGGATTTCGGGGGCAGGGGTAATTCTTATCTTTGCTCTGATAAAAGCATTACGTACGAATCGATGGCTTCGGCGGCAACGCAGGCGAGTGTCCACCGAGTTCCAAACAGATATCGAAAGTTTATTCACAGCTTTTGGAATTCGAGCTTTGCCGAAGGTATGGTTGCTTGAGGGTATTGGTCAGCCATTCGTTTGGGGATTTCCACGAGGTGATATCTATCTACCTTCCAACTTTGCCGGGATTGATAATACCGAGCACCGCCAAAGCGTGTTAATGCATGAGCTTAGCCATATTCTTCGCTTTGACGCTACGGTCAATCTTTTACAAGTCATATCACAGGCGATATTCTGGTATCATCCGTTCGTGTGGTGGGCGAATCGGAATCTGCGTCAGGAACGTGAAAGATGCTGTGACGAAATGGCGATTGCTCGATTGAATGCTTCGCCGAAAGATTACAGCAGTGCAATTGTTGAAACTTTGATCTCGGAGCGTGAATCTGCGTATCGGCTTCCTTCGTTAGCAATTGCCCGTCCTGTAAGGAACATCGAGGACCGTATTAAGTCAATTATGTGGCCCGGCAGGAAATTCTACAAACGTCCGGGGATTATAGCGGTAGTTTCTGTATTTATCTTAGCGACGCTGACAGTTCCGACAACACTGGCCCTGACCACAAGGCAATTCAATCCCCCTAAGGATTGGGCTGATGCTCCAGACGAACCGGGACCAGACGATAGCAGCATCTTAGCGAAGGACAAAAAGATTATTCTGTACGGGGCTGACAAACAGGATTCGACCCAATCCGAGGCTTCTATTGTCCTACATGATCTCCAGCGGCAAATCGACGAGTTGCGAGAGATACTGCAGGGGGAGATTTTCAGTATCCATACAGGACGTCGTGACGACAATGGCGCAGAGGTCATCATTTTCTACTTCAAAGGCGAGAAGGGCGAACGTAGTAAACCGCTCGTTTTTCATCTAACAGAGGAGGACAGGAGATGGGTCGTCGACTATTTCTACGTTGGGTCTTCGGATACGAAAAGGCAGGAATTATTAGGCTCTCGGAAAAAATATTCGGAGTCAGAACAGCTTGTATGGTTTGACGGCGTGATGAACGAACAATCCGACATAAGGCTTGCTATGGCAGATAAGAATCCCATAGGGGCAGTGGACAAACAAATACGACAGCTCCGTAACATATTGTTAGGACAATTTAAGGGGAAAGTAATCATGTTACCCGGTGACGGATCTATTGTGGTAATCACGGAACTAATCCAAGTCGCTGATAGAAGATCGGGGTATCTGTTATTCCACCTTGAAAAGGAAGATGAAAAGTACCGTATCGAATGCCTTGAGGCTCTATTGGTTGACGAAACCAAAGAAACGCGATACGAACCGTGGAAAGAATTGCCTAAGTCAAAAGAAAGCAAGCGGCCGGGTTCGGAGATAGAGCCTGAAGACACAAAGGGCGGTTTGGAAGAGGCCCTTGAAGCCGTTTTTAAGAAGATTAGAGAATTATCCACTGCCTTTCGAAACAGAGATTGGGGAACAATGGAGGGCTCTGCAAGAGATTTAATGAAACAACACGTTGAAAGGCTGAAGGGAATGCGGGAGAGAATTCAGGACTATGCGGCCGATGAGTATGATGAGAAAATATTACGCCGGATTGTCGAATGTTTGGGTGAATTCGGCGGAGAATTGCATGATGCGATACAAGGGAAAAAAGAGCAAACGATGAAGCGTATTCTTTGGGACCTCGAAGTGCTTCGTCAGGATTACAGACTGTTGAGGAGTAGTAAGAATATATCCCGGCGAGAGGCGAAGTTGACAGGCCGTGCCGGCCCTGCAGGCCGCCTGCCCCGGAAAGTAGTTTCACAACTGCCGGATGGGACAGGCGGCTATGCCCTGGAATTTGACGGAAAAGACGATTTTGTAATGATCCCCCCGAGCAGTAGCCTCGATATTCACGGCAGTCTAACCGTTTCTGCATGGGTCAAACATGTCGGTGATGCACACGGCGTGATTATCTGGAGAGGAGATGGCTCTACGGCCCTCGATCCCTATGCATTACAGTTTTCAAACGGCCGAATGATCTTTCGGATGGACGTTGGAAACGGCAGAAGCAGACGCCAGGTAGTCTCACAAAAGGCTGTAGATGAGAAGTGGCATTTCTGGGCGGCCGTATGTGACGAAGAGGCAGGCAGGCTGCATCTGTACAGGGACGGCCATTTAGAGGATGAAGCGGATATTGATGTCAAATTTGACTACGACACATCCAAGATGTGGAACATGTTTGGAGCAGTTGTTTTGTCTCGGTTTGCAAATGAGCATTTCAAGGGGAGCATCGACGACGTGAGGATATGGAATGTTGCCCGCAGCGGTGACCAGATCAAAGAATATATGAACCGCTCGCTTACGGGCAGCGAGGGCGGTCTTGTAGGCTACTGGAAATTCGACATAGATGAGGGCGATACGGTAAATAACAGTACTGCATATCTCAACAACGGTGTTGCAGGAAAATTGTTGTGGGATATCTAAGATAACCCATCAATTCGGGGCTTGTATTGGCGCGCCGCTTTTGGCCTCGTGAAATAGAGTTTGGAGAAAGTGCCGGTTTCAACATTACCGAGCACGTGCTTCAGACAGCAAAAGAGGTCTTACCTTATCGAAGCAGAAAGGAGGACAAAATGAAACCTTCACTTTTAATAACGACTATACTTATTGTTGTTACATTATTTTTAGCTCCGGCAGATTGTGCCGCAGGACAACCACCTGAGAAGAAAGGAACAGTTGTGGCCTTTGATGATTTCGACAACAAACTGGGCCTCAAGTGGGATATTGTTAATCCAAATCCCTCTAATTATTCGTTAACAAAAAAGCCAGACACCCTAACCATCACCACAAGGAAAGGACATTTCAGCAAGCTCAACAAAAACTACGAGAATGTATTTCTAATCGAGACGCCGGCGGCAGTTGGAGAAAATTATCAGATAACCACATGTATCTCATCTTTCAAACCGCAAGCACTTTGGAATCAGGCGGGAATCATCTGCTGGGACGACGAGGATAATTATGTCAAGCTTGTTTACGAGTGGGCGGATCGACTTGTTTTCACCGTTGGTCACGAGGTCGGAGGGAAAGATCGCTATACTTATCAAGAAGCGTCTGAAGGCATCGAGAAAATCTGGCTGCGTATAACAAAGTTGGGATCTTACTATCGATGCTCGACGAGCACAGATGGTGAGTCTTTTGTACTCCAGTCCATCGTAACCTGGAAGAATGAATTGCCTAAACAAGTAGGTCTGTTTGCCAATAACGGCTCGTTCTGGCGTGGTGAGGTTCCGGACCTTGATGCATCCTTCGAATTCTTCAAAGTTGTTGGTGTTCCTTCTAAGAAGCCTGAAACAAGGCCGAGTCAACCGAAATCAACAGTTGGACGAGCCATAAAATACACTATTCCGGAACAGAACCGGGAAATACCGGACAGATTGAAGCCTTGTGCAGAGCGTCTGCGGACAATCTATGCTGGTCTTAAGAAATACGTAAGAGAGAAAGATAGAATGCCAGACTGGCTTTCGGACCTGGTGCCGCGTTATCTTGAGGCTGAGACGCTCTTCTGCCCTGATGACATAAGTCATAAATCATCGCATTGGCCGGATCCTGAACTATTCTGTAGCTATTGCTATGACTTGAATCCAAGCCGAATTCCCGGACAGGATAGAACGATGCGACAGTATAAAACCGAACAACGGGAATATATGGGAGATGCGGTGCCAATTGTCCGATGCTTCCATCACGGCCGGGTGCTGAATCTTGCCTGGGATGGCCGGATTTACATAAGTGACATTCACTTTTGGAATTCGTTGATTCCAAACTATAGTCAAAGAAAGATCCGGGAAGTCGATATCTTGAAACCCTCCGCAAAGCTTAGGAAAACGCCTGAAACAATCGCACGAAAGGAAAAGATTCTGGCCTTTGATGATTTCGACGGCAAGCTGACACTCAAATGGGACATCCTTAATGCGGATCTTTCGAACTTTTCACTGACCAACAAACCCGGTGCTCTGACCATCACGACCCAGGATGGTCATTTCAAGGAAGCAAATAGGGATTATAAAAACCTGTTTCTTACTGATACACCCGGGCCCGAGGGGCAGGACTTTCAGGTCACGACGTGCCTGTCTGATTTTCGGCCACTGGAGGCTTATAATCAAGCGGGATTTATCTGTTGGGATGATGAAGATAACTATCTGGAATGGGTTTATCAGAAAATGAGAAGGAGAGGACTGAATTTCAATGCCGGCGTCGAAGCCAGCGGTCCGACTAAATATACGTACATACCGGCCGAAGGCCCTTACGATAAAATCTGGCTTCGCATTACAAAACGTGGCAAGTCCTATGAATGTTCATCAAGTCTCGATGGAAAATCGTTCACCGTTCACACCCTAGAGAATTGGGGCGACGGCTCTCCCAAACAGATTGGTTTGTTTGCCATCAATGGTTCATTGACTCATCCACGCTGCGTTGATGCCTCGTTTGAGTTCTTCGAGGTAGCGGCTGTAGGCACGAAGCCGACCGCGGTAGCTATAGCAACGAAGCCAACTGAGGTGGTTGTAGTCAAGAAGTCGAAAGGGGCAGTTATAACCACGATGCCGACTGCGCCAAGGACGGGACCGCAGAAATTTGCGATCCCTCAAGCCAATCTGGAAATCCCCGAGGAGATGAAGCCCTGTTGTGAGAATTTACACAAAATTCATGAAGCTTTGGAGCAATATAAGAAAGATAAGGGCGAGCTTCCCGATTTTCTTTCAGACCTCGTTGCCGACTATCTCGGTGAAGAGACGCTGCTCTGCCCGACGCACCCTTCAACAAGACCGCCGCTGATTCCGGACCCAAAGCTTGACTGCAGCTATGGTTATCAGTACTCAAACACCCCTTTATCCCGTTCAGGAGGCAAGACCCAACGACAGTGGAAAGATGAGCAGAGAGGGATTTGTGGTGACGTTGTTCCACTCGTTCGCTGTTATGGACACGGCCAATGTCTTAATCTGTCTTTCGGTGGGCGTATTTATATCAGCAGTCTTGTTTGGGAAAGGGACCTGGATCCGGAAGGAGGCACATTGAGGCAAAGCGCAAGCCCGTCAGCAAGTGGCACGACAGAGTCATCGACAACGCCAGTGCGGCGAGGAGAAGGCGGGGTCAGCTTTGAAGAGGACCTTGAGGCATTTTTTCGAGAGACGGACAACACGTATCCGTTTTTCGATCTCAAGGGAATACGTAATGACTGGGAGCAGACAAAAAAAGAATTACGCCGGCAGATTAAAGCGTGCAGTTCAGACGAGCAATTTCTCGAAATCGCAACCAAAGCTGTATTGTGCCTGCGTGATTCCCACATGTGGTTCAGGAACGCAAAAGCCGCCCTACCGCAATGGCCGCCGAAGTATTACCCCGGAATCAGTTTTATGCCCGCCATTAACAATCAAGTGGTGCTGATGACCGATCGTACGAATCTGCATCCCAACTTGAAGGCGGGAACGATTGTCGTAAAAATTGATGGAAAGGAAGCTCGCCAGTATCTGGAAGACCGGGCCAAGGCCCGCTGGGACGAAGGTGGAATATCAGGCCCGCAGAGAGCAAGGATTTTTGCTTATCGTATTCCTCTTCGCTCCGAAAACAAAGGGCAGAAGCATACTGTCACCGTCATCGCGGAAGGCAAGCAGGTTGACATAGAGCTTACCTCGGACGTTGAGGCAAGAGGCTGGCCGCATTGGTATAACCGGCCGGCGAACTTAAAGCATGTTGGCTCCTGCGCCTACACGAAACTGCCCAGCGGGGTGGGTTATATCTATCTTCGCCGTGTAGATGGCACCACTGGTCTCGGCATTAGGGAAGCGTTTGCTGCTTACGATGACGCGAAGGGCTGGATTATTGACCTGCGTGGCAACGGAGGGGGCGGATATGACCAGGCACTTTATGAGGTTCTAAAGGTGTTACCTCAGCCCCTTGCCGTTATTATTGATGCCGGGTGTACTTCCGCCGGCGAAACGCTGGCCCGGGATATGGTTCGTTACACCAACGCAAGGCTGTTCGGATCTGCGACAGCTGGTTCCTCAAGCTCGAAGCGAACGTGGAACTTCCCGAGCGGGATAGCCACTTTATCACTACCAAGGCGCAGCCGGTGGGGAATCAGCGGTGAACCTATCGAGTTTAACGGAATCAGGCCGGATGAGCATGTGGAAGCAGTTCCTGAAGAAGTACAAAACGGCCTGAACTCGGCGATTCTGAGAGCCGAAAAATACCTTGCCGAAATAGCCGCTGTTGCAGAAACACAATGAGATGAACATAATATTAAAACGTGACATGATGGTCCTCCTTGAAAGGAGGGCAAAAACGGCCGGGCCGACCTGGTCCGGCCTTTTATTGTCTGTTAGCTTCCACTGTATTTTTCCATTTAACATTGAGTTGAATGTTAAGAGTGGCATGAAAGAGAGGTACTACGAATGTTGGAGTGATTTGTTGAGTTGGCTGTTAAATTTACGTAGCTGTGTATCAATGGCGTTTAAGGCCCAATCAATATAATGCAATCTATGAGCGGGCCGGTAGTGTGCTTCGTTCATTAAACCATCATGAACAGTATTTAAGAATTTAATTATTGTATTGTGGCCGATTGGAGCAGGATCAGCGGCCCATTTTTTTAATTCCTCATACTCCCGACTTAATTTTTTGCTGTTTTTTAATTGCTCAGCGCTTAAATAATCAGCGGGATTGTATGCCAACTGAAGTCCTTTCAGGCACATTATTAAGGGCTCATAATTGGTATTTCTTTTCAGGCGAATAAATTTATACTGCTGTACATGAGTAGTTGCCTGTGCCGGCGGCCTGTTTGCAATATCATCACCTCCGAGATACCATTTTCTTTTGCTTGTCCTTGCAAAAACAAGCTCTTCCCCATAGCCGTATTGCGTTATCTCATCATATCCCATTCTTGAGAGCCACATTTTTCCCGTGTCTTTTACTTCAGGGCCTCCGCCGAGAACGAGCAGACACTTTACAAAACCTAAGGGCAGAATATTTTGTTTACCGATTTGCTTTTTTCTAAGCTGAAAAGAAAGATGCAAACTGTGTGGTTTTACTTCATAGAAATTTGCGATTTCATGTATCAATTGATTAAGCAGCCATGGATCTGCAGTAGCCGGTCGAGAGAGTTCACCTGCGATGTTTAATCTTCCGGGTGCCAACTCAAGAAAACCTTCTCTTCGTGCCCGGTCAGTTGAACCGGAGTGGTCGTCGATATAGCCTCCGAGTTTCCATGCCAGGACATCAAGTTGAAAATCATAGAAATATTTAAAACCGTGATAAACGGGATCCAGCTTTTTCTGTATGCTTCTCTGCGGCTCAACGGCAGCGGAACCGAGATTGCTCAATTCGACTTCGATCCCGAGCGGTGTGACGCCGGGCTGGAAATTTCCGCGAATTCGTTCCAAGTTTGCGTTTACGATACGGGCATGAAACACACTCCTGGCGGCCTGTACGGCGTATTTGACGTAATCAATCAGGTCGTTTTTTTGATATGGCATAGTTTGAAGACATTTCTGAATAATCAATTCAACCGCCCTGCTGTTGGCATTTATCATTTGCAAAGCAACAAGAAGACTAATGGAGCGTTTGAAATATCTCTCAGAAGTGCGCATGTGCTCAAGGTCAAATCGATACTCCGCCTGAATTTTGTCGTCGAGCTGATTTAGCAGGACCTGTTTTAGAACCAAAGGCAGATAATTTTTTATAATTTGTTTTGCCTCCGGGTCGTCGTATAAGTGTTTAATGCTTGGTCGCGGCCGGTCGAGTTCGTGCTCAAGATAATAATCGCTGACGGCATCCGTGTGATAATGGCTCATAACGAGGTCACGCTCAGTAGTTGCGAGTAGTTCTCTTTCGGCTCTTCTTTCCAATTCGGCGTCTATTGTACGCTCACCGGGCCGGGTGTGCTTTTTAATAAAATTTTCAATTCTTTTTCTTAGCCATAGCTCGTGTATGAGATTTACGTGAAACCTGTCACCGAAGTGTTTTTTCATTGACTCGTGAGTTGTCAAGTATGCCTGTGCTTCGACTATACCTTTGGCCGTGTTAACGTGGACGGTTTCCCTGTCGTATCTCTTTCCTTCATACCTGTCGATTTCGGCCATTGCGTGGGCCGGTAGATCATATATTACGAAGCCGTCAATTCTTGCAGACTGGGCCGGCACAGCATAAAAATAGACATTGTCGGGGCTTATTTTACGATAACGCGGCAGTAAAGCCAGTTCTGCCAGTAGAGTCTTTTCATCGACTTTGGAGGGCTTTCTGGTAAAACTGAAGCTGCTGACCGACTGGAAAATCCTGCGGTCACGCAGTGAGCCGTAGATGAACAAGTTTACTTTTTCTACATCGGACATTTTTTATAAAACGTATATTTTTGCTTTTCCAAAAGTGGTTAGGCATTTAATTACGAGTGCCGAATTTTTCGTCTTAATTTAAACAGCTCCTTGAAAGCTCTGAGGATGACCTTTAAGTTTGCGCCGGTTTGTGCGCCAGCTGTTCGAGGATAATGATGTACACCCTTTTGTGTAATGGAATAACCTTTTCTTACGGCCCGAGCCAGGATTTCAGCGTCAATGAGAGCTCCTGTGCTCGATAACTCCAGATTTTCGAAGATTTTTGTTTTAAACAATTTGAAAGCACAATCGATGTCCCTTATTTTCATACCGAAAACGAGACATACCAACTTTGTCCATGCCCATCCATTGATTTTTCTTACAAGTGGGTCCTGTCTGTTTAGCCTGTAGCAACTTACAATATCGAATTTTTCCATGAAAGGCAGCAAAGGCGGCATTTCCTTAATATCGAACTGGCCGTCACCATCTGTGTAAAAAACCAGTTCTTTTTTTGCAGCTTTGAAACCGGACTGCAAAGCCGCGCCGTAACCGAGATTAGTGGGATGGTGCACTACTATGACCCTGTTGTTTTGAGCGGCTATTTCGCCGGCAATTTTAGCGGTGTCGTCACGGCTTCCGTCGTCAACGATAATTACCTCAAAGTCCACTTTCAGGTTTTCCAGGACATCAAGGGTGTTTCGGACGGTATTAGCAACGTTGCTCTCTTCGTTATAACATGGGAAAAAAACACTTATGGAAATAGACTTTTGAGGATCCCAATCATCAGTGATTTTATTCGAGTGATGCTCCGCCACAGGTCACCACCTTTTTCTTTTTAGTAACAGATGTCGCCTATTTTGATAGAGGGTCATTTTCCGAGCATACTCCTGTTCGAGACTTGTGTTGCCGGATCTTTTGGCAATTTCTCTTAGAAAACTGCAAGCGTTTAATGCAGCAGCGATTCTATGGTGATAGCCATCCTCGTTGGGCCAGGTCTTTATATTTTCTTCGAACTGATTGAAATAACCTCTGCAAAAATCTTCAGCTTCTTTTTTGAGCTCCGGGAATTTTGTTGCATACATTATCTGTCGCATAGGCGCCTGTGACTGATTTAAGGCGAAGGCTTTTTTCGCAAATTCAAATGCTTGTCTTTTTGCATTTTTTTCCTGGACGAATGTAAACCAGGTTTGTGCCAAGATAAGGTTTCGAGAAAATTCATCGGGGGGGTACTTTGTTTGTCCATTAAAAATACCTTCAAAGATTTTCTTCCCCTGCGGCGTTTTTATGTCAACGAAGAGTTTTTGCTTGTTGTTATAGAATACAATCTGCCAATCGGTATGATATTCGAGTCCTTTTACAAAAGGTGTCTCAAACTGTCCCGTCNNGTCCTTTTACAAAAGGTGTCTCAAACTGTACCGTCGGCATCAGTACGACCCAGACGTTTTGTCCTTTTAGTTTTCCATCTATCCAATTTCCGATTTTTCTGTAGTCGTTTGGTTTTTTTGTGACCTTAGCTTCGTAGACAGCTGGTCCACCAGACATAATATCAGACCACATTCTGTAAGCAGTTGGCTCATAAGCAGCCTGTGCCCTGCCGTCCATAAATAATTGCAGAGGAGTCTTTCCCGTGTTCGGGTCGGGAACCTGACCATAGGCGATGAATCCCCCTTCCGTCCAGTAATTGAAAACTTTTCCCTTTATTTTGTTGTCTCTTATAAATTTAGAGGCATAGAACGGTTTTGCATCGGATGCAGTCATTCTCATAAAAACGGAATTTAATTTCGTATCGGTTGGCCACGCATCGAGATAAACTCTCTTAAATTTCAGTCCCCAACCTAAGCCTGAGATTAACACAGCTGCTGCTCCGAGAACTATGAAAAACAATCTGAGCTGCTGTGACATCGGGGAGACAATTAGCTGATTTTTGGTGTGGAAGTTTCTCGCGGCCGAGATAGTGCGAACCATCTGGTCGATGAACATGGCCACAACGGGACATGCAGCAAAAGCAGCAATGGGTATAAATCTTCTTGACTGAATGGCCATATAGGTTGTAAGCGCGGCGATAGTTATGAATGCCAAATCGATTTTGGGTAACTGGTATGTCTCGGCAGGCGGTTGTTCCTCTGTTTTATTGGGCAACTGGCTGAAAATGTTTCTCAGATAAGGCAGCATTAACCAGATAATAATCGAGAAAATGTTCAGCATATAAATTGCGCTAAACAAATTTCTATAGTCTACTTCCACATTGCGTTCGTATATCGGGCGTGTCAGCCGCTGAAGGTTTAGGAATTGTGTTACATGCCATATGGGCTTTGCAAATTTGAAGGGATTAATCAGCAACACCATTAAGACAATAGTAACAATTGCCGCCACTGCCGGGAAGATGATGTCCTTTTGCTTAGTTGTGACATTTTTCGATAATAAGGAGGCAAGAACATTCAGGATAACATAAACGGGTAACAGGATAAACGGATAGATATATCTTCCATTATATCCAGGTGCGGATTTTGCAGCCCATAATGTAAGCAGAGTCCACGGGATTATAAGAGAAATGAAGTATTCATTCCTATATATACTAAGCAAGATTATCCCGACGAATACTGCGCATATAATAAAGTCGGTTGCGGCAAGGTTGAGAAGTGAGAAACTAATAAGCGTTGCCCAACAAACAAGCACGGCAGCAGCGAAGCCGATTATAACAGAGAGGTTTGTGAACAGCTTTTTCTGTGCCTCAAACTCATTCCTTTGAGCTTTGAGGAACTTGGGTTTTAGTAGGCGAGAGAACAACCATAGACAAAGCAGGCCTATGCTTAGAACATAAAGAACCAAAAATGGGAAACTCGTTCCGACCGGATTTGTCCATTCAAAAGCCGGGTGCCATTCGTTAACCGTCCGCCACATTTTGGCGTGTTTGCTGACACTAATGGTGAAGGTATGGGTTAAGTTGGTTAAATGAAATGGATTGAAAATAATCACAGCGATAAACGAAACGAAACCGGCAACGATTGTGTGGTATATTGCTTTTGGTTTGATAAAAACAAATTTTTTCTTTAAGAATGTCAGCACGAGTCCGAGACCTATCAGGCCAAAGAAAGTGGCAATAAATAACAACTGAGATTTGTTAACGTAATCACGGAATTGTTTCAGGGCCTGCGGGCCGAATTGTCTGGGAAGCGCGGGGAAGAATCTTGATAAAATCCATAAGAACAGGATTAACGAGGCGACGATATGAAAGGCATAGAATGCCTCAATCTTGACTTCTTTAACTGCAGCTATCGTAAGACTTGCAATAGCCATTAGAATCAAAACAAGCAAAAGCCAGTCATGGGCCGGGGAAACAGATGTAAAAAGGTCTTGAGTAGAACGCAAAATTTCCTCACCCATTATGTTAAGATGTCTTATAAAGGTGAAAGACCTGAAGTAAAGTGCTATCCACATGAGGATGCTGAATAAGGATATAGTCCATCTTTTTGGCACCACTATTAAGACGTGTAGTATAACAAACGGTGCGAGCATCATAAACGCGTATATGTACCCGCCGTGCACGTTGCACCAAAAAACCAATAGCGGAACGAGAAGCCAGATATATAACATGTTTTTATAGGTTGTCAGGGCGAGTATGAGCAAAAACATGGCTACCAGGACGTTGGAAAAACCCGCGGGTCGGACGTCAAAAAAGGACCGGCCAACGAACATTGCAAAGCAGGCAAAGACTGCAGAGAGAGCGGGATTGACTCCCAGAATTCTACCTGTGTAATAAACGCAAATGACTGTAATTATGTAAAGGGCAATCTTCCAGTAGACAAGTTGATTAAAAGAAGGAGGAAAAGTATCGGGATCTGCGATGGGCGATTCGTGTGTAAGCCAGTAAAATATGACATGTGTGAGCCAGTTCTGATTTACCCATCCGGTAGGATGCCAGTATTTGACTGTTTCAAGGTCGAACATGCCTGCAATCTTTTGTGCCCAGTCAGGCCATTTTGCTATGTCCTGTTCAGTGGGTCCTGCCTTGTGCGAGTTTGCGCTGAATGGCTCGACGGTGTCGACTCCCTGGTTTAGAAAGTGTCTGCCGCAGGCCATCGCGACCCAGGTATCTCCGGCACCGACCATGTGCGTGCTTGAGTGGAATGCGAAGATAATCATAGCAAGCCAGGCAAGAACCATGGGCCAGCCCGACAAAGCATGTCGTATAGTGGATGTTTGCTCGATAGAAATCTCGGGAATTTCTACCATATTGTTGATTTTTGTATCATTTTTGACGCGTCTTACCGGCTTGGCCATTTTTCATCTCTTCTAAACCTAACATAAATATTGTTGAGCTAACAGGCAAAACTGAGGGCCTGTCATGTAACTTACCACATAATTTGCTTAAAAGATATCATTGCTAATACAAGGCCCAAAAACCACGTTAGAGAGCAAACAATAGCAGTAATTATATATCGAACCACATTATTATACCATGAAAAGAAAAGAATGATAGAATCCATAGGACGAAAAAGCAACAAAGAGCAAGAATTCCCGGTTCCAAAGAAGATACCGCTATTTGGGTAGTTTTTGGTTTTCGAAGTAGTATGTCACTGAATATATCGGCTATATTTCGTTCCCTATCCATTCGTTTTTTTCCAGTAAAGCAGCTATATACTATATATCGTCAGAATAGAGCTTTATAATTGCAGTTTCTGCAAGATACGGCCCATAAGTTTGGGTCAGGAGAGGCATGGTCGGCCCAAATTTAATCCCCATTTCCATTTTTGTTTAACATCTGTCATTTTAACTCATACGACCCAGACTTTTCAAGATAAGTGTTGTTTTGGTCATATAGAAAATTGTTTTGGTCCCACGTTGCGCAACGAAGCGAAGTATCAAATTCTATTATTTCGATCCTCGAGGGAGTATACAGGCCATAATTTATGAGGAAAATTAAAACAAAAATAAAAACTACGGCAGCGGCGGTCACCCCGAAATCCCCAGCATGATACCATCGGAACTGATGCGCCGGCGCGAGTTTTGGCTGCATATCGGGAATCTTAGCCAAGAGCCTTGGTTTGAGTGTTTCGGGGATTTCGACTTCGGGAAGACGTCGCAAGTTGGCGGCCAGTGATTTTAGTGTGATGCGCTTTGATTTCTTTTCTCGTTTTTGCTTCATTGTTATACTCTGCCAGATAAATATTTCCTTAATGTTTTCAGGGCCCGGGAATTCTGCCATTTAACAGTCCCAACGGGCAGATTTAACACTTTTGCGACCTGTCGAAAGCTGAGGCCCTGAATGTAATGCAAGAGAATGGCTATGTATTCATCCTGCTTTAGACTGCGCATTGCTTCATATAGCAAACGCGTGTGTTCGTCGGTAGTGAGCCGTTGCAAGGGATCTGAAGCCTGCGTTGCATTATCATTTTCAACGTCCAAGTCAGCCACAAAAGCAACTTCTCGCCGTTGACTGCGTTTTGAGTCAATGAATTTTCGGTAAGCAATCCTGTGCAGCCAGGTTTTGAATGATGACCTGGCTTTGTAAGAATCGATGTTGGCCCATGCCGAGGCGAATGTTTCCTGTGTCAGCTCCTCAGCAAGTTCTGTGTCTCGTGTCAAATAAGCCATAAAACGATAAATCGACCTGTAATTCTGGAGTACTGCTGCTTCATAAGTCTTTCGCCGACCCTGACGCAACTCCTTGAGATTCTTTCTTTCCGCTCTCAGGCCCACTCATATCTCCAATGGTGGAACACAACCGGCCTGTTGTGCCCAACTATAATAATTAGACGGAGGAAGTGTACAGGTGTTGGCGCAAAAATGGAAGAATCTTAAAGAAAAAGGGGCCTTTTAACGCGTTCACAGTAAATATTGCACAGTCTATCCTACTAATCGTCAAAATATTGAGGCGTTGGCGAAATCTATTGGGCCAGCCACTTTTCGAGTCTGTCCAATCCTTCCGTAATTTGTTCGAGCGAACAGGCAAAACTCAGGCGGACGTTATTGTCGCATCCGAAAGGCAGGCCCGGCACGAGTGCGACGTTTGCCTGCTCAAGAAGGACTTTTGCAAAGTCCATGCTGCCGTTGATGGCCTCACCTCCGATAGTACGGCCGTAATGGCCGGAGACATCAGGGAAAGCGTAAAAAGCACCGGTTGATTCAAGACATTCGACGCCCTTGATGCTGTTTAGGCGGTCGGTCATATATTTTCCGCGTCTTTCAAATTCTTTTCTCATATTTTCGATGGCCTCTTCAGCGGGCGGGCCGAGGGCAGCGATTGCAGCATATTGACCAAAGGTGACAGGATTTGAAGTCATGTGTGATTGCAGCCGGCCCATTGCTTTTATGACATCGAGGGGCCCTGCCGTGTAACCGAGACGCCAGCCGGTCATTGAGAATGCCTTGCTGAAACCGTTGAGGGTGAGTGTTCTGTTATAAGCATTTTCGCTTATCGAGGCAAAACTTATGAATTTAGTATCACCATAAATCAGTTTTTCATATATCTCGTCTGACATAACGCAGACGTTGGTACCTTCGAGAACGCCAGCTATGGCCTTGAGTTCATCCGGCGTATATGTAAAGCCGCCGGGATTATTGGGGGAATTGATCAGTAGCAAAGCAGTTTTGTCGGTTATAGCATCTTTTAGCTGAGACGGCGTGATTTTATAGCCGTTTTCTTTCTGGGTTTGGATAACTTTAGGAACGGCACCGGTCAACTTTATTGCCTCGGGATATGTTACCCAGTACGGTGTTGGGAGAACGACCTCGTCGCCGGGGTCGAGTATGGCCTGCATGGCTTCGTAGACAGAGTGTTTGCCGCCGATGTTAACAATAATCTGGTCGGGAGTGTATTCGAGACCATTTTCCTTTTTTAGCTTGTCGGCGATGGCGGTTTTGAGTTCGATTATTCCCGCTGCGGCCGTGTATTTTGTTTTGCCCGCCTTGAGTGCATCTATTGCAGCTTCTTTGATATAGTCGGGAGTGTCAAAATCCGGTGCGCCTGCACCGAATCCAATTACATCCATGCCCTGATCTTTTAATTCCTGTGCCCGCGCCGAAACGGCGAGGGTAGCCGAAGGCGGAACGGCCTGTGCTCGTTTGCTGATTTTCATTCCTTTTGTCTCCTAAAATCGTAATTTCCGGTTTTAGGTGGTCATCATATTGGAAATGAAATAATAGGTCAAGAAAAATGGAGAATACTCGATTCTCGGTGCTCGATGCTCGATACTTGATATACGATGCTGGATATTTTTTTGTGAGGTGAGTGTTTAGTAATCTTTAAACTTTCTCATCCAATCCGGCCAGTTTGCGTTTCTATGCCTTAGTGGTTGGTGGCTCGTAGTATTCGAGAGCCTTTCTTACGTGCCAGCGAGTTAATTGAGGGGCGCCACAAAGAAAATAAACTGTTAAAGCAAGTCTCAATGCAAAAGATACAAACCGAGGGTAGAAATATGATACAGCTGATCCGGGATAGAACTTTGTTTTCAGTTCAGGACTAAGGCCAATTACGGCGGAGCTTATCAGACTCAAGAATGATGGTAATGTCCAGTATAGAAAAAGAATACCAGCAATCACAGAAACCAAGCGGAACGTCGTGGGCAGCCAATCCGGACTTATCCGGGATTGATTCTTCTCAGAATAACTTACGATTTTAGAAGCCCATTTATCACTTCTGATGAACAACTGGTGAATTACTACGATTATCAGGACCACAAGGCTGATAATTGATATGCAACTCATGATTGTGACGTAAAGAGAATCTGCTGCGCCGATTAGTGGTAAAGAGTTGAGAATGGATTTTGTTATTTCGATAATGACGAACAATCCCATTATGGCGAGTGCTATTTTAGCAAATGTTTGCATTTTATTCATGTTCATGTCCTTTCCACAAATTTCTTCGACAAAATTTGATTGGATACTATCCATATGTATGTTTATGTAGTTTAGAGTTTTATGCCCCTGCCAGTGAACAAAGGCAGAGCCCCCAAATATTAAATAAAAACCCAAAACCCATCGGATCAGGGCAGAGATGGTCAGTCCATTGCCATATACTCTTTCTGGTTCAAGGTGACTACGAATATACGGCTCGATGGTTGGAATCGCGAAGAAGACCAAAAAAACACCACAAAAGAAAACAGTGATTCGGTAAATTGAGAAAGCAAACTCTGCAATGTTGTCTTTAGTCTTTACTGTTCCTTTGTCTATAATTCTGAGAGCCCACTTGTCAGCCTTTACGAACAACTGGTAGGCAAGTAACCCGAATATTAAAATTAGAGAATAGTTGAGTACACGGTGCCATAATTCCGTATTCAAACCAATAACTAAGTATCTTACAAAACGATGAAAACCACCGAGGATAAATGATACGACGTAAATCCCAACTGCAATCAATGAGGCTTTTGTGATTATATGTGCTTTGGTCATTTACAACTCTTTTCCTTACAGAACAAGGCCAGAATTATTTGGCTGTCCTACGGTCAGATTGTCAATCCTCCTAATAATCAAAATATCTAACTCCAATAACCAAATCAAATCTCATCAAGCCAATCACCACCCAAAGCTCTATTAAGGTAAATCCCTTTCGTTCGTGCATGGCGTTTCTCCTACTGTCTTGAAGGTTTTTCCAAACCGACATTTCCGACTTAAATTCGATGTAATCCGCCGCGGTGCTTGTCTGAATAATTATAACAGAATTGCCTGAGTTGATGCAAGAGATTTTCGATAAATTCTGCATTTCAAATCGAACAGATGATGCTTGGGCAATGTATTTTTGCGGATTTAGAAGCAATTATAGTTCCGTCACAATGATATTAGACAGGGCGAAAGCAGTTGCAATTTCAGGAAATATTTGGTATTGTAAAAAAGGCAGAGGAGCGGCGAAGAAATCGAAGGATTGAGCCACACTATGAGGTTGTCGGATAGATGTGTAGAATTACATTTTGTGCCTTGTTGATTTGTTTGTTTGTTGGCGGTGCTACCGCGGCGGATTTCTATGTGGACGTGGTCAACGGTAACGATGTGAATCCCGGAACGAAGTCTGAACCGTTCCAGACATTAGAGCGAGCAAGGGATGCGATACGTGTAGTAAGCAGCAGCGGATTACCGGAGGGTGGCGTGACGGTGTGGATTCGGGGAGGGCTCTATGAGCGGTCAAACACTTTTACACTCTCAGCGATAGATTCGGGAGAAGAAGGTAAACCAATCGTGTATCGAGCCTATCCCGGCGAGGAAGTGCGGATAGTCGGGGGAAAGCAGCTACAGGCGGGATGGTTTACGCTGGTGACGGCGGCGTCGGAAGTCTGGGGCAGGCTTGATGCCGCAGCCCGCGGGAACGTCATGCAGGCAGACCTTGGGGCGCACGGTATTACGGATTACGGGATTTTGCGGAATCGTGGTTTCGGTAAAGGCGGTGACGCGGCGATGGAGTTGTTCTTCAGTGATGAAGCTATGCAATTGGCACGGTGGCCGAACGAGGGCTTTGAGAATGTCGTATCCGTGCCGAACGATAGGTACGGTAAACAATTTACATACAACGGGACGCGGCCTGAGCGGTGGTCGCTTGCTGAGGAGCCTCTTTTCTTCGGATACTGGTACTATGGCTGGGCGGAGCTTTACTCGACGGGAACGATTGATACGGTCGCTGCGACTGTTACGCTGGATTACTATCCTCAGTATGGAATCAAGGTCGGAGCATCCTGGTATGCTTTGAACCTTTTGGAAGAGATTGATACGCCGGGTGAATGGTACCTGAATCGGAGCAGTGGGATACTTTATTTCTGGCCGCCGGAGCCACTGGAGAACGGGCGCATCGCTGTTTCGACTTTGGCTGAGCCGTTGATTGAACTCGACGGTGCTTCTTATGTTAGACTAAACCGGCTTATTTTCGAACTTGGGTGGACAACGCTGGTCAGGGTCGACGGCGGGGAGCATAACCTGATTAGCAACTGTGTGGTTCGCAACGGGGGAACGGACGGTATAAATGTATCCGGCAAGAATAATAGAGTGATATGCTGTGAGGTCTATGGGCTGGGGAACAAAGGCATCGTGCTCAGCGGAGGTGACCGGTATAGTCTTACGCCCTGTGGGAACGGAGTGCATAACTGTCACATTCATCATTTCGGCCGATGGTGTCGAACCTACCGCCCTGCCGTTCATATCTCCGCGGTCGGCGCCGTTGTATCGCATAACCGGATGCACGACGGTCCGCACAGTGCGATTCTGACCGGGCGGAATGAGAACCTCATCGAATACAACCGGATACACAACGTCTGTAAAGAAACCAACGACTCCGGTTCGATATACACGGGGCGGGACTGGGGGAGCAGGGGCAATATTATCCGGCATAACTTTTTCCACCATATATCGACGGAACAGCCGGGCAGCCATAATGTTCATGCGGTTTATCTTGATGATTGTTCAAGCAGTCACAGGGTTTTCGGTAATGTTTTCTACGAGGTTTCGGGGCGTGCAATTATGTGCGGCGGCGGGCGCGACAATATGATTGAGAATAACGTTATCGCCAAGTGCGGAGCGGCTCACTTTACGGACCGCCGCGGCGTCGTGAAAGTCAACGAAATACCCGGTGACAGTTGGAACCTTCTGGAGAAGATTGAAAAGTATAACTACACGCAGCCGCCGTGGAATATTGCATATCCGCTTCTCGCGGCCATTATGGGTGAAGGTTATGATCAGGCAAAGGAACCGAAGGGTAACGTGATTGCGCGGAACATCGGCTGGCAAAACGGTGAGTGGCTGGATGAAGGATCGTGGGGAGGCTCGGGCGGTTTCGGGTTCTACACAATTGTTGATAATATGGAGGACACGGATCCGAAGTTTGTGGATGAATCGAGCCTGAACCTTGAGCTTCATACCTACTCTCCGGCCTTTTTGCTTCCCGGCTTTGAAGCGATACCATTCGGGCAGATAGGCAGACAGGTCTGCTCCTGGGACAGCGACCTTGACGGCGATGACGATGTGGACTTCGCTGATTCTTCGTGGTTTGCATCGCGCTGGCAGGATACCGGGTGCAATAGTACGAACGGATGGTGCCGGTGGGCGGATATTACAAGGGACGGTTCTGTCACCATAGTGGACCTTTGTGCATTTGTGGGGAACTGGCTGGGCAATATTAAGCCACCACAACCAGGTCAGACGCATAATCCGAATCCCACGAACGGCGCTACAGGGATCAATTTGAATTCTGATTTAAGCTGGACGGCCGGTGCCGACGCTACATCGTACGATGTTTACCTTGGCACTACGACCGGCCCGGGGACATTCCAAGGCAATCAGACTACTACGACATTCGAGCCGGGTACAATGGATGCAGGTGCCAAGCACTACTGGCGGATCGATTCGGCCAATGATTGGGGCAAAACGATCGGCGAAGAGTGGATATTCTACACGATTTCGCCCCCACCTCCATAAACGGATTATTATAAGCTTACTCGATATTGGAGGACATGTGATTGGTTTGCATCCTTATCTGCCTTTAACAACAATTTCCCGGTTAATCCCGAGATTTTTCTGTGAGGTTATTGAACGGGGGAGTTAAATTTGGTATTATATTTAGTAGTAAAGCCTGACTGCGGCGGTTAGTAATTATAAATGGTACACAACAATTGAATACCTCTTAGGAGTGGGTCAGCTATGCAGGATGTAAATAAGGCTGCAATGAGGGACATAGCGAAAGTTACCGTTGTTGGAGCTATATTGTTAATTTTCACCTTTCCAAGCCTATCCTATGGTGCGGGCCACTTTGTTGTGGCCTTCCAGCGCCAGCAGTCGGCGTGGGAAAATGTTTCCGGTACAGGTTGTGTCGGCGGGCATGTGTGCAGAGTCTGGGTGTGGAACGAAGATGGCATTCCGATGCCCAATATCGATTTATATACGACCTGGGATGTTCTGATGGGTGCGACGGACATAGACGGGCGCGCCGAAATACCGATATGGGATAATGATTATGATTTGAAATGTGTGGATGGACATGGGGCAACAAGCGAATCCGTTCTTTTGATGACCACGCACCGGCCTGAGTGCTGGGGACATTACTCTTTCGAGGTAGGTTTTCTCTATAAAACCGATGTATCTAATCCCGGTGAATTTGACCTTGAAATGAATGGCACCTGGAATTATCGAGATACCCCTCAGGACAATGACGCACCTTATACAAAGAGTCTTGCCTATAGCGGAGTTGACTATACTGATTACTGGTCCGACCAATCCGGTCTGGGCAACTGGCAGAGCGCGAATTCTTATTTTGGGCAAACCTTTGTAGCGACCGGCGACCGCGTGGTCGCCGCCCGCGTGCATGGCGTAATAGGCGGTAACGACTTGCTTGATTGGAATCTTCAGATTGTTACATACCCCGGCCTGGAGCCTGTCGGACCAAATATAGTAGTTCCGTATCGCTGGCCCTCTGTCTGGGATCCGTATCGCTGGCCCTTTGGCTGGGAGGGATTCTGGGGAGTGAATGATTGCCCTGTGGTCCCCGGACAGACGTATATGCTGCAGGTCATACGTGGTAGTGGTATGAACATCTGGCGTGTAAATCAAGATGTGTATCCTCACGGTCAATATTACGAGGGTACAACCGCATACCCGGGATTTGACCTTAATGGGCATATCTGCTGTATGAATTATAGCGGCCTTCCTGATCACGATTTCAACAGGGACGGCAAGATTGACTTCAAAGATGTATGTATCCTCGGGCAGTATTGGTCCGGTGATGAATCATCAGTTGACGTTGCGCCACCGCCTGCCGGTGATGATGTAATAAATAGTAAGGACCTGGCTGTTATAGTCGAAAACTGGCTTTCAGCTACGGCTATACCCCCCCTGCCTGCACCGTCGAGTAATCCGAATCCCGTTCATGGGGCAATGAACATCGACAAGAATGCAGATTTGAGCTGGACGGCCGGGGAAGGGGCTATATCTTATGATGTTTACTTCGGAACGAGCAGTCCTCCGCCTTTCATACGCAACCAGACTGCAACGACATTCGACCCAGGCACATTGGCTTACAGCACCAAGTTCTATTGGCGGATAGATTCGGTCAATGGGTGGGGCAAAACAGCCGGTGAAGAGTGGATGTTCTCCACGGGTATGCCGCCACCTCCTTAATCGTTTTTTTCAATATCATCTCAAACCGAGGTCCCGATAAATAGTAATTTGAGGTGAATTTCAATTACGAAGCGGCAAAGGCGTGCGGAGTAGTGTAAGAGAATATATGTCCATTTGTTGACAGCTACGTTTACAAACGCTAATTTATGCTTATGATTCGCATTTTTCAAATCGCGATTTTATCCGGTTTGGCTTTGGCGCTGACAGGCTGCAGAAGCGAGGCGGAGGAACCGATATGGGAGCGTGTCAAAATCACGGATTTAGTTTCGTCTGACGGAAATGAGCAGGTAAACGGACAACAGCTACAGACTATAAATTTTAACGTTCATATTTATGAAATCCCTTCTGATAACATCGGCACTCTGGAAGAAATCTGGCCATTGGTTTATTCTGAACCGCTGCAGTTTAACAATTTCGAAGCATTCAGCGGCAACTCATTTCTGGTCGGTTTCGGGCAAATCCCGATGTGGCGCAGAATCGCGGATTTACTGCGTTCGGCCGACGGGATGCAAGTCGGTAGAGTTTCGTTATTGCTGCCTGACGGTCGGTTCAACGATATTTCGGTCGCCGTACTAAAGAAGGAAAAATCCATCTTTTATTTCTCAGAAAAACGCTCAATGAACAAAGCAAAGTTCGAACCGGGACAATTCGGCCTTCGGATACGGGCTGAAAAAATCGCCGGTTCAAGAGATGCATGCGCCGTGAACGTTCTGCCGATATATTCACCATTGAGACGAGGTTTCCTGCCGCCTTTGTCGAGGCGTGAAAATCAGGAGGACATCCTTTTTGCGGCCACGGGTTTTAGTTTGAAAATGAGCCCAGGTGACTTTGTTCTGGTTGGTCCTGAAAAATACAACGACAGCCTGACAACTCTTGGCGGGTTGTTCTTCAGCAAACCGGAAGGCAGCCTTTTCTTTAGTGAATTTGAACGTAAGATGCCCGAACATAAACCGGCCTTAAGATTATTTTTATTAGTCTGCACCGGTATAAACTAACAGGTCCGTAAATGCCCAATCAAACAGTGACGTTGAGTCGATGTTCCGATTACAATGAAACGGAAATCGCCAAAGCGATAGCAACCCAGTTCGAACTCTTAGGCGGGCTGGAAACATTTGTAAAGTCAGGTGACAGTGTGTTACTGAAGCCGAATCTTATCGCCCCGAGGTCACGACGATATGCCACCCAAACACATCCGGCTGTAATAATTGCTGTCGCGCGTCTTTTGAAAGATTTCGGAGCAAGGCCTTTTGTCGGCGATTCACCTGCCTGGAACAATGTGTTCGGATGTGTGAAGGCACTAAAATTAGAGGAACCATTGAGAAAATTATCTGTTCCGGTAAAACAGCTTGATAGTCCGAGATGGTGCCGAGTTGGACGAGACAATACCAAGGTTGGTATAAGTTCGGTTGCGCTCGATGCGGACGTCATTATAAATCTACCGAAGTTCAAAACACACCAGCAAATGGTGGCGACATTCGCGGTCAAGAATATGTTCGGTTGTGTGGCCGGGAAGCGGAAGGCCCTTTGGCACTTTACAAAAGGTAAAAGGGAACGCGATTTTTGCGAATTGCTAATGGATATATTCGAGTATCTGAAACCTGCTTTGACGATAATCGATGGGGTGATCGCGATGGATGGGGCAGGGCCAATCCGTGGCAGAACCAGAGAGTTGGGCTGGATAATCGGGGGAACAGAGCCGATATCTCTGGAAACTATCTGCTGTAAATTGGTCAATATCAAGCCGGAGGACCTGCCGATTATCAAAACGGTAAGGCAAATGGGGCCGACCTATCCGGACGATGACGATATCAAAACTGTAGGTGACGATTTTTCGGAAAATATTTGTATGGACTTCGAGTTGTCTGAGCCGGTTCCTCTGAGTTTTTCGCTGCTGCATGTTTGCAAAAGCATCGGTAAACAGATTATACTGCTATCAAAAGCTGCTCTCAAAAAGATGCGTTTTTGATTACACAAATAAAAAGTGAATAAAAGGCCGCAAGTCTCAAAGAAACGTGACTTGCGGCCTTTTTCCAATGCGTTATTATTTTCTATTTATGTATGCAGGCCGGATCAGATGGGTCCATAGTACAATCAATGAGCCAGTTCATCGCAGCTATGGCGATGTCCAGAAAGTTAATCCTGCAATCGTGATTTGTATCGCCGAGGAGCCTATAGGGACAGACCAGATTCAAGGCGTTGATCTCCGGTTCAGCGGGCACGACTGTTGTGTCGCCGAGCAGGAATATCTGACTGCCGCAAAGACTGGACCAAAGACCATAATAGGCATAGCCACTCCTTTCGTTGAACATCACCTGAACTTCATAATCACCGGGTGCCAGGCGGATTGTTCCCTTTGCATCGGCACAACAGCCATGGAACCTGAAACCGGAGCGGAGCCGTCGGGAAGTCTTACAATCTCGTTGCCTCCAGTCATCTCGTAATCGTTGATTTCCCAGTCGAGCGGATCACCACCGGCCAAATCGAGGATACGGAACTGGGAGCTGTCATCACCGTGGATCAGGAATGTGTATAAACCCGGATCCAGCGAATAGACCTCAATATACGTAATTTGTACATCACCCTGTAAACCCAAGGCTTCATCAGCTATTTTTATTTCAACTTCTCCATCGGCCGTATGGGCGGAAACACCCGGTATTATTATTTCCTGCCAATTACAACCATTGTTAGAAATTGATCCTTTATCGACACCATCTATATATAAGGTATTATCCGAAGGACTATTAACCCAGGGAACCTTATAACGCAGCTTAATCTCATCAGTACCTGGCGTGACTTTGACAATAATCCTTGCATAGCCAGTACCAGCCATGCCGCCAGTGATGCGAAGTGAATTATCACCATCACAAACATAAGCTCCCTGATAACATAGGCCAGTGGCTGCATAGGAATGGCTGGTCTGATCCTCCCAATAATCGAATTGGTCGGTAAGTGTATATCCCTGGTCATAGATGGTCATTATAGTGTTCGAGGTTATTGGCCCGGGATCATAGGCAAGACCTGAAAATCCGGTGCTGCCGCCAAAGCCTGTGTTGGCAATCCATGTAGCAGCGGCGGTGTTTTTGTCAATTGTGTAAAGGTCGCCGGTGTTCCTGGTGATGTGGAACAGAACATCAAGACCCGGTGCATAGGCCAAGCCGCTGCTGTCGCTGGCTGTGCCCAGGAGGGTGTCTCCGACCAGTGAAAACATCCCTAATGCCACATCGTAGCTGTATAGCCGACCATTGAAGCTTATGCCATAGACAGAGCCTTTAGTGCCAACGGAGGGCACGAAAGCGAGGCCCTCACAGTCATCCGGCCAATTCGGCAGAGTTATCAGGCGATTGCCTGTGACAGTATCGACGGTGAAGAACTGGGTATTGATGGCCGCGTATAGTGTGTCCGTGGCAACGTCATAGGCCATACCTTCCATACCCTGGCTGCCCCTTACGCTTGCACCGCTGCCGTCGGTTTGAATAATGGACATACCAAACGGAATTGATCCATAAAGCACCGAGCCGCCAGAGTGAGCCAAGCCACAGGTACCACCTGTAACAGCACTGGGGCCAATCAGAGTCGGGATCCCTGTAGCAATATCAATCACGTAGGTTCCGTTGAAGCCGTCTCGTATAGCGAATAATCTGGTTGGTGTTTTAGTTCCTGCACCCATTGCGAAGTGGTTGTTATTAAAGCCTTCCTGAGAGCCGGGAAACGGTAACTGTGGGAAGTCTTTGCCGCCTCCGCCAGCCTGTGGATCCTCATAATTCAGCCATTTCGCGGTTGCGTTGACGACATTCGGGCCCGGCAGTGAGTTTCCCCATGCGGCCTGAACATTTGCAATTGCGGAGTCCAGTTCATCGCTGTTGTTGGTCCCGGCGGTGTGTGGCTGATAGACCATAGTGACTGGCCAGCCTGCCCCATAGTTGATTTCGGGCGGTTTGAGGACGGGAGGTTTTGCTGAGACCTTGTCCTGACTGCCTACCAGAAGGAAATCATCATCAAAGTATGTCCTGATGCCCGGTGCGGCGGAGAATTCCACCGCTGCTTTATCCCCCTGTTCGTGATATGTCAACACGAACGGGTGGTGTCCGGCAGGTAGATGAATGCTTCCCAGAGTATCTCTAACTGGGCGGTTGCCCCAGAATCTGAGTGCGTTGCCGTTGGCAAACGGCACGATTTCGCCGCCGCCGTAGATCCCGGTAAAGTTGCGTCCCGGGAACTGGAGTGTAACGCCATCGTCAGTAGTTAGGCAGAAGGTATAGTAGCCGTCGGCCGGGATTTCGATGGCACCTTTGGCGACTAAAGAGATGTGGTTGGTGCTGCCATAAGCACGGTGACCAGCGGTAACGACGCCGAAGACATCGTCGTTGCCGAAATGCCCATTCGGACCGCTGTCCTGGATATTCAATGCCTGGGCAGCATAATCAACGAAGGTGCCGGTAAGTGAAGTGAGCGAATCGTTGCAATCATCCTGGCTGTTGATATTTCCATTGTCGATTACTTCACGAATGCCCATGCAGTCGCCTTCTCCCTCGGGGCCGGGGAAGGGACCAAAATTAGGTAGCGATGGAAAATCGGTCAATGGGCCGACAGAAAATTGTCTGTATATGGCTGTCGCCAGATTATTGGGGGGCGTATTCCAATGCGAGCTTGTCGCCAAACCCAGAAATACCGAGGCGGGCATCGCGACAACTACCGTGTTTGGGTCCTGCCAAGGACCGGGTGAGCCTGATACGTCTTGTGCGTACCATGCAGCGAATACATTGCCCTTGCGGGCGAGTTTGATCCATATTGGCGAGCCGAATACGTCGCCGCTTGGAAAACGCTTGTTTAGAGAAAATCTGCCCTCTACCTGTCTTGCCTGCAGGCAGACACCGTAATGGCCCGAGCGGCAGGCAAAGGCCTGGGCCGAGTCATCCGTAAGGTTGGCACGGGCCATGATGCCAGCCTTGGCCCATCCATGCACATTCAGTGGATCGACAAGCCATGTAAGGCTATCGATCCGAACGATCGCCTCGAAATCGCCGGTAACAAGAACCGGTTCGTAGGCATAATAGAACGAATCCGCAACATCCCAAATATCCCTGCCGGCGGCATCGACGTCGTAATCGCTGCCCGGAGTAATGATTGTCAAGGTTCCCGCTGGATTTGGCGGCCAAGTAGGGCCGATGTCTATACCAATCAGTTCTGCCAAAGCTGAGCCAGATATGAGAAGCGTATAAAGTAATACCGTTGCTAACATTTTGTTTTTCATTTTTTCACCCTTTCAAAAAACCTATTAATACTCCACAATGCACCTGTAGTGTGCCATTAGTTTTTATTAATTTCACAGATCTGATCCGAGTTCTGTCACAAACCTCCTTCCCTCAATATATCCTATTGTCTCAGGCCATAAGGATGCAAGCCTAAAACGAGCCTCTGAGTTCAAGGAAATTCCTATTTTGAAATGTAATTCCTTGTTCTTTTTCATGTCCTCCAATTGAGTATGTTGTCATCTTAGGTACAATTGGCGATTCATGTCAAGCAAAAAACCCACAAATTTTATAATTTATTGGGATTTTCCGGCTGTGAACTATGGTAAAGCAAAAAAAGATTATTCACAGCGACATCCGAGGCAAACAAATCCGGATCGAATGCCGGTATTAATAGCTTGCCAGATGCTCCGGCGTGGATTACTATAAAAGACTGTGAAGGCTTTCTGAATTTTGAGATCTGGAAATGGCAAATGATAAACAGATATCAAGCGAAGGAAATGGAAAGACAAAACCTGTAAGGTCACGTTACACCGTGGTTTTTTTAGCCGGTGCGGTAGCGATTTGCGCGGCTGTGTATCTTGCGCAAACATACGGTCAGGAGATTCTTTCGCTATTAGTAAGTAACGAGCGAGACACCAAAGCCGCACTTTTAACAAACAGGGAGTGGGCGCAGCGTCTGGAACTTCCTGGCGTGGAGAATTTTCATAAGGTCTCGAAACAGTTGTACCGCGGGGCTCAACCAACCAGAGAGGGAATGCAGCAGTTGAAGGAACTTGGTGTCAAAACCATCGTCAACCTGAGGTCGTTCCATTCGGACCGGGATGAGATTGGAGATACGGGATTATCCTATGAGCATATTTTTATGAAGACCTGGCACGCGGAGGATAAAGAGGTGGAGCGTTTTTTGAAAATTGTTACCGATGAAAAGCGTACGCCGGCATTCGTGCACTGCCAACGCGGGGCCGACCGCACGGGAACAATGTGCGCTATTTATCGCGTAGCTGTGCAGGGCTGGAGCAAGAACGAGGCCATCGAAGAGATGACCAAAGGGGGATTCGGTTTTTATTCCGGCTGGAAGAACCTTATCAACTATATTCGTGAACTGGATATCGAGGAAATCAAGAATCGAGCCGGCTTGAACGATTAGATTGTTTAATATCATCAGAGGTCCCGTTTTCCAACCTGTTATCATTACTTTCTGATATTGACCGCTTCTCCAAAAAATACAACCTGGAGAAAAGATATATTTGTTGCCGAATTCATTTCAGTAGCATAGAATTATGATATTCATCCATAGAATTGGTTTCGCGGGCTATCTTTGACATTCGACCAACTAACTGTTAGTCTGCAGTACGGTTACTTAAGGAACCGACACAATGGAATTCCTTTTTCTAACGGAAATCTATAAATAAGGAGATATGTCATGAGCCATAACCGATTTCTTATCACTATTTTCTGCCTAATATTGTCGGCGATTATAGCTGAAAATATAAAGGCAGAGGAGGCGATTGAGTATTATAAGGCCGGCGATGTGGGAGTATTCTCTGCAGGTTTTGAGATACCTGCTGATATCGCGGTCGACACAACAGTATTCACTACCGGCGCGAGTAATGAGAAAATTTATCTGTTATACGTACAATCTCCACAGTCAGTTGCCGAAGTTCTTGCGCAAATTAGACGCCCTTCACGCAGACCTAAACCGACGCCGAAACAGCAAGAACAAATCAATGAGTTAAATGAGCAGATGAGAGAATTGAACGGGAAAAGAACTGAGCTGCGGAGGAAGGAACGGGAATCGAGGCAGAAGCTTAGTCAGGCCTATCAGGATAAAGCCAAAGCACTTGAATCGCTGGACACAGAGCCGGAGATGGATGAGAACATGGCCTTGATAGAGGAAACAGAAGCGAGGATTAAGGAAGCGGAGAAGGAGTACGTACAGATTCAAAGTGAACTCGTGGAGTTGGATGCGAAACTCAGGGTGGTTAGCGAAAAACAACGGAAGATTTGGTTGGAAGTTCGCAAGCGGGACGTTGTTGAGCCGAAGCCGACTGTGAAAGAGCCGGGAACTGAAGTGGCCCGCTCTCTTAAAATCTTTGGGCGTTTTCAGGGAAGCGGTAAGGTAAGGTTGAGCGTTTTAGGGCGAGACTCAACCGAGTTGCTGGCCAAACCAAGTATTATTGCATCGGTCGAATTACAACTTCCCTCAGAGGACGGCGGAAACGAAGATATGCTGAAGCAGTGGGCAACGGCACAAGCGAAGGAATACATAATTCGAATGCTCGACAGCCCGCACAGCAGCTACTACCAGTATTGTGTGCTGCAGTCTGTGGAAAAGTACGGTATTTCGGACAGTTTATTTTGGAGGATATTCGAGAACAGGACTAACCGACGTGGCAGAAGGCCAGACCTTTACGCCATGACAACAGGAGCGCTGGCCATCCAGGAATCACTGCAACTGGAGGAGATGAGGGAAGGACGAAGTATCCCATCGGATCATAGCGTTGCCCTTAGTGCGCTGAAAGGTCCCGATATCAAATCGCATCCTTTCGCCGAGATGCTTCAAGGTCGTACACCGAAGACCTTCCCTGTAGCTGCGCTTATACCTTATGACAACTACTACTGTCACTTCACAAGTATTTCAAAAGAAATCGCCGCCAGCGATCTAATCAAACAGTGGGGAGCCAGCCTGCTTCGGTCTATCAGTGTAACGGCGAGGGATTCAGACCTTCAGTCACGCTATATGAACCAGGTTTGCATCGATATCTCTACATTGACCCGATTGCTGGGTGATTATGTTATTGGCGAGATTGCCATCACGGGTGGTGATCCCTTTCTGAAAGAGGGCAGTGATGTTGCACTTATTATCGAGGTCAAAAGCCGAAGAATTTTTAACACGATGATGAATTCACATGCCAAAAAGGCCCTGAAGGCCAATGGTGATGCCAAGGTTTCCGACAGCAAATATGAGGGAATCTCTATTCACAGCATTTTAACGTCGGACCGGAGAATCTCGTCCCATTCAGCTTACCTCGGTAATTATAAAATTTATTCGAATTCTATGGATTTGCTGCATTTGATTATTAATACTTATGGTAAAAAGCGAAAGTCGATGGCCGAGAACCTTGATTTTAAGTATATGCGCACGATATTTCCCGGAACGGCGGCGGCCGAGGATGGTTTTATATATATGTCTGATTCTTTTATCCGAAAGTTACTGAGCGCCAGATGGAAAATCGAGGCCCAGCGACGAATCATCTGTCAAAATCACCTGTGTATGATAGCCAACGCCGCGACCATGTACAGGACGGAGATGTGCAAGAAAGCAAAAATCGACACCTTGATCGAGGACAAATATCTGAGCGCAAAAGTGAAACGGTGCCCGGATAATGGAACTTATACCCTTGACGAATCGGGCCGTGCCTTTTGCACGGTCCATAACTGTCTGCAGTATTGCACGCCTATCTCCAGCGTCGCTTTGGACGGAGCGGCGAGTTCGGAAGCAGCAGACTACAAGCAGTTTGTCCGGCGGTATAACAATTTCTGGAGCCGGTACTTTGACCCGATAGGTATTCGGCTGAGTCTTGGGAACCGTATCGAGGCTGAGACCTGTATCCTGCCGCTAATCGAAAACAGTGCATACAACCGACTCCGTGAGATAATCGGGGGTGAACCGGTGCAATTGGATTCGCAAGTGCTGACAAAAGGTACCATTGCTTCTATAACCAGCAAGCTAAATCTGGATATTAAGATGCTTGAAGGAATTGATGAGATGCAAAAGCGGATTCTTCCCACACTGCCACCATTTAGAGAATGCATCGGGGACAGCTTGTCGTTAAACTTATACGACAGTGATGTGCTTTTTACTCTTGCCGAAGAAGGTATGGGTATATTCGGCGGATGGATGGACCTCGAAGGACAAATTATAATCGGCCTGATTATTTCATCTATCAACCTTCCTGTTTACGCCGTAGTTGATCTTAAAGATGAAGATCTGGCCAAGACTTTCATTCGTGAATTGCTCAAAGTTTATCCACGGCAATTTGCGGCAGAAAGCCGTGGCCGGAATTCCGAATTTGCTATCGAAGGTTATTCTGCAGGCCGATACAAACGGCATACTATCAATACGCTTGTTCTGCGTCTTTTGGTAGTGAAGTTTCGCCTGCACTATGCGATTGCCTCCGGGCGATTAATTGTGTCGACAAAACGTTATGTTCTCGAACAAGTGCTGGATTCGCTCGATGCCAAGAAAGCAAGCCGGGAAGAAAGAGCAGTCGGGAATGTTCAATTAAACATTCGGCCGCGCGCTTTTGATAAGCTCCGCCCCATTGTCAGAATGGGCTGGCAGGAACGTATGCGTGAGGCCTGCTTAAAGAACATCGAACCTGTTCGCGTTTTGGTCGAATGTCACGACGCGACTGAAAAGAACTTAAATGCAATTAGCAAGAAAGTCGAGGGTGTGACCCTTCGATGTCCTTCCGGAGGGGCTTACAGGCACGATTCTGCACGGGATATCGTTTATTGTACTGTTCATGGCAATCGCAATCATCCTCGCCAGCCGGTGCAGGTTAAAGAAAACGAGGGACTCCTGGAATTCATCAATCGGATGACCGACTTTTCTGTGAGGCTTCGATTCACGGAAGAAGGCATAATGACGAAAGTAGCTTTTGAGTTGGAACGGAAAAAGAAGTGAGATAACAAAGATTCCTGTAATACACATTATTTCCGCAAGGACCGAAAGCACTAACCTACATTGACAAATTCGGTCTATTCAGCTAACATCTGATTTATGCGCACAAAAGACAAAGATGTAAATATTCTGGGCATTGAGACGAGTTGCGATGAGACAGCGGCGGCGGTGGTTGCGGATGGTAAGATTATCAAGTCATCCGTGGTAGCATCGCAAACGAGGCTGCACGAAAAATACGGCGGAGTAGTTCCTGAGATTGCCTCACGTGCCCATATCGAAAAGATATATCCGGTGATAAGCGAAGTAATCCAGCAGGCGGAGGTTAGCGAAGGTGATATCAATGCAATAGCAGTTGCGAACCAACCCGGGCTTACGGTCGCTCTGGTCATTGGCGTCACGGCAGCCAAGACTCTTTCGCTTATGTGGGAGAAACCGTTGATAGCAATAAATCATTTACACGCACATTTACAGTCGGCTGTTCTGGATGAAGAGGATCTAGAACTTCCAGCAGTAGCCTTGATCGTATCAGGCGGGCACACGAGTCTTTACGATTACCGGTCACCTCTCGATCCGAAACTTTTGGGGGCGACGATTGATGATGCAGCGGGTGAAGCGTTCGATAAGGTCGCGAATATTTTGAGACTGTCCTATCCGGGTGGCCCGAGTATTGAAAAGGCAGCAGAGAAAGGAAATCCAAAGACCATTCAATTTCCCCGCTCGATGCTTGGGCGAGATTCGCTGGATTTTTCATTCAGCGGTATCAAGACGGCCGTGCTGTATCATTGTCGCGGACAAGACATGAAAGGTGAAGACAAAGTCGGTTCGATGAGCGAGCAGGAAATCGCCGATATCGCAGCATCTTTTCAGACGGCGATAGTAGACGTCCTAATCAAGAAGACGGAGCGGGCAGTTGAAAGAATCGGAGCAAAAACTGTGCTGCTCGGCGGTGGAGTTGCAGCGAACAATGAGCTTAGAACACGATTGCAAGCAATGTGCGAAACGGCTGTGCCGGCGAAAAAACTGCTGGTCGCACCAAAACAATATTGCACTGATAATGCGGTTATGGTAGCCTCTCTTGCGTATTATAAGTATAAGGCCAGACTCTTTGCGGATTTGAGCCTTGAGCCAAAAGCTACAGGTTGATTAATTGATGAGTACGAAACGAAACGTAATTTTCCTTTGTTTTCTCGCAATTTTATTGCCTGTTGCAGGCTGTGCGGAATTAACACATACTCCTTCGCGTGAAGCTGCACATACCGGCTCCCGTGGCATTGGGGGCCTGCTGGAACCAATCCGACAAAAGTACGACCTGCCTGCGATGGCGGCGGCAGTGATTGTCGATGGAGATACTATAGTGTGGGATGCAACGGGAGTACGAAAAGCCGGGAGCGATGTGAAAGTAACTCCAAATGACAAGTTTCATATCGGCTCATGCACCAAAGCGATGACTGCCACCCTCATCGCTACGTTGGTCGAACAAGATAAGCTTCGATGGGACATAACTCTATCAGAAGCGCTTCCTGATATGACCGATGAGATGCATCCGGTATACCGGAATGTCACATTGAGGCATCTGCTGGACCATCGGGGCGGAATGCCTTCAAAGTACCAAAGCTGGCCTGAAGGGAAGTCGTTTACGAATATGTACAATCTGGAAGGCTCCGCTATGGAACAGCGACTGACTTACGCGAGGATGATACTTCGTGAAGAACCCGAAGCCATGCCGGGCACGGAATATATTTATTCCAACGCAGGTTATTCTATCGCAGGAGTAATTGCCGAGCAGAGCATGAAGGAGCCCTGGGAAAACCTGATGAGGACAATGCTCTTTGAGCCGCTCGGGATGAGTACGGCAGGCTTCGGAGCAATGGGGACGCCGGGCAGGATAGACGAACCGTGGCAACACATGATTAAGGACAACGAGCTTGTATCGGTGGAACCGGGGCGTTTAAGTGACAATCCACCCGTCCTGGGACCAGGCGGCACAGTACACTGTTCGATAAGAGACTGGGCGAAATTTGTGGTCGAGCATTTGAAGGGTGAGAGAGGTACTGGAGATTTACTCAAGAGCGAAACATTCAAGCTGCTGCACACGCCGGGCTTCGGTGGGGATTACGCATCGGGATGGGTTGTAACGGAACAGGATTGGGGAGGAGGCAAGGTATTAACACATGCGGGTAGTAATAACATGAGCTTTGCAGTAGCCTGGATGGCGCCGATGCGCGGCTTCGCCGTCCTGGTGACTTCCAACCAGGACGGAGGCGATGTTGCAAAGGCATGTGACGAAACATGCTGGATGCTGATTAGAGAATTCCTGCTCAGTAAAGAAGTCGTGAAAGGTAGGTGAAATATTCAGGCAGAACAATTGAAAAAATTATTTGAAGAGGTCAAGAACGGCACAGTTGATATAGACGAGGCTGTCGAAAAGCTTCGCCATCTTCCGTTCGAGGATTTGGGATTTGCGTGCGTTGACCATCATCGGCAAATCCGGCGAGGGTTTCCCGAAGTTATTTATTGTCCCAACAAGACTACGGAACAGATAATCAAAATCTTTGGGAGTCTTGCAGCGAAAGGCAATAACGTGTTGGCTACAAGGGCGGAGGAACATGTTTTCGAGGCGCTTTCGAGGACGAACAAATTTCCACAGGCTCGATACGAGAAATTAGCCAGAGCGATTGTCCTTGAGCAAAAAGAACTGGAGGGTCCTGAAACCGTTCTTCCGATAGTTACGGCAGGGACAGCGGACCTGCCGGTTGCAGAGGAGGCCAGAGTAACGGCAGAGATTATGGGCCAGCGGACGGAGATGGTTTGCGACGTGGGAGTAGCGGGCCTGCATAGATTATTCGGACATCTGCCAAAACTACAGAATGCCAATGTGATAATTGTTGTAGCAGGTATGGAAGGGGCATTGGCCAGCGTGATGGGGGGATTGGTTAGTTGTCCTGTAATTGCCGTACCAACGAGCGTGGGATACGGATCGAGTTTCGAGGGGCTTTCAGCTCTTTTGACAATGCTTAATAGCTGTGCGGCAGGTGTCAGCGTGGTCAATATCGACGGCGGTTTTTCGGCGGCGGTCATCGCAACTCTTATAAACAGGAAAATAGAAACAAATAAATAAGAATGGAGAAAATAAACCAAATTCCGAAGCTAAAACCAAGAGCCGTTGACGCTCATAAAGGCGACTTTGGCAAGGTTTGTATCATTGCCGGTAGTGTCGGTATGAGTGGGGCTGCTGCTCTTGCAGGCCGGGCCGCGCTGCGGTGCGGCGCCGGGCTCGTACGGGTTGCGACGCCGAAAAGCGTTCTTCCTGTTGTAGCTTCAATCGAACCATCGTTTACCACTATCGCCTTAGCCGAAGACAGCACCGGACGAATATCTGACAAGGCAATCAATACCATACTCGATGCGATCGGGGACAATGATGTGTTGGCATTTGGCCCGGGTGTTGGTGTCAGCGGCGGGCTTCAATCCGTGCTTACGGCCCTGCTTGAACAGGATGGTCTAAGGCTGGTTATTGATGCCGATGGCTTAAATAACCTGGCCAAGATGAAGGACTGGCCTGCCAAACTCAAAGCGGAGCTGATCTTGACGCCTCATCCCGGTGAGATAAAAAGATTATGGTCGGCGGTGTTTAGAGAAGAACTGCCGAGCGAGCGACAAGAGCAGGCAGCACAGTTAGCACAGCAGACGAAAACGGTAGTGGCCCTGAAAGGTGCGGGGACAGTTGTTACCGATGGAGTGAAATTATATGTAAATCAAACGGGCAATCCCGGTATGGCGACAGCCGGGTCCGGTGATGTTTTGACGGGAGCCATAACCGCTTTGGCGGGTCAGGGCTTAAATAACTTTGATTGTACAGTCTTAGGCGTTTATATTCACGGTTTGGCTGGCGATATTGCAGCGGAAAAGGTGGGCCAGGTCAGCTTAATGACTACTGATATAATCGATTCGCTACCGGATGCATTTATGAGAGCTTAAACGCATTTTAAGAAAGGACCTGCTATGGGAAATGAGGTAAAAGAGTTTTTTGAGAAGTTCAAAAACGATGCGGCAAAAATGAAAGAGCAAATCCCCGATACCATAAACGGTTTTGGGGGATTATTCAGTAAAATAATGAAAGACGGGGCTATTTCGCTCAAAGAGAAGGAATTTGTTGCTCTGGGTATAGCTGTAGCTCAGCGGTGCACTCCCTGCATCGCAGCGCACGTGAAAAAGTGCATCGATGCGGGGGCCACAAAGGAACAGATTCTCG
>JAABXR010000099.1:0-553 GCA_011776225.1 Phycisphaerae bacterium
AAAAAGAACATTCAAATGATGTTTCAAAAATAGCTAAATAGATTGTGTTTGGTGTTTAGTTTTTAATGTTTGGTATCTCCTGTCTCGCCTGCTTTCTAAACACAAAACACTTTCGCTAATGACAGAATCTTATTTGAAAAGATTGACTGACAAAAAAGAATAGATTCATAAATTAGGATCGAGGAATGAAAATTAAAAAAGAATACATCATCCTTCTTCTGATCATTATCGGCCTATGCGTTTATCTGTTTATGCGCAGCTCCGATCGCACCCATTACCAACTGCCGCAATTGACCGGCCTGGATCGCGGCAACATTACGAAGATTGAAATTTCAAAAGAGGGGGATGCGATTATATTAAACAAGAGAGACAATCAGTGGTATCTTGAGCCCAAGGGATATCTGGCCGACACCGGCAAGGTCGACAGTATGCTCGCCGTCTTCGAAACCCTTTCCCTGGCAGCTCTGGTTTCAGAGTCAAAAGATTACCAGCGCTATGATTTGCATCCGGCCAAGCGCATCAATGCCAAAGCCTGGCAAGAAGATAGACTCAG
>JAABXR010000099.1:587-832 GCA_011776225.1 Phycisphaerae bacterium
CGGCACACCTTTGTCAAATTAGCCGATGACAGTCGCGTATATCACGCCAATGATAATTTTCGCAGTAAATTTGAACAGACCCCGGATAGCCTGCGTGACCGCGCTGTTTTAGCGTTTAAGGTGGGCGACATTCAGGCCGTTCACATTACTAAAGACCCGGCATCTGTAGAACTGGCCCGCAACGAGGTCTCGATCGAGCCGGCCGCTCCGCAGACTGAAACGACGGAAACCACCCCGCCGGCTAC
>JAABXR010000099.1:910-1137 GCA_011776225.1 Phycisphaerae bacterium
ATCTACACGGTAAAATTAAATGGGATCCAGGAACATCAGCTGGATATCTTTGCCAAGCTTGAAAAAGATGCTGAAGAATATCCGGCGACATCAACCGGCAGCGACTACCCGTTTCTGCTATCCGATAGCCAGGTGCAGCAGATTATGAAAGACCCTGCAGAATTCCTGCAAAAAGAAAGCAGTGAAAAGGAAATTACCGACAAGAAGTCGTCCAATTGAGATCGAAC
>JAABXR010000003.1:0-1896 GCA_011776225.1 Phycisphaerae bacterium
GTGCGGGTTGCAGCCCTGTGGGCTGTGGGCGAAATAGGTGAGCGCAGTGCTTTCTATAAAGTTATCAAAATGCTGAAGGATCAAAATGATAAAGTAAGAGTCGCCACGTTGTCCGCATTAGGCGGAATCGGCTGTGATCCGGCGTTCGTCGCGGTGACCCTTTCCTTACGGGACGCCAGTCCGGACGTTCGTTACGCAGCCGCAAAACTGCTTGGTGAATTCACTCACAAGCCAACCGATAAGCCTGTACACAAAGTTTTAGTCGATTATAGTCCATCGTTTCCACCGATTTTGCAAGAGGTGTTTGGGGAGTTCGAAAACCTCACTGCTATCGAATACTTGAGCCGGACCCTGGGCGATTCCGAGTCCCGGGTTCGCGCCGCCGTCGCCGAAACGCTCGGGAGGATTGGCCATCCAGACGCAGTTGAAGCGCTGATGGCTTCACTTCAGGATCCGGATGCGGATGTACGGGCCATGGTGGCTTGGGCTTTGGATGAGATTAATATATGATCTGCGGAAAGACCATTTCAAATATAATGCATTCGGCGCCCCTGAGAGATTTATCGAGGTAACAAACCAAGAGAGTATACGAAAATGATGAGAAAGTTGTCGATCAAAACAAGGTTAAGTTTCGTTTGTTTTTGTTTACTGATCCCAATATCGTCTACGTACGCCCAAGCAATAAATTGTGACAAAGACGCGCCGATGTCTCGAGGCGCAACCTGGTCTCCAGACGGAAAGCAAATTGTTTTTGACTCAAATCGCGACGGGATACAAGAGATTTATATGATGAATTCCGATGGAAGCAATGTTAAACGTCTGACTTATACTAATACAGCCAAATATCTTCCCTCCATATCATCTGATGGTAAGAAAGTTCTTTTTATGAGTTATTCCGATTCAGAAGAAGCTGTATTTGTCATGAACATTGATGGAAATGAATTGAGAAAGTTAACAGATAAGAATTCTCGCAATGGTGATCCAGACTGGTCACCAGACTCCAAGCAAATAGTATTTCATTCCGATCGTGATGAGGAAGAGGCAGAAATCTACGTAATGGATGCAGATGGCACCAACGTCAAACGGCTCACCCATAATAAGTTTAGGGACTATGTCCCTCGATGGTCACCCGATGGAACGATGATTTCTTTTAACACAACTCGCGATGGAAATCGAGAGATTTACGTGATGTCCCCAGACGGAACTAATCAACGCAATGTAACAAATGATGCACTATCGAATATGGTGCACAATTGGTCTCCAGATAGTAAAAAAATCATATTCTATGCATCTAGTTTGCAATCAGCTCATCTAAAGAACACTAATTTGTCTAAAGATGAGAAGTTAGCGTTAGTAAGAACGACAGCCGAGATATATGTTACAGATTTGAATGGAAAGAATCGAATTCAACTCACTCATAATTATTTTTGGGATCAAGGACCAGTTTTTTCTCCCGACGGATCTAAAATTTTATTCGAATCGTGTAGGTCTGGTAATAGGGAAACCTATGTTATGGATGCTGACGGCTCAAATGTCAAACGCTTGACGTTCACCACCAAAAGTGAGTGACGAGCGAACCACATAACAAACGGCTTAACTCCCACCAAAGGGCGTGGTTTTTTTGAGTTGGTTCGGTGCTTTCTCAACGCTTTTTGCGGGTCGTGTAATAAGGTGCGGTCTCGCCCTTGGTCGGGTTAGCCGTACCGATTTGTGAGTTGGTCAGAGGAATCAATTTTCAAAAAGAAGAATATGCGTAGACATCTTTTCAGCTTCTCATAGCGAACCACGTTGAGCCTAATTATTAGAGCCTTAGCGTGATTCTTCGCCTGTCCATAAATGGTCAGGCGCTTTTTTTGAACAAAGATGCGAATATTTTTGCAGTTAACCAGCAATGAT
>JAABXR010000003.1:1902-4109 GCA_011776225.1 Phycisphaerae bacterium
TCATGACGAGTCTCCTGACTCTTTCTAACAGCAAGAGCAGCCAAGCCTTCGGCGTATTCGAGTCGCGAAATCCAGGAGGGGAAGCAAAGACGGATACGATCCATGTCGCGAGCGGCATCGTGGACGGTTCCTTTATCCGGCCTTTTAAAGTGACCTGGAAGCGGGTTCCCAAAACAGCCGCTGGAAAAACGCTATCAAGTAATCTCATTCACGAGAAGGTCGAACTTGTTAAAGTGGAAGGTCAGTCGCTACTAAAATTTACCCAAGTCTGGAAGGATTCAACGGGCAATACATTGTTTACAACCGTTCGTGTCGCCGATCATAAAACTCTGGCTTACAAGGCATTCCACACGGGCGGCGCACCCGGTGGTCTGGCTCACCTGGATTTTAAGGGCAAGCAGGTTACCGGGGGATATGCTCCGGCACCGGAGAAAGTGCTGCAATTAATCGGTGTCACGCTCGAAGAACAGGTGTTTGCGAGCTTCTCCGGTCTATTGGTATCGGGTTTCCCTTTGAGAGATGGTTATGAGGCAACCTTCCCGGGATTTGGATGGGGCGGAACCACGAATCCCAAACTTAAATGGGAACACATTCAGGTACTGGATTCTGAAGAAATTGATGTCGCAGGGTTGGGTAAAATTACCAGTTGGATCGTCGAGACGAGTCGCTCAAATGGCCTGCGTTACTGGGTGACAAAGGAGCCTCCCTATTTTGTGAAGGCGTATTCAGAAGCGGCCAATGGCAGTTCAACAACTTTTGAAATAGTTGAATGGCAACGAACTCAAGAATGACGTCAGCAGATTAAAATTTGTGTTTCGGATCAAACTTCTATCACTTACCTTAAAAAGGAGGTCTTTTCCATGAAAACATTCAAAAGAATTTCAACAGTTTTAATTTTTACACTTCTCAGTGTGGGTTTATTGCTCGCTTTGGGCAAAAAAGCCGACGGGCTCAGGTACCCCAAAGCCCGCAAAGCAGATCAGGTCGATGATTATCACGGAATTAAAGTCGCTGATCCCTATAGATGGATGGAAGCGATGACTTCCCCCGAGACGAAATCCTGGGTTGACGCCCAGGAAAAGCTATTTGACGGTTATGTGAAAGATGTAGCCTTCCACAACGATATCAAGCAGCGAATTTTGCAAATCCGCGACGTTGACAGTTTCAGCATGCCGACCAAGAAAGGTGGCCGCTACTTTTTTACCAAAACCGAAGCGGGACAGAATCAGGGTGTGGTTTTTGTTCAGGCAAATCTGTCCGCAGAGCCAAAAGTGCTTCTGCACCCTAAGAAGTTTCTGAAAGATCCGGAAACACGTTTGGCCGGCTATTCTGTCAGTCCCGACGGCAATCGTATATTTTACTCGGTGTCAAGGGGGCAATCCAGGTGGACTGAGGATCACATCATGGATGTTGATACGAAGAAAGTCTGGCCTGAGACATTGACAGGGGTCGGCGGTATCTCTTGGACAAAGGAAGGTGAGGGATTTTATTATGTGCGCTACAAAGTCCCTGAAAAAGGCAAAGAGCTGCAAGCCCGGCTCAAAGATCCGAAAATTTATTTCCATGAAATCGGCACGCCCCAGTCCGAAGATAAATTTGTTTACGCCCGACCCGATAACCCGACCTGGCTTTTGGGGAGTCGCGTCACGCATGACGGCAAGTACCTCATCATCACGGTCGCCAAAGGCAGCAGCTTCAGCGGATGGGTCGACTTTATCCTCTATAAAGATCTGGAGAATTCCGATAGTGAGATTGTGAAATTAGTCGATGGCGAAGATGCAAAATACGCCTTCGAGGGCAGCAACGGCTCGACCTTCTGGATTAGGACGACGCTGGGTGCACCACGTGGGCGTGTGGTCGCGGTGCACATCAACAAACCTGAGCGAGAAAATTGGGTTGAGGTGATCCCCCAAAGTGAGGAAACCATCAACACCGTCAGCGAGATCGGCGACTACCTGGTTTTACGGTACCTCCGCGATGCGCTGCCGGTTGTCAAAGTTTTCGATCATCAGGGTAAATTTCAGTATGAAGTCGGCATGCCTTCTATAGCGCTTGTAGGTGGTTTTCCGGACGACCGCACTGCACAGGAAGCCTATTATCAACTCTGGGGCTTGCTTGAGCCGGGTACGATTTACAAACTCGATTTGAAAACCGGGAAAAGTACCCTCTTCAAAAGACCACAGATCAAGTTCACGCCTGAGGACTTT
>JAABXR010000003.1:4186-12177 GCA_011776225.1 Phycisphaerae bacterium
GCGATTGCCTGGTCCGCGATGCCCTGGTATCAGCCGCAGATTATTGCCTGGATGGAGATGGGCGGGGTTTACGCTTTTCCCAACATTCGCGGAGGTGGCGAGTACGGCGAGGATTGGTATCAGAACGGCATCCTGTACAAGAAGCAAAACGGCATCGATGATTATATTGCTGCGGCCGAGTGGCTAATCGACAACGGCTATACGAGTGCGAATAAGATGATCGCCAACGGGGGCAGCGCCAGCGGCGTGCTGGCGGGAGCCGCTATCGTGCAGAGACCGGAGCTGTTTGGAGCTGCACTCATTGAATATCCTCGCCTTGACATGATACGCTATCATCTGTTCACAGGTGCAACCGCGAGGGTGAAGGAGCTGGGTTCACCGGACGATCCCGAGCAATTCAAAACTCTCTACGCCTATTCGCCCTATCATAATCTCAAACAGAACTCCTGCTATCCGGCAACCCTGGTAGTTGTGGGTGAAAAAGACGAAATCACACCACCGCTGCATGGCTACAAATTCACGGCCGCATTGCAAGAGGTTCAAAAGTGTGAGAATCCGGCTTTGATAAAAGTCGTTCGGGAATCCGGTCATTATAGTTATGGCAGAGACACGGAAGAATATGCCGACACCTGGGCCGATATCTGGAGTTTTGTGGTGTGCAGCTTAAACCTGGATGTGCCAGGATTTAAAGACTTTTAGCTCGAATTGACTGTACTATTTCACATGCACATGACCAGCACCTCAAAGATAAACATTTGTTGGCAATAGTTACCCCAAGGGAGTCTTGTTATGTGGAAAAACGATCTCAAAGTCGCGCTTCGGGGCTTTCTGAGGAACAAAACCTACGGCCTCATCAATATGATCGGCCTAACAGTGGGAATCGCAACATGCCTGGTGATCTTGCTTTACGTGAAACATGAACTAAGCTATGATGATTTTCATGAAAACGCAAGCCGGATCTTTCGCATTGTTTACAGTCGTCAACAGCAGATTTCTTCATCTCGTACCGCAGTCGTTCAGTTTCCGGTTGCCAAAAATTTGGCCAACGAGTTTCCGCAGGTGGAAAAAACGGTTCGCTTTTATCCTTTTAATCCGCCCCTGTTAAGTTTTCAAGAGCAGCGTTTTATCGTTGAGAATGTCCTGATGGCGGACCCGAGTGTCTTTGAGATCTTCACCATTCCGTTCCTGCGAGGGGATCCCGCCAGCGCTTTTTTCCATCCTCGCAGTATTGTCATCACCGAAGCGCTGGCGAAAAAGCTTTTCGGGGAAAAAGATCCCCTGGGTGAGACGCTGACATTTGAAAATGAGCATGATCTCAAGGTCACCGGCGTTGTGAAGGATATCTCCAACTCTTCACATCTGAAGTTCAATGCTCTTGTGAATTTTCAGTTCCTGCAAACCACTCTATGGAACAACTGGGATGGGTTCGATAATAACTGGGTCTGGACATCGAATTGGACCTACCTGCTTTTGTCTGATAGTCAGGTCGCTTCCCCTTTAGCAGTTCAACTGCCTGACTTTGTCCAACGTCACTACCCCGAATCGACTCGAGATTACGTGACCCTTCGTTTGCAGCCGCTGGAGGACATCCATCTGCATTCCAACCTGGGGGGAGAGATGCAAGCGAACGGCAGTGCGGTCCGCGTTTACGTGTTTCTCTCCATCGCTATCCTGATCCTGCTCATCGCCTGCGTTAATTTTATGAATTTGTCAACTGCCCGGGCGATGAGCCGTGCAAAGGAGGTTGGCATGCGCAAGGTTACCGGGGCATCACGCCATAATATTTTTAAACAATTCATGGTCGAAGCCTTTTTATACAGTTTCATCTCCGTCCTGTTAGCCTGTGTTCTAGCAGAATTTTTGTTGCCGCTTTTTGGTGACCTGGTCGCTCGAAAACTCAGTTTGAGCTATGCAGAGCAGCCAACCATGGTTGCCGGATTAATTATGATCGGTATTTGGGTGGGATTTCTATCGGGGAGTTATCCCGCTTTCTTTTTATCGACTTTCCAGCCGATTCAAGTGCTTAAAGGCACTCACGGACCGCCAGGAAGCCGTGCCTCATTGATGCAAAAAATACTGGTAACCGGACAGTTCGCCGTCTCCATTGTTTTGCTAATCGGAATCGCGACGGTTTTTTCGCAGTTCCGATATATTCACAGCAAGGATCTCGGATTTAGTAAAGAGGGGAAAATCATCATAGAGACACAGGGGAAACTGGGCGACAAATATGATGAATTTCGTGAGGAGTTGTTGCGCAACCCGAATATTCTCGGTGTTACGGCTGCCACGACCCTGCCCGGAGATGTTATGCATAATTATCGATTCATCCCGGAAGGCGGATCTGAAGACGCTCCCAAGCCCATGGCACTGCTTTGGGTCAATTACGGGTTTACCGGAACCATGGGTATCGAGCTTGTTGCCGGACGCGATTTTTCGAAAGAATTTGCCACTGACGAGAAAGAGGCGTTTATCCTGAATGAAACTGCGGTGAAAGAGCTTGGCTGGCAAGACGCTCCTCTGGGCAAAGAATTGACGCAATATCAATTTGGCGGTGGCAAAACAACCGGGCGTGTGATCGGCGTCGTTAAGGATTTTCATTTTCTTTCACTGCGTGAGCAGGTCCCACCAATGGTGTTGACGCTAGGTGGCCGGAATGTGGTCGTCAAAGTCACCGGAGATGAAGTCAGCAGGGCGCTTGCTTACTTGAGAGAGACATGGCAAGCATTCGTGCCAGACTGGCCGTTTCTATACTCGTTCGTGAGTGACCGGCTGAATGCATTGTACACAGCGGAGCAGAACCTCGGAAACACCATGAAAATTTTTGCTCTGCTTGCCGTATTTGTCGCCTGTCTCGGCCTGATCGGGCTGACATCATTCGCAGCTCAGAGAAGAGCGAAAGAAATAGGCGTTCGCAAAGTTCTGGGCTCCTCGGTTTACAAGGTGGTTACATTGTTGCTGGCCGACTTTTCACGGCTTATTTGTCTGGCATTTTTGATCGCGACACCGATCGGCTATTTTGCGATGAACGAGTGGCTACAAACCTTCGCTTACCGAATACATCCCGGTATCTGGATATTTCTGGCATCAGGCGTGACCACCTTACTTATTGCATGGCTCGCAGCAGGATACCAGACCCTTAAGGCAGCAATGGCGAATCCGGTGGATACGCTCAGGCATGAGTGATTCGTCATGAAGCAGTCAATTCCGACCAGATTTACTTTATCGCAATCGACTCAAATGAGGAGCACGCCGGAGAGAATGCGAAAGTCTTTACTACAAGTGAAAACTATGTAATCGCCAGTCGTAACCGGCAGATTTGTCGTGAGCAGCGCGAACGAGAATACGTCCGCGTTGGTTGAAAAAGGAAACTACCACTTCGCGTATGGCCTCGATGGCATCTTGCGGATTTTTGGCGATGACTATTTGACCATTAAATTAAATGGGCACAGAATCTTGAAGATGATGTGATCCGGCAAAAGTCGTTTGACTTTTCAGACGCGGCGATGTTTCAGGTTCAGCTCAATCGCCGCAGCAGTGTTGGCTTCAATTATTGGTTAACCATAACGGGACAAGGGAAGGACTTCTCTCCCTCGCTTGGATTTGCAACCCGTCAGAATTTCACCGAACTGGGCTGGGTATTTCAGCTATGATTGGCTGATGGGTGAATGCACGGCGTTTAGAAGGTTGAGCCCGTTACAGTTCTTCGGGTTTGTCGCCATCCGTAATGAGGATGGTTCTGCGGAGTCTGTGCTTCTCGAATATGACACCGATTTTCAGTGGAAGTCGGGGCAAATTTGTGGACGGATTTTGAAGTCCATTATAAAGATCTCACCGTAGCGCTCTCCTTTCCGGAGAATACGGAGATCCCGGTAGGGAGCTACACCTACTTCAAGGCTGAAGGAGGCTTCGATATGCCTGACGGAAAATTACTCAGCAGCGATTCGACTGATTCCCGGGAAAATTTTTCGACGGCTGGCGCCTCGATCTGGCTAGGCCTGGAACCCGCCTGGAATGCTTTCCGATATCTGGAGTTGAACGGTGAATATGAAGTCAACATCGTGCGTTTTCCGGATCGCGATCAGGGATTCGATACTCATGTTATTCGGCTTCGCACCCAGGCGGCGTTCAATACAAGAGTCTCCCTAAATACATTTGTGCAATCGAACAGCGCAGATGATCGGGTGTCGACCAAAATCCGCTTTCGATCTAATTTCCGAGAAGGCAATGACTTGTGGTTTGTTTTACAATATGAGAATCTCAACACAGACAACATCGCAATTGCTGCTCACCAACGACCGCACGCTTTTGCTAAAATATACGTATACTTTTAGAATGTAGTGGGGAACAGGGGCATAACATAGTGCAATCCCACCTGATATTGGGCTGCAAATCACTCGTTTTCGGTTATACGGTAGGCTATTGCTCTTACTCTTACAAGTAACTGGCACGACTATACTTGTTACGGTACTGTACGGGGGATACACCGGTGATTTTTTTGAAGGTCGTTCGGAACGCTTTCGGGTCTGAATAACCGACTTTATACATGACTTCATTTACATTTTCGTACGACGATTCCAGGCTCATTTTGGCAGCCTCAATTTTTACGCGCTGAATATATTCTAACACCGTGTTGGCTGTGGCTTTCTTAAACCGGCGTTCAAAATTTCTTCGGCCCAAAAACAACATTTCTGCCAATTGGTTGACCGTTATTTTTTTCTGGAAATTTTTCTCGATAAACTCCTGAGCTTTTTTTATTGGTTCATCTTCATGATCTTTCTGACCTTGAAAAATGATAAATGACGATTGACTTATCCGTTCTATTTCAATCGCAAACGTTTTGGCAATTAAAACCGCCATTTCACGGCCGGCATATTTTTCGATCAGGTACAAGATGAGATTCTGATACGAGAACGCACCACCGCTTGAATAAATACCCTGTTCATCGGTGATGATTTGCTCGGTCACCAGGTTGACATCCGGAAACATTTTTCTGAAGGCATTAGCAGCCATCCAATGTGTCGCACACTTTTTGCCTTTTAACAACCCGGTCGACGCCAGCAAGAACGCCCCGATGCACAGGCTAGCAACTTCTGCGCCGTTTTTGTATTGTTTTATGATCCAGGGAATAAAATTTCGGTTCATTTCCAGCGCGCTTCTTATATCCCCATCGAGGGCTGGGATAACCACAAGGTCTGTTTTTTTTACATCTGTAATGAGCAGGTCCGCGTTTATGGTGTAGAGACCGCCGGCGAGTTTTGTCGCTTTTGTAAGCCCAACCAGTTGCACTTTGAATAAAGGGGGCGCTTCCCTAGCTTTGAGAAAATCATTGACCTGGGAAAATAATTGGCGGGTGCCCTCGAGACTGCCTAAAATAGCTTTTTGCGGAACGAGTATGGATATGGTTTTCATGGTGGAATGATACAAAAAAGGAATGTTAAAGTCAACTCCACAACTGAGTTTCCATCCCACAACCTTTCCCTTGTATTGTTCCCCCATTTTTGGGTTGTGATCATGTCGCAATCAACCCTTTTGTTTGTCGTTTTTTGGTCTTGTATGTGAAGATTCATGACTTTATATTTCGCTGTCACATATCACTCCGAAAGAGTTCACGAATAAGTTGTTTTCACAATAAGCGAGGGAGCGAATCTAAATGAAACCTTTGAAACAAGTTATTGACATGAAGCGCGCAGAACAAATCACCGTGTTTCTGTTGCGGGTAGTGGCCGGTCTGCTTTTTCTACAGGCCGGTGGCCTGAAGCTTTTTGGCTGGTTCGGCGGGATGCCGGACGGCAGTACGCTTCAGCTCATGTCCCAGGTAGGCATTGGGACGGTGCTCGAGGTTGTCGGCGGCGCCGCCATGATGCTTGGTCTTTTTACCCGGCCGGTGGCGTTCATCCTGTCCGGTGAAATGGCGGTGGCGTACTGGCAGTTTCACGGGGCAAACGGCGGCTGGCCGATTGAAAATCAGGGAGTGCCCGCGGTACTGTTCTGCTTCATCTTCCTGTTTTTTGCCGCATCCGGTGCTGGCGACTGGAGCCTCGACGCGTTGTTGCGGTGGCGTCAAAGCGTTGCGACTGATAGGTAGCCCTTTAATGACAAAATAGGTAACAATCAATTAGCTCATGGGGTAAGCCACAAATGCGAAAGTTAAGATTACAAATGCAATTAACCGTTGACGGATTCGTTGCCGGGCAAAATGGTGAACTGGATTGGATAGTTTGGGATTGGGATGATGACCTGAATAGGTATGTCGATGAATTAACCGATTCAATTGACACCATTCTCCTTGGCAGGAACATGGCCGACGGCTTTATTTCACACTGGTCCAATGTAATAACCAACCCGGAGAATCCCGATTTCACCTTCGGGAAGAAGATGATCGACACGCCTAAAGTTGTTTTCACCAAAACCCTTGACAAATCAGAGTGGGAGAATACGGACATCGCAACGGGCAATCTCGTTGACGAAATCAAAAAATTGAAACTCAAAGATGGCAAAGACATCATCGTTTATGGCGGCGCCGGCTTTGTCTCTTCTCTGATTCGAGATGGTTTAATTGATGAATACCATCTTTTTATCAACCCCGTTGCGCTTGGAGACGGCATGACTATTTTTCGAAATTTGAAGAAAAAGCAGGATTGGATTCTGGTACACGCCAAATCTTTTACTTGCGGTATCGTCCTGCTATGCTATAAACCAAAAGCTAACTGAACCGTTATTGATCTAACAAAAGGAGCAAAACCGATGAAAAAAATAAGCCCATTTTTGTGGTTCGATAGTCAAGCCGAAGAGGCCATGAAATTCTATACATCTATTTTCAAGAATTCGAAAATTATAAACATAAAGTATTGGGGCGAAAACAACCCCTTCCCGGACGGAAATGCCATGGCCGGCAAAGTGATGAACGGCACTTTCGAACTCGACGGACAACTCTTTCAATGTATGGATGCCGGGCCGCAATTCAAATTTACAGAAGCGATTTCGATGTTCGTAAGCTGCAAAACCCAGGAGGAAGTCGATTACTTCTGGGAAAAACTCACCGCGGATGGCGGCCAGGAAAGCATGTGCGGCTGGCTGAAGGATAAATTCGGTTTGTCCTGGCAGATCGTTCCTACTGCGCTCGAGGCGTTACTCCATGATCCCGATCCTGAAAAATCCCAACGGGTGATGCAAGCGATGTTGCAAATGAAGAAAATTGATATCGATGCATTAAAACAAGCTCATGAACAAGGTTGAACTTAAACAAAATAAGTCTGAAAGTTTGATATAATATAGATACAAGAACAAGATTGAGAATCGCGCCGCAAGTCAACGACTTAATGTAAACCAATTCACGGATCGTACGTATCTACGGAAAATTCCGATCGTTTTGTCCTTAACCGAAAGCAATAGTGTTTGATTGAACCAACTCTGAAAGGAGGAAATAGATGAGCAAAGTACGCGTTTTAGTTGGAACAAAAAAGGGCGCATTCATCCTGACTTCGGATGGCAAGCGCAAAGACTGGGAAGTCAGTGGACCGCATTTTGCTGGTTGGGAAATTTTTCACATGAAAGGTTCCCCAGCCGACCCGAACCGAATTTATGTATCGCAATCCACTGGCTGGTTCGGTCAGATCATACAGCGCTCCAATGATGGCGGCAAAACCTGGGAGCAGCCAGGCTTAAAACCAGGTGAGCCGACCACGACTCCCGAGGGCTTCCCTGTGGGTGAAAGCAACAAGTTCGTGTATGACTCTGAAGCCAAACCCCTCACTACACATCAATGGTACGACGGCACGCAACATCCGTGGGAATTCAAGCGCGTCTGGCATCTCGAACCGTCGCTAAACGATCCGGAAACCGTTTACGCCGGGGTTGAGGATGCCGCGTTATTCCGTACCACTGATGGAGCCAAGACCTGGCACGAAATCCCCGGATTGCGCGGCCATGAGTCCGGCCCCAAATGGCAGCCTGGTGCGGGTGGAATGTGCTTGCACACAATTCTCCTGGAT
>JAABXR010000003.1:12260-16873 GCA_011776225.1 Phycisphaerae bacterium
AGTCCGAATGTGCTGTTTATGCAAAAGCATTGGGACGTTATGCGCAGCGACGACGCCGGGGACTCGTGGCACGAGGTCAGCGGAAACTTGCCGAGTGACTTTGGCTTCCCGATCGAGGTTCATGCGTACGAACCGGAGACCATTTACGTCGTTCCGATCAAAAGCGACTCCGAGCACTATCCGCCGGATGGTAAGCTGCGCGTCTATCGCAGCCGCACGGGAGGAAACGAGTGGGAAGCGCTCACAAAAGGGCTGCCGCAACGCAACTGCTACGTCAACGTGCTGCGTGACGCCATGGCTGTCGATTCGCTCGATAGGTGCGGCATCTACTTTGGCACCACCGGCGGACAGGTATACTGCTCAGCCGACGCCGGCGACAGTTGGAATGCGATTGTAAGAGATCTTCCGAGTGTGTTATCCGTGGAGGTTCAGACACTGCCATGATCCGAGTGATACTGCCACCACATCTGCGAACGCTGGCACAAGTTGACGGCGAGGTGCTTCTCGACGTCCAGGGTCGGGTCACGCTGCGCTCGGTCCTTGACGCGCTCGAAACTCGTTATCCGATGCTGCGCGGGACTATCCGTGACCACGTCACGCACCAGCGCCGCCCGTTTTTGCGGTTTTTCGCCTGTGAAGAAGACATATCCCATGAGTCACCGGATACACAACTGCCCGAAGCCGTGGCCTCAGGGGCAGAGCCCCTTTTCATCGTAGGGGCCATCGCCGGCGGTTAGGCATCGATTGGCAACACCATAGAAAAAATTATGGCAGGTGACCAAATCAGTTCGGGCTTGATTTTGTTATTGCTGCTGCTAAGTTGGGCGCAAATCGTTTTCTTTGTTGTGAGTGGAAGATGACGAAAATTGAGACGGTTATTCGTGATGCCATACGGTTTGGGGGATTAAAAGAGTTTTTGGCAGTTCGATACCCACATAGCCTGTCTGCCTCACGGTATATTGGTAAAATACTATACTAAATGAAATTGTGCCAGCCTCCCCCAAGCGCTTGCGGGAAAGCGAAGTGGCACAAACATTGGGAATAAGCCCCCGGTGGTTGCGGACTGTATGCCGCCGAGCTTTTGGTAAGTCCTTTACCCAATTGATGCGCCAAATCCGGGTTTACCAGGCGCTTTGCTTTATGAAGCACACAACGCTTGACAATTGGGATATTGCTATGCAATTAAACTACAGCGAAGAGAGTAACATGGCGCGAGATTTTCGCAAAGAACTGGGCTACTGCCCCAGCGAAGCCCGCATACGCCTCAGCGAGATAACGCCACAGGAACTCCTCTTATGACATAGCCTTGTCTCCGTTTCCGTTCGTGTTTGACAGTTTCCTCCGTTTCACATCTTCGTTTGGAAAAATTACTTCCCATTTGGAATGACAAATTCCTATTTGGATTTGACAAAGGGCCCCATCCTTTTATAATTAAATTTTAGGACACTTTTTAACATACCACCCCTTAAGGGGTTAATGATGCGTAAGCAGATTCAATTTACTACAAACATATCACTGCCACGCAGGTGACATTATACTTTCTTTTTCTTTATTTAAATTCAGGGCCGACAATATTCGCAATTGACCAACACTTAGCGTGCAAAAAGTGCACAAATTGAGGTGATATCTCTGGCCCTACTAATCTCATGGATTAATATCTGTTGACAAAAACCTAAGGCGCACGAAAAAAATCCAGAATACCCAAAAGATTCCGAAAAGGTAAAGCTCGAGAAATCGAGCGGCACAAAACTACGGGTCTAAAGCAAAACCATGAGCGCTTGATCTGAAAGCAAAACCGAAGTGAGAAGCGCTGACAGCAGACCGGAGTAGTCGACTTAGGAAGTTGCCAAGGTAGCCGAGTTGCCGAAGAATCGTTAGAATTGGTTCGCAGGTAGGTCGGCTTTTTTATTGCAAGAAGAACAGCGACCGCATTTTCTGCACCGGAAGTCTGCTCAGGCTCACAATAAAAATCCGTGAAGAATTTATAAATTTATAATTTATAAAGGAAAGGAGGGATGACAACATAATCATAATTTGGATCAATGTGTTTCGCTGATTTTCAAAAACGAGGAGGTTTGCCATGAAAAGCTACATTTTGTCATTAGTTGTGATTTTGTCAATTACTCAATTGGCATACTCACAGACCATTATTTTTGAGGATAATTTTGAAAGTTATCTTACGGGAAGCCACCCTGCTTCAAATTGGATTACGCGTTTCAGTGGCCAGTCTGCCGCAATAAGTGAAGATGTTGCAGTATCGGCTATTAAGTCATTTAAGTTGGTTTCCCAACCCAATTTTGCTAGAGTCGAAGTACACGAATTATCAGAGATCCCCGACTGCATTGTATACGAAGGTTGGGTGTATCTTAATCAGCCAGACAAAGGTTATGATATCGGCTTTGGTCAGACAATACTACCAAACATGTATTTTCCTAGAAATTTTGTTGCCTTTCAAAATGGCGGGAAGATAGCGTTCTTTGGTGCTGTTGGTGTGGAATTACAGTCCTGGACCGTTCAAACCTGGTACAAAGTAAAAGTGCTCTGCAATTTTAGTAGTTTGAAAGCCAAAGTCTGGATAGACGATGTATTAAAGGCAGAAGATATTGCTCTTCTTCCTAAGTCGTCTTTTGATAAGGAATTTGCTTTATCCGGGTCAAATTTTTCCGGTTCTGGTACAAGTACTGCGTATTTTGATGATATTAAACTTTATGTGCCTGCACCAGTGATTAAAGTAGTTCCTGTAATTACCCTCTGGCCACCTGATCATACTCACGAAATCTTCAATATTGAGGATTGTGTGGTTTCAGTGGAACATGCTTGTGAAGGAAGCATTCCAATCAATGATGTCGTCATTACTTCCGTGACCAGCGACGAAGCCGAGGATGCACAAGGCAATGGGGATGGGAAAACCACAGATGACATCGTTATCGCCTCAGATTGCAAATCTGTTCAACTTCGCAAAGAACGGCAGGGCGAAGGTAATGGTCGAGTATACACAATCCATCTCGCTGTTCAAGATAACAGCGGAAATGTTGGTACAGCCAGTTGTGTAGTAACGGTACCTCATAATCAAGCGCCTAATGGCTCAGCGGTAGACGATGGGCCTGTTTACACTGTGCAATCCAACTGTACTAATAGTCTGCTAAAGACTGTTCTTAATAGGAACCAACAATTGCCATTAGATTATATCGAGTCAACCATTCCAGTAGATTATGGGCTTGAACAAAACTATCCTAATCCCTTCAATCCCGAAACCGAAATTCGCTTTCGGTTACCTGAGGCCAGCCAAGTAGTTTTGAAGGTTTACAATATCCTCGGGGAAGAGATTCGTACGTTGTCTAATTCACCCTACACAGCAGGGACTCACAAGGTCCGCTGGGATGGCAAAGACAATTCTGGCAATTCCGTATCGAGCGGGGTGTATCTGTACCGCATCACCGCCGGTGATTTTATGCAGACCAAAAAGATGAGCCTAGTGCGGTAAAAGGAACGACTTCTGGCATCAAAAAAGCCACCGTGAGGAACGTCCGGTGGCTTTTTTAGAAATCAATGAACACGGATAATATGTTGTCATCGTATTTTTCAAATCTGAAAATTTCCTTAAAAAGGGAACTAGAGAGATTGGTGCGTAAATGTACGCTAAGGATTTGTCGTCCTAATATATTATTAAATTGGAGGTTACATTATTACTTCCAAAAGCTCAACCTTATCCCGAATAAAGAAAAATCAGACGTTTGACTACATTTTTTAGTAATTCACGTTGTTTGGTAAGGCTTTCGGTGTGGAATCACGCAAATTTTTGTCAAACAATGGTCAATATCGGGGATTCAATTCTCTGTTAACCGTACATTTACGGAGAAACATGCTTAATACGCTATAACCGTGGCCGGGATTGGCAATGCCAAAGGACCCCACCGTTTAGAACTGCCATCGGCAAAACAAAACGCCTGAGTGACCGCCAGCTGCACCGGACTAAGGTTTATAAGATGATTAAACGCAGGGCCCCAGGCACGGGAATTCATGACCCATGGGCTGCCACACGTTCCGAAACTAAATTCAGCATTTTCTAGCGGTCATGAAGGTACATTCACAAGGCATCATCCTGAATTGCAGCAATTTGTTGGTTTGATTTAGATGTATGAATACAGTTGGATTTGGACTGCACACGCATGTCTCAAAATTTGTAAAATTTTGCGGCCCAAACCTTCAATAGTCGTGTTACAACACTACTTTTCGGTCATTCAATTATAAGTTAGCGTTATAAAAAACGAGGAGGACGATCATGAAAAACAACCTTTGCCTTAAGATCGCGCCAAGGCTTGGCCTGGTCACCTTTTTGACGTTTCTAAGCCCATTAATTTACGGTCAGGAGCCTGCCCTAACACTCGTCCGGTCAGAACAGAATGTAGCTCAAACTCATTCCATTCACAGCAGCAATAACACGAATAGGGCAACTTATTTTATTCCACGCTACGTAATTGGCACGGGAGGAGTAATGAGCGTTGTCAGCACGAATCATATCCATCATGCAACTACAGGTGAGACGCTTGTTGGCGGTATACAAAGTGCTAATAATTACTTGTTTTCGGGCTTCTGGCATTCATCCGGATTCG
>JAABXR010000003.1:17004-25430 GCA_011776225.1 Phycisphaerae bacterium
CGGCTCTTATTGAATGAGCAAATACAAGGACCAGGAACTATACAGGTCGTTTGGGACGGTCACGACGACCATGGGAAGATGTTAAGTTCGGGGATATACCTATATCGCATTACAGCCTCTGCCGCAAGGTCGGCAAACAGCAGTGCCGACATCCTATTTCAAAATATCAAAAAGATGTTATTAGTCAAATAACAGCTTGTTTGAAGTTTTTGAACAATCCCATTGGGAGGTATGTCATGAAACGAATACTTATTTCACTTAGTGTGCTGGCCTTTTTCCATTTTCCAACCAACCTTATGGCTCAAATTCCCAGGGTGATCAACTACCAGGGAATGCTCTTGGGTTCAGACGAACAACCCGTAGCAGAAAGAGATTATAAAATCACTTTTAATCTGTATGATGAGAGCAATAATTTATTGTGGTCTGAAGTACACAATAAAGTGTTTATAGGAGGTGGCATGTTTCACGTACTTCTTGGTACGGTAAATACTTTAAACTTAGCTTTTGACAAGCCTTATTTTTTAGGAATTCAAGTGGAGAACGATTCAGAGCTGCAGCCGCGTATGATGATGACCAGTGCGGCTTACAGCTTCCGCGCAGATGATGCCGATAAGGTGGCTGGCATCTCGGTCAGTACAACGCCTCAGCCGAACACCTTGCTTCCCCTGGATGGCTCTGGTAAATTCCCATCCAGCGTTTTATCTGGTGGCACTGCTTCGGGTGATTTTCTGAGAAAAAATGCACCTGACACCACCAGAGGAAGCAGTTCAGCCGACATGCTGCGCATCGAGAATACCGGTTCTGGCCGTGGTATGACGGTGATGAGCACAAACTCGCATGGTATTTACGGAAAGTCTGAATCTAACCTGGCCGGGGTCGAAGGAGAAAATTCTGGAAGCGGCCCAGGGGTTAGAGGATTTAGTAAGCACGATCATGGTGCTATCGGATATTCTGAAGCATCCGACAAAGCAGGCGTATATGGTAATAATACGGATGGCAACGGAGTTTGGGGTAACAGCCAAAACAAACACGGCGTTTATGGATTTAGCAATAATGGTCGTGGTGTAAAAGGAGAGAGCGCTGCTGGGGGCGTGCTAGGTGAGAGCACTCAGGGAATTGGTGTAGAAGGTCGCAGTAATGCCAATGACGGAATGGTTGGGTGGTCTAATAACCCAGACAAGAGCGGCGTTTTTGGCAGTAGTCCTTTTGGCAATGGAGTTACTGGACGCAGTGAAAACAAAGACGGCATTCTGGGCGTTACCACAAGCAGCAATGCGGGCCATGCCGGCGTACACGCCCGAAATACAGGAGCAGGGCCTGCTGTTTATTCGGAGGGAGACGTCTATGTAACAGGTAAATATTATGGTGATGTCGGCCCATCGCAAGGAGCTCCTTTTTCCAGACCGGCATTTGATAGTGGATGGGTTGAGGTCGATCCCGGAGAATTGGGCTATTTTTCAATTCCCTTTGGTGTTGATCAATACCTGCCAACTAATAGGTATAACAATGACAATTTTTTTGTTGACCTCATGACTAAAGATTCTGGATTCGCTGGAAACGATCACGTTGGAGATGAAATAAGTTATTCGATTGAGAGTAACAATTCAATATTGGTACACATTGGCGATGCAGATTATTTGGCATTTCTGACTCATATCCGCATTCGGGTTTGGTACATAAAATAAGCTAATCAAACCGTAAACAGTAGTAGCGTAAATTTTTGTCCCCTAATTTTAGCGACGATCTTTAAGATTTTTTTATGACGATTTTAAGAATAAGTATTACCGAATTTCTAATGTCCTTTGGCTGATGTATTTTCAGTGGATTCGTTTTGTGGTTTTTAAAGACGCGAATACGAGCAAAGGTTTTGCATCCATTCGAATTGATTGATGTGTTATGGATTTCGTATAGAATGACGAGCGCTAAAACCATACCAACTCCTGGGATAGTCTGCGGTCGGAACAGTTCCTGTGATTGATGGAGTTTTGCTTGATTCGTAAATATGTCGTTCGACATCGTTGAGCTATAATCAACTCTCGCTTAACGTGCGGGTGCCCTTGACGTTACCAGAAAGGAATAAGTGTCGCATATGGTTTCAATACGTGTCCTCACAAAACAAATTCAGCGACGCAAAAAGCACGCGGCTGATTTGCGATGTTAGCCGACGCTCCAGGTTTTGACTTGAAGGTAGGCATTCTTGCCGCCCTCTGAAATATTTCTTCGATGTGATGTTGTAAAGAGAATAATAAAATCTCAAATTCCATGCCGCTCCAAAGCGTGAGCATAAAAATGGGTGCAAAATCGTTCTAAGTTACACGCTCTACGAATTTGGGGATTGACAAATTGGGATTTAGCAAAGCAATCAGATTAGAGGCAAAGGTGACGGCAAATCAATTCAATTCTAATAAAGAGAATCATTTGTCTATCCACAAAAAAGCCACCGTTGTGGATCTGCACACGCATCCCTTGCTCAACATGTGGTTTCTCGGACGAGACCTCAGCAAACGCCATCATCCCCCACTATTTTACAACCCGTTTCTCAATCATGTGGACCTACCCCGCGCCAAGGAAGGCGGTGTGGATGTGCTGTTTTCGATGATTTACTCGCCCCCCAAGCCTTTTACCCGGAAAACCCACACCGAGATTTGCTTCGACATGATGGCGTTGATGGAAAAATTTGTAGAAAGCAATCAGGACAAAATTGGAGTCGCCCGCACAGTTAAAGATATTGAACAAATCAACAATGAGGGCAAAGTCGCTTTTATTCACGCCATCGAAGGCGGACACGCCATTGGCAAAGATTTGGATAATTTGCACCGTTTTCACGCACAAGGGGTTCGGTATATGACGCTGACCCATTTCATTAATAACCGCATCGCAGCTGCCGCAGCACACCCGTTTCGTCTCTGCGATGGACTTACAAACTTTGGACGGGACGTCGTACGGGAAATGAACAAGTTAGGCTTGTTGATAGACACCGCCCATTGTTCGGAGAAAGCATTTTGGGCGGTGATGGATTTAAGCGATGCGCCCGTGGTGGCGACCCATATTGGAGTAAGGAAATTAGCGTTGGTTATATTCAAAGAGAGAAACTTATCGGACGAGCAAATCCGGGCTATAGCGGACAAAGGCGGCTTGATCGGCGTGATCTTTTGTCCCTGGTATTTGAAGCGTTGGAGCTTGTTTTCGAAAGTGGAGGTTCTGATTGCTAACATAAAATATATCGCCGATCGCGTCGGCGCGGATCATGTGGCGCTCGGCTCGGATATGGATGGCTGGCTTTGGAACGTGCGCGGTATTCGGGATATCCGAGATTTACCCAAAGTGACGCAAGCGCTTTTGAACAGCGGCTTCTCGGAAGAGGAGGTCATGAAAATTTTGGGAGGCAATTTCATCCGGGTGCTCAAGGAAGTGGAAAAGAACGCAAACTGTGAAACGTAATCATTTGTTTTCACGTTTCAAGTCTCACGTTTGACGCAATGAGCATTAAGCTTCACCCCGGCAAATACTACTAAATATGAGGGAAATCATGAACATAACACATGCTGAAGACCGACTGAGAATTTTATTTACGCTTTGGCTCGTTCTCTTCACGGGCGGCGTCATGGTCATAGGCGTAGCCGCCTGGCTGCCGTTCAGCGCGTCGCTCTACAACAATCACCCGATGTTGGCATGGGCCTGGGTGGGGCAAGGGCTGCTCTTTTTGTGTGCGCTCTATTTTTTGAGCGGCATTCGCGATAATGAACGCGCCGGTATGGCGCTCTTCTGTTTCAAGATCGCCTCCGGAACGGCCATGCTGGTCTTACTCTTAAGCCGGTCGGTCTTTGACGGTAGCGTGCTTGCAGTGGTCGGCGGCGGCGCTCTGGATTATGTTATGGGAGGCTTGACGCTCGCGTTTTTGTTGATGGCGCGGCGCAGTCGAGCGGTTCGTTTATCTTCGGACATGAACCGTGACATCAGCGTCGAACAACTTTCAAATTCGTTGTCTGCTAAGATCAAGCTTTTTCGGATCGGACTCTACTTCTTTGCCGTCATTTTCGGCGTCGCCTCCGTTGGGTTTTTGGTGGCCGCTCTGCTTTGGCTGAACCCTCAGGATGCCATCACTAAAATCGCTACGGGCAATGCCGTCGCGGTATATGCCGCGCTTTCCTATCTCTGTTTGCTGGGCGCAAAAACACCCAGACGCGCGCTGTTTGCCCAAGACATCGCCGTAATCGTCTCCCTGTTTGCTACGATTGTTATCCTTTTTTGGATAATCAAGTTTAATCTATCCCGGGAAGCGCGCCTTTGGTTCTGGATAGGCGCCGCCAGCCATTTCATTGCCGGTGTGGCCATCTGGGTCCTCGGTGCCGGGGTAGATCGGGCCGAGCGTCCCAAAGTTTTTTGGGGACCATGGCTGCACCGCGTGTTCGAACAATTTTGCGATATCATTCTTAAAGGAGATGTCGAAGTCCTAACCCCTCGGGAAATCACCGATGCGGCGGCGGACCTGCTGGCGAAAACACCGTCGCCACGCATGGCAGGTCTAAAGGTGGCCTTGGCTTTTGTTGAGCTAGGCTCGTCCTTATTCCGGTTCCGGGTGCCGATGTCCCGTATGGGGAAACTGGAACGGGAACAGTACCTGGCTTCGGTCTTCCAGAGAGGCCGCGGTTTATTCCGCGACTTAATAAAGACCAAACAACTGGTTTTCCTGACTTATTATACAGATAAGCGCACGCAAAGCGAACTCGGTTTTATCGAATTTCCGAAGCGAGAAAAATATCGAACCGCACGTGCAGTGCTGCCTTCCGGAGAAGTCTCCTATCCCGCGTCAGTTACCAATCGCGAGTTAGAGGCCGAGGTTTGTGTGATCGGTTCCGGTGCGGGAGGGGCCGTGCTCGCTGCCGCATTGGCGGCGGGGAAACAGGTGGTCATTTTAGAAGAAGGGCCCTTTCTCAAACGCGATCGCATCAGCGACGACGAACGAAGCATGCAATCAATCGCCTACAAGGACGGGGGACTGCAGTTGACGGTCGATTTCGATATGTACGTACTGCAAGGGCGATGTGTGGGTGGCAGTACCCTGGTGAACAACGGCATCATTTTCGGTCTCCCTGATCGCGTCTTCAGAGAATGGCAAGGCCTGGGCATGAATCTGGATAAAAAGAAATTGGACCAATCGTTTACGCGCGTGCGCGAGCAGCTTGGGATAATTAATTTGAAATATATGCAGCATCTGGTCGAGAAAGGCAGTCTTAAGTTCATGCAAGGGTGTAAAGAGCTCGGTTTGGATGGCCATTGGTTTGAAACGAATCTGGATGGCTGTATCGGAGCCGGAAATTGTACGCTCGGTTGTCCTTATGAGAAGAAGATGTCTGTCGATCGTTCTCACATTCCAAAAGCGTTGGAGGACGGAGCCATTTTGGTGAGCGAGTGCAAAGCGAACGAAATCACAAAACAAGGATCCAAAGTGCAAGCCGTCGAATGTCGGCGTGCTGACGGCACACCGTTAACCGTGAAAGCCGAAAAAATTATCGTTGCCGGCGGCGCTATCGGTTCGAGTTTGCTGCTCCTTCGTTCGGGGATCAAACGTAACGTCGGTACCCGGCTGTGCTTCAACGTCGGGAGTTGGGTGTTCGCCGAGTTTCCGGAAACAATCGATTCCTTTGACGGCATTCAGATGTGTGCGTATCATGAGCATTCGGATTATTTTCTGGAAACCATTGCTATGTTGCCTGGCTCGTTTGCCGCGGCGATGCCGGCGTGGTTCCAGGAACATTTTTATAATATGCGACGGTATCGGCATTTTGCCATCGCCGGGTCACTGGTAGCCACCCAGCCGGTTGGCCGAGTCCGGCCCTCGCCGTTGCCCATACTAAAAGACTTGAACTCCCCGATCGATTTCACGTTGCCGATTTCCGACCTGCACAAGCTCAAACAGGGGGTCAAACAGGCTTGTCGCATTTTCATGCAGGCCGGGGCTTTGCGCGTAATTCCGGCAACTTTTCAACATGCCGAATTTAGTCATCCCTCGCAAATCCGGCGACTAGACGAAGTCGTGTTGGAACCGGACGATATTTCTTTCGGGTCCGCGCATCCGCAAGGCGGCAATCCCATGAGCGATGACGAAAAGCTAGGGGTGGTCGACAGCGAATTTCGCGTACACGGATTCGAAAATTTGTACATCTGCGACGCCAGCGTTTTCCCGACTTCAATCGGGGTCAATCCGCAGTTGACCATTATGGCTTTAGCGGATTACGCGGCGGAGGTGATTGCTAAGCATTGAAAAAACTCAACCGAAAACTCCGAAGATCGTCTCAAAAACTTTCTTAAGCAAGAGCCGGTGCCGATTCGGGTAGAGATGAGCCCTCGGCCTGGAGGCTTTGAGTCATTAGTAGCACCTTAAAGGTCAAATTCATGGGCAAAAATTTTAATGAACCATGAATTTCACTAATTTATTAGTGCAATTTCAGTGTAATTCGTGGTTTATCGGCACTTCCATTAACAAAATCTCCGAGTTTGACAACGCACGGACTTTCACGACGTCAATTTCCCAAATGCCCATCCCGTCTCTTCGCAGCAGGGTTTCGTCAGCCGTTTCAATTTCATCTTCTATTACGGACAAATACGGTTCGATTCCTTTTGTGTTTACGGCGTAGTCAAGGGAGTGACCCGAGTTAATGAGGAATTGTTCAGGAAAAACTTAACAGAGTAGCAGGTTTCGTCCGGAACAGGTGGCAGGTTTGAACTGGAATCAGTTGCAACTTTCGCCGGAATGGTGGCAGGTTTCAGCCGGAATACAGCATTTAGACATAACTAGGATTTAAGTTAGCAAGTGGTGTTTATGTTGATCAGATGAGGGCTGATGGAGTATTTGTAACTCGAAAACTTCTCGTAATGCGATGAAACTCTAAACACAGATTTTTACTATATCAATATATACTCAGGACTTGAACTCTCTATCTCACCATTTACAGGGATAGAGATACCGTCCCCTATCAGACGCCCATCCTTGTTATTACGCATTGCTGTCATTGTGAGACTTTTAATGATCTCTCAAGAGTTTCTAAGTTCATAAATCTGTTCTTGGTGTTCTAAGCTAAAAAAAGACCTGAGTTTTCTATCGGTCACGAAAGGCGTGGTCCAATAATCGCCCAATGCGCGTACCCGATCGAGTACCTAGTCGGATAGCGCCAAAAGGTTCAGAAGTTGCGTTATTCGACCTCTCGAGTAGCCTAAGGTTCTAAGGTTCTAGCCATATCTGCCTTAGAAAAAAGATCTCCACGGCAGAGACGTTCATCGAGTTCCTGCGCCAGAATGATGGGATTTCGATACCTCCACTCATTTGTCATAAAGAGCGACTCGTTTTTTCGTGGAAATCGGAACGAAGTCTTAAAGGTTCTATCTATTACTTTGTTCGGGGAGCCGTTCCACTTAATAGGCAGAACTTCACTGTTTGAAGGATTTTCTTTTTTTGTATCTAAGGGTATGGTATAATAGATAGTTACATTGAGGTAATCGACTTCGATGCGTTTAACAAATGTTTTCAGGAACGACTTTCTCTCCATAATGGTCCCTTTTTCGAGCAATCCTTTCAAATCGGAGACATAAGTTTCGACTATTTTGCTCTCCACCATTTCAACCTTGGTTTGCTTCGCCGTTTCAGTTTCACCTATCACATCGTCAAAAAACATGCTGAATCAATCCGGATTCAGAAACAAATTTAGAAAGAAATTCAATTTACCCAGGAAAGTGACATCGTTCGCTCTCCTGATGAGTATCAATCTTTGTTACCTGGAGGGGAATAATGGAAGAACTGTGTTATAAACTCAAATCTGTCAGGCTGTCCGGTATGACGCATAAACTCAATATCCGATTGCAGGAGGCAAAGGCCAATAAACTCTCCTATCTAAAACTTCTGAATAATCTCATCGAGGATGAACTGGCAAATCCGGCAGGAGCGACTGTTGGCTCGCAGACTGAAACAAGCGAAATTCCCTTTTATGAAAACCATTGCAGATACCGGCATTACCCAGTACCTTTGAACAGCGGCTCTTTGGAAAACCACAGGAGCGGACTCTTACTGTTTACAGTTCGGTTACCGAAGCAGAGAGGTTGACGGAAAAAGATACTTTGATCGGCCAAGATATTCTGGTTGGTTTCAAGCTCAGAATTTCAAAAATCTTTGAAGAATGACGCACTCCCTTCCAACCTTTAACCCGTCTTCCCAAAAATACCTTGCTTTTTTTATCCGAAACGGTTAAGTTTGCACCCAAATTGTAACATTACTTTTCTCAAAATAACGCCCCTTGCTAATTGGCAGTAAGAGGCGTTTTATTTGTATAGCAGCTTTTGTAAAATTAACGTGACCAATCAATCGGAATACGACGTAATTGTCATCGGAAGCGGATTTGGCGGTTCGATGGTTTCGCATGTTCTTGTGAATG
>JAABXR010000003.1:25484-45077 GCA_011776225.1 Phycisphaerae bacterium
GGGGGCAACAGCGATGTCATGGGAGCCTATAACTGCGTGGGCGGCCCGTCGGTGTTTTACGGAGCCGTGTCCATGCGTCTTCGTGAGGCCGATTTTGAGCCTACCCCTGAAATTGTGGCCGACTCCCAGGCATACTGGCCTTACACATACTCGGAATTGGAACCCTATTACGCCAGAGCTGAACAGATTCTGAACATCGCCGGAGAATCCGGCAGCGATCCGACGGAACCGCGACGTAGCAATCCCTATCCACAGAGACTAAACCACCTTTCCGATGCCTCACAAATGATCGACCGGGCGGCAAAAAACCTCGACTTGCGCCCTTTCCGGTTGCCTTTGGCCATCAACTATTCTCAGAACAATGGACATCCCACATGTGTGAAATGTACCACCTGCGACACATTCGCATGCGCCGTGGAAGCCAAAAACGATCTTGCTTCTCGAGTCATCCCGAACCTTTTGAATAAAGGCATGCAGCTAAAGGCAAACACCGTGGTGACGAAGCTCGTGGTTCGCGAGGGCAAAGTGGCGGAAGTCGAATGCTTCGACAAAAAGTTGAACCGAAAAACAACTTACCGTGCTAAGAAGTTTATCCTTTCGGCTGGCGCCTTGGCTTCGCCCCATCTACTTCTCGCTTCGGATTTGCAGAAATTGAATCCGGGAGAGGACACAGTCGGTCGATATTTGACGCGACATTGCAATGCCATCGCCTTTGGCTTTTTCCCAAAGCGACCCGATCCAATGGGGGAATTTCATAAACAGCTTGGAATTCATGATTTCTACTTCGGACACTCAACCATTAAGGAGCCACCGGGAAAATTAGGCAGCATGCAGCAAGTGCAGACGCCTCCCATCGGACTGGTTCATACACTCCTGCCCACGCCGCTCGGTCATTTGATTGGACTCGGTGTACCGCACTTGACCGGACTGCTGGTGATGGCCGAGGATCAGCCTAGATACGAAAATCATGTGGCCATCGATCGCAGTAAGAGGGATGACTTCGGTTTGCCACAACTGCTGATTACGCATCATTATACGAAGCGTGATTACGCGGCGAGGAATGCGCTGCTTGAAAAAGCCAAGTCGATTTTGAAGAAGGCCGGCGCTTTATTCTGTTACACACACAAGATCAAGACCTTCTCTCATGCGGTTGGTACGGTACGCATGGGGGAAAATCCGGAAACGTCCGCTTTGGATCCATATTGTCAATTTCGTGGCGTGGAGAATTTGTTTGTGGTGGATGGCAGTTTCATGCCTACTTCCGGAGGGTTAAATCCGAGTCTGACGATTTCGGCAAATGCGTTGCGTGTGGGTGAACACTTGATTGAAAACGAAACTTGAAATCTGAATTGAAGAAAACCTTGAATCTGGCCTTTCTTGGCTGTGGCTTTGCGACGCGGCTGCATAGTAAAACCCTCTCCGGTTTCAAGAATATCCGCCGGTTTTATGCCAGTCGTGACAAAGGAAAAGCGGAAGCGTACAATCGGAAATACAAGGGCCAGGGTGCTTTCGGTTCCTATGAGTCGGTTGTCAATGCCAATGAAGTCGATGTGGTGCTCGTCGCCACGCCGCCAAGTCAACATCTTGACCTGACGTTGCAGGCTTTGGAAGCCGGTAAGCACGTAATCGTGGAGAAACCGCCCTTCTTAAATTCAAACGATTTCGACACCATCCGCCAAGCACAGGAGACGTCCGGGCGGCGCGTGTTCATCGCTGAAAACTATTTTTACAAGCCGCTAGCGATTAAATTAAGGGAGATCATGGCGTCCGGGGCGATCGGGGAAATTCTGTTTGTCCATGTAAACGCTTTGAAAAAGCAAGTGATTGAGGCGAATGATTGGCGAGATGATTCGAACCTGGCAGGCGGTGGCGCTCTTTTCGAGGGTGGGATTCACTGGATAAATTTCATCGCAAACCTGGGCCTCAAAATCAAGTCCGTCCATGGTTTCCAACCCGGTACAAAGAAAAAAATGGAGCAAAGTATCCTCGTGGCCCTGGAATATGAAGAGGGTGCGGTGGGAACGTTTTACTATTCCTGGGAGACTCCTTCCCTGTTCAAGGGCTTGCGAATCTCAAAAATCTATGGGAAGGAAGGCAGCGTTACCTTTGAGACAAACGGCATATTTGTCATTGTCAGAGGAAAGAAAAAACGGCTTATTTTCCCGGGGCTGAAAGACATTGCCGGCTATAAAGCCATGTTCGCAGATTTCATCGAATGCGTTCAAAACGACCGGGATCCCCGGTTCAGTTTGGACCTTGCGAAACAAGACCTCAAGCTCATCGAAGAGATTTACCGATCGGCGCGTAAGGCAAATGGCTCGTTGGCCGAAACCTGAATTTGAAAGGATAATGGACTGATGAATCTACTGATGGCACTCATCGTCGGACTTTTGGCCGGACTGCATACATCCACCTGGGGCATGTACAAAGACGCCCCCTACGAAGGATTCACGTGGCGAAAATATTTCCGAAGCACTATTGTTAGCGGCGTTATTGCAGTCACCGTGGTTCTGATCACCAACCTCGATGCGACAAAGATCCCCAACTTAGTGGTGTTGTATGGCTTCACATATGTTGTTGAACGTGCGATGATTGAATTTTATAAGACGTTCCTGCGCGTCGAAGATCAATCCAAGTATTTCATACCCATGCAGTTTAGCGTTCAGGGCAATGTTGTGAAAAGCCGGGCTGTGCAGCTCTCCGTCGGCGCGGCTTACATGACCGGCGTGTTGCTTGGCGTGTACGGCATTTATTATTTGCAGCAAATCGGATTCAATCCGTCGGGTCTGATCACGGTGTTGCTGATTGGCAGCNNAAGATGCCCCGAAGGAAGGCTTCTCGATCCTGAAATTCTTTCGCAGTCCGGTCATTGCGTTACTGTACGCGTTTATGCTCGCCAATTTTACCGGTAATTATCTTTTTATCGCACTGGGCGCCCTGGGATTTACCGTTGGTACGATTGAGACATACAAAACCTTTTTCTTTCCAAGTAAACCGCGAGGAAAATTTGCGGGCAAAGAAATCCGGTATCCGGAGATGTTAAAAAAGAGGCAGCATTTTGTTCCTGTTTTTGCTGGTATTTGGATTATCGTGATCACCATGATAGTTGTTGCATTCACCAGACCGCATAATGGGTTGCTGTAGTCAGTTAGATCGATCCCTGGTTCCGTTCGATTGTAAAGAAAATAGATGCCACTTCAAACAGCCGAACACAAACGATTAGCCGATTCCGAAGCTCGCAAAGCCGACTGGAAAAACTGGGGTCCTTATGTCAGCGAACGTGCCTGGGGAACGGTTCGCGAGGACTACAGCGAGTCGGGCAATGCCTGGGAGTTTTTTCCTCATGAGCATGCTCGCAGTCGCGCCTATCGCTGGAATGAAGATGGACTCGGAGGGTTCTGCAATCGCTTTCAGAACATTTGCATGGCTGTCGCTCTGTGGAATGAGCGCGATCCGATTCTGAAAGAACGCCTTTTCGGACTGAATGGACGGGAAGGCAATCATGGCGAAGATGTGAAGGAGGTCTACTTTTACCTCGATGGCACACCGACGCATTCCTACATGAAAATGCTTTACAAGTATCCGCAAGTCGAATTCCCTTATAAAAAATTGATCGAGGAGAATAGGCGACGGGGACGCAACCAGCCGGAATTTGAACTCATCGACGCTTTACCCGAGGCATTTGCTGAACACCGCTATTTCGACGTCTTCATCGAATACGCCAAAGCCGACCAGGAGGATTTTCTGTGCCGCATCACCGTTCATAATCGCGGCCCGGAAGCGGCGCCCATCTTGGTTCTGCCGCACCTCTGGTTTCGGAATACGTGGTCCTGGGGATACAAACAGGACAAGCCCCAACTTAAGGAACTCGCCCGGGGTACCGTTCTCACCACACATCGTCATCTCGGAAAGAGATGGTGGTACGTGAGCAGCGACGATGGCGCGGAACCGGAGCTGCTCTTCACCGAGAATGAGACAAATCAGGAGCGGCTGTTCAACATTCCGAATGTGAGTCCGTACGTGAAGGACAGCATAAATGATGCCGTGGTTCTGGGACATACGCACCGTGTGAATCCCAACAAATCGGGTACAAAAGTGGCTGCAAACTTTAAGATGCTAATTGCGCCAGGTGAAAGCCGCTCTGTGCATGTTCGTTTCAGCAACACCGACCTCACGACACCCTTCGCCGATTTTGACAGACTCTTTTCTCAGCGCATCAAAGAAGCAGACGAGTTTTACGCCGCAATTCAAAATCCGGTGCTTACGCAGGACGAGACGCTTGTACAACACCAGGCTTTCGCGGGATTGATGTGGTCCAAGCAGTTCTATCATTACGGAGTCGAAATGTGGCTAAAAGGCGATCCGGGTGGGCCACCGCCGCCGGAAACTCGCAAACAAGGTCGAAACAAGAATTGGGGTCACCTCTATAATCTGGATGTTCTATCCATGCCGGACAAATGGGAATATCCCTGGTTTGCCGCGTGGGATTTGGCCTTCCATTGTTTGCCCATTGCGCTCATCGATCCGGAGTGGGCCAAACGCCAACTGACGCTGCTGTTGCGGGAATGGTATATGCATCCGAATGGACAAATTCCTGCTTATGAATGGTCCTTCAGCGATGTGAATCCCCCCGTACATGCCTGGGCAGTCTGGCGGGTCTACAAGATTGCTCGCAAAATTACCGGCCATACTGACTCCCGTTTCCTCGAGGCTGCATTTCACAAACTCTTGCTGAATTTTACCTGGTGGGTCAACCGAAAAGATGAACATGGTAAGAACCTCTTTCAGGGCGGCTTTCTCGGGCTCGATAACATCGGCGTTTTCGACCGCAGTGCCCCGATACCAACCGGTGGACATCTCGAGCAAGCCGACAGCACCGCCTGGATGGGCATGTACTGTTTGAACATGCTTGCCATTGCTGTGGAATTGGCCCGAACCAATCCGGCTTATGAGGATGTGGCCACCAAGTTTTTCGAACATTTTATATACATTGCGCACGCCATGAACCATCTGGGCGAGGACGATCTGAGTCTATGGGATCCTGAAGATGGCTTCTTTTATGACGTCCTCCACGCCGCCGAGGGCCACGCCATCCCGCTCAAGGTCCGCTCCTTCGTCGGGCTGATTCCGCTGTTTGCGGTCGAGACCCTCGAACCGGATCTCCTGGAAATGCTTCCGCGTTTTCGTCGACGAATGGAATGGTTCATCAAATACCGCCCGCAATTGGTGCAGGACATCGCCTCACTCACTGAGCCTGGCGATGGCGGACGTCGTTTGCTCTCCATTGTGAACAAACAACAGCTTCACAAGATTTTGCCGCGCATGTTGGACCCGTCGCAGTTCTTATCGAAATATGGGCTGCGATCGCTTTCCTGGCAACACTTGCATGAGCCGTACACGTTTCACCTCGATGGTCAGACTTACACGGTCAGTTATGAACCGGCGGAGTCCAGTACCGGTATGTTCGGAGGCAATTCAAACTGGCGCGGCCCCATCTGGTTTCCGCTGAATTACTTGATGATCGAATCGCTGCAAAAGTACCATCACTATTACGGAGATGACTTTAAACTCGAGTGTCCCCGTTATTCGAACTGCTGGCACAGCTTGCAAAGTGTGGCATCCGAGCTTTCAAAACGACTCATTAACATATTCTTACAAGACTCACAAAATTTTGGATGTCGTCCGGTGTTTGGGGACAACAAACTCTTTCAGCAGGATAAGTACTGGCAGGGCCACGTCCCGTTTTTCGAATACTTCCATGGTGATAATGGGGCTGGTCTCGGCGCCAGCCATCAAACGGGCTGGACCGCCCTGGTAGCCAAGTTGCTACAACAGACGGACTCAGCTAAATAGAGCACAGGACTTATCGAAGTACCAAAACATGGAGTGAATTTTAACTTGAATTATTCAAAAATAGCTCTTTTATACTCAAAGTGTTAAATTGTCCTGCCCGCGGAGGCGGGCATCCAGAAAAGTCCATAAGTCATGATTATAATGGATTCCCGCCTTCGGCCTTCGCGGGAATGACTGCCCCGGCGCTTTTTTTGAATAATTCACATTAAGTTTTTTTTGAAGGAAAACGGTTGAACACAAAACAGGAGTTAAGTGAGGTCACCCAATCAATTTACTCAATTATAGCCGAAAGGCTTTAAAAAAACCGAAGGAGGGATAAGATGGCAAATTTACAAAATCGCATGCTTCGTGCGGCCAAACTCGATGTCAATTTGTACGAAGAGGTGGAGGCGGACACTACCGCAACGGGCCAGGCAATGTTGGTGGTGGTGCTGTCAAGCGTTGCCGCCGGAATCGCCAGCATCGGTGAGACCGGCATTGGCGGCATCGTCGCAGGGACCATCGCAGCTCTGATCGGCTGGTTTATCTGGGCCTTCCTAACATATTTCATTGGCACACGATTGCTACCGGAATCGCAAACCTCAGCAGACTTGGGAGAGTTGCTGCGAACCATCGGATTCTCAAGCTCTCCCGGTCTCATTCGCATCGTGGGGATCATTCCGGGCCTGCACTTACTGGTATCGCTTGCGGCGATGATTTGGATGCTGATAGCTATGGTGATCGCCGTTCGACAGGCCCTGGATTACACCAGTACGTTTCGAGCTGTTGGAGTCTGCTTTATCGGATTCATTGTATACGTGCTCTTCTTCGCATTGTTGATGTCGCTTTTTCGATAATCCTTGAAAAATTCAGAAGCTTTTTGCATCTTTTTACTAATAAGAACTGAGTCTCTGAAACCAGCATGTCCGTCATAAAATCGGAAATTCGAAAGGGCGCTTATTACGACTCGGTTGTTTTGATGCAATTGCAGGCCACCCTGAACGCGCTGCCCGGTATCACCAATGCCGGTGTCATGATGGGAAGTGCTGCCAACAAGGATCTGCTCGAGCAAAATGGCCTGTTGACCGAAGAAGCTCAAGCAGCCCAAGCTGACGATCTTATCGTGAGCATCGAAGGTCAGGACGAAGCTGCAGCCAACACCGCATTGAGCCAGGTGGATGATCTCCTTTCCAAGCGCCAAACCACTTCGCAGAAGGATTACCGTCCCAGGAGTCTCGACAGCGCCACCAAAATGCTGCCTGAGGCTTCCTGGGTACTGATTTCCGTACCGGGTCGGTATGCTGCCGGCGTGGCCCGTGAAGCATTAGGCTTGAAAAAGCACATCTTTTTTTACAGCGACAACGTGGCTCCGGAAGACGAAATCGCCTTGAAAAAAGAGGCCGCGGAAAAGGGCCTTTTGGTGATGGGACCGGATTGCGGCACCGCCATCATCAATGGAGTGGGCTTTGGCTTTGCGAATCAGGTGCAACGCGGCCCCATTGGTCTGGTGGGTGCGTCAGGAACCGGTCTGCAGCAAGTGGCCTCACGCATTCACCAGATGGGCAGCGGCATCAGCCATGCTTTCGGCACAGGTGGACGGGACTTAACGCAAAAAATTGGCGGCATAACATCCCAACAAAGCCTCGATTTGCTCAGCCGCGATCCGGAAACGAAGGTGATTGTCCTCATTTCAAAACCCCCGGATCTCGAAGTCTCCGCGGCTGTGCTGCGGCAGGCGAGTGCTGCCAATAAGCCGGTTATCATCAATTTTATCGGTTTGCCCATGTCCTCTCCCGCCAACCATGACAGCCCACTTCTCTTCGTAAATTCGCTGGACGACGCTGCAGATAGGGCGGTCGAATTGGCTGAGTCAGGTGTTTCCACAATTGCTGACCATTCGCAATCGACGAATTTCGCTCCAAGTCAACGATATGTACGTGGACTTTTTTCCGGCGGCACTCTGGCTTACGAAACTCTGTTGATTCTGCAAAGCTATCTGCCAGAAGTCCACTCTAACATTGCACTCAGCGAAAAGCAGCGACTCACCAATCCGATGGCCAGCCAGGGTAATTCGATTATTGACTTTGGGGAGGATGAGTTTACTGTGGGTCGATTGCATCCCATGCTCGACAACACGCTCCGCCTGCAGCGCCTCGAAGAAGAGGCCGAGGATCCCGAAGTCGCCATCATCTTACTCGACGTGGTTTTGGGCCATGGGGCGCATCCCGATCCCGCTAGTGAGCTCGTACCGGTCATTTCCCGGGTGCGCAAACAAGCCCAAAAGGCCAGAAGAGAGTTGGAATTCGTTGCCGTGGTTGTCGGTACGGATGAAGATCCACAAGATTTGTCGGGTCAGGTGGAGCAACTTGAGAAGGCAGGCGTGCGTGTCGAGACCAGCAGTCGTGCGGCAGCGCTCTATGTGGGCGGCCGCCTACAGGCATTGGGTGAATCAACGCTATTACCGCCCGTCGACCTGAGTGTTCTGCAGCAGCCCATACAAGCCTTCAACGTTGGACTGGAGTCGTTCACGGAAAGCCTCAAAGCCCAGGAAGCGGAGGTCGTGCATGTTGATTGGCGTCCACCGGCAGGGGGCAACGAGCGGCTGATGTCCATTTTGGAACGCATGAAGCAGAAATGAGATAGAAACAGATTGGGCGACAGTCAAAATGCTTCTAACTCTTATGAAAGAATAACATGGAGAAAATACACTTGACATTTAACGCCATGCGTTATATATTGAATAATGATTAGCTCGGTTAAATGCAAAGAAACTGCGAGGATATTCAAACGACAATTCTCTAAGAAGTTTCCTGATGATATCCAACGGGCGGTGCTGAGAAAATTACGAATGCTAAACCGAGCTAAAACTTTAAAGGATTTACGTGTGCCACCAGGTAATCGGTTGGAGGCTTTGAAAGGTAACCGAAAAGGACAACATAGCATACGAATTAATGACCAATGGAGAGTCTGTTTTGAATGGCGTGAGAACGACGCTCAAAACGTCGAAATAGTCGATTATCATTGAATTAAGGAGAGTGATTTCATATGTCTTCTAAGAAACTAGCTCCCGTTCATCCTGGGGAAATTCTTTTCGAAGAATTTCTCAAGCCGATGAATCTTAGTCAAAATCGGTTAGCTCTCGATATTAGAGTACCGCCACGTAGAATTAACGAAATTGTTCAACGTAAACGTCGCATAACTGCCGATACCGCTTTAAGATTGGCGAAGTACTTTGACATGTCTCCTCAATTCTGGTTAGGTCTTCAAATGGACTATGATCTCGACGTCGCTGAAGATGAATTAGCCGAGCGTCTCGATAAAGAGGTTCAAGCATATCAACCTGCGGCTTAGTTGTAGTATACGTATTCGTTGGCACTGGTGAGAAACTTTTCGCTTGTTGGTGAGGATTCCATTTATTATATTCTTACTTGTAAGTCGAATCAGTAATATCAAGGAAAGAAAGAATCCATGTCTTGCTTAGCAACGACAAAAATGTCCTCGAAGGGTCAGGTAGTCATACCGGAAGAAATTCGTAAGCGTCTCGGTCTGAAGGCAGGCTCACAATTCATCGTAGTGGGGATAAAGATACTTGAATTCTAAAGGCCATCACACCTCCATCCCTCGATGACTTCGAAGACCTTATCACTGAAGTTCGAAAGCAGGCGAAGGCTGCCGGAATGAAGCGGAATGATATTGCTGCTGCGATTGCTGAAGTGCGTGCGCGTAAGTGAAGATTATCGTTGATACGAATGTATTTGTGTCTGGAGTATCTTTCACCGGCCCTCCATACGAAATTCTCAAAGCCTGTCAAGATGGCAAAGTCACATTAGTCATTTCCCCTGAAATATTCGAGGAGTATCACCGCGTAGGGCAAGCTCTTGGCAAGAAATTTCCGGGAATTGAGATCGATCCAATTCTTGATTTGATTATGGTCGAAGCAGACCTTGTTCGAGTACCTGAATTGTCTAAACGTATTTTTAAGTAAAAATGTTCTGAAAGTTCAATTGAAAGGAACATCGGTATGGGCATGTTCAAAGTACGACTCAAGGTGTCCAATCCTGCCAAGCCCGAACTTTCTTTTGAAGAGAATTTTTGGGTAGATACAGGTGCATTATACAGTTTCATACCAGAAGACCGATTACAGGCCATCGGTCTAGAGGCATTGCACAGAGAGTTGATTTTAGCTGATGGTCGTCGCGACCGTCGTCTATTAGGTGAAGCCTTATTTACCATTTATGACCTCAACGAGACACTTACTTGCCCAGTCATATTTGCACCGAAGGATTCCCTATATCTCCTCGGTGCTACTGCATTAGAGAACTTCGGTGTGGAAGCCGACCCAGCAGCCAAAAAACTTAAACCTATTTTGGGTATCATTGGCGGTTATCTGGCCTCAAAATAAACGCAGGAAACCCAACCGAACATTGGTCCTTCCAAATTCGATTTAGAACAGCCATCCTTTGGGATGAATATCCAAAAAACATTTTTCGCCCGGCATGAATATACCGGGCGATCCTGGAGCCACAATTACTCATATCGTAATGAGTCCGCCGGATTTGTTAAGGCAGCTTTGATGGCTTGAGAACTCACGGTCAGTAGCGCAATCGTCAGTGCCAGGGCGCCAGCCAGCGCGAATATCCACCACTCAATCCCGATACGATAGGCGAAGTTTTCCAGCCAGCGGTTCATCGCCCACCAGGCAATGGGCGTGGCAATGACGAAGGCCATAAGCACCAGTCGGGTGAATTCTTTCGAGAGCAATAAGACCAGGCTGGGTACCGTGGCGCCCAGCACCTTGCGCACCCCGATTTCCTTGGTGCGCGTTTGCGTGGTAAAGGAGGCCAACCCAAACAAACCCAGGCAAGCGATAAAAATCGCCAAAATGGTGAAATACTGAATAATCTGCCCGAGTTTTTGCTCTTTGCGATAAAGCTGGTCGATATTGTCATCAAGAAATCTGTAATTGAGCGGCATCCCGGGAACCATGGTTTCCCAGGTCTTCTGCATATAGCTTATGGTTTCGGAGATATTATGAGGATTGATGCGCACCGCATAATCCCAGGCGCCGAACGGAATCACCAATGGCTTGAGGGTTTCGTGCAGCGACTGGTAGTGGAAATTATTTACAACGCCCAGAATAACGCCAGTACGGCCCACCTGGCCCTGGGCATCCAGCCGGTGCAACTGCTTTCCGAGAGCTTCTTCCACGCTCCAACCTAAANNGAAAACGATCGTCCGGCGAGGAGATCAAGACCTAGCACGTCTTCAAAATCATAACTGCCCCACATCACGCTTAGCCACAAAGGATCATCCGGCGACATGCCGTCGGTGATGAAGGCATTGGCGACTCCGTCTGCTCGACCCGGTACACTGCCGCTGAGCGAACTCACGGCTACGATATCTCTATGTTTTAGCAATTCCGATTTCAAGGACAGGTAGCGTTGCGAATCCAGATTGAAACGGTCGAACAGGACCACCTGTTCCTTGTTGAAACCCAGGTCCTTATTTCTCAGATAATTTAACTGGTTATGAATGATCGTAATAGAGATAAGCAATACCAGCGAGATGACAAACTGGCTGACCACCAAAGCCTTTCGAAACGAGGCTTCCGAGCGGTTCGTACGCGCGCCGCTGCCCGGCGATCCCTTTAACACGGCAACGGGAGGAAAGCCCGACAGAAAGAACGCCGGATAGCTGCCAGCAAGAACGCCTACCAGCAAAGCGATACCCAGCAGTCCGACGAGGACATAAATATTTTCAAAATAGTGAATGTCCAGCGTTTTGTCCGTGAGCGAATTAAATAGCGGAAGAGCCAGCTCCACCAGCGCTACGGCCAGCAGCAACGCCAGTATGCTCATCAGAATCGTCTCACCCAGGAATTGACGGACCAGGTTGGTTCGATAAGCACCCAGCACCTTGCGCATGCCCACCTCCCGGGCGCGACTTGCCGAGCGTGCCGTGGCCAAATTCATAAAGTTGATGCATGCGATCAACAAAATCAGCCCGGCAATGGCCGAGAAGATGTAAACGTAGATGATGTTGCCTCCGGGAGTGAGTTCATAGTATGCCTGCGGATACAGGTGAATATCATTCAGCGCCTGTACATGCAGATAGGTATCATCTTCGATCGAATCGGGGAAATGGCGGTCAACAAAACCGGGCAGTTCCTTTTGCAAGGCGCTGGCAAGTTCCGGATCGCTCAACAGAAAATAGGTCCAGCAGGCGGTCCAGGTCCAGTTGTCCCGGTAGGCTGTGTTATTCCACCAGTTGGCCAGGGCCTCGCTGGTTACCAGAAAATCGAAGCGGATATGGGAATTCTCCGGGATATTCTGAACTACCGCGCCTACTTCCAGTTCCAGGTCGTTGTTTATGGTGAGGTGCTGTCCGATCGGGTTCTTCTCACCGAAGTATCTGTGCGCCACCGCCTCGGTGACAATCACACCATTGGGGGATTGCAGCGCGGCCTCTGACCCCTGCACCAGTTGGAAATCAAATAAGTCAAAAAAAGTCGGGTCAGCGAAAACAACGTCGTCCTCGATGAGCGATTGATCTTCATAAACGACGGTGACGGTGCTAGCCCAGGAAGCCGGTCGATACAGGCGCGTCACCGCCTCGATCATGTCGGGATATTCGACTTTCATTGTTGGTCCAAGGGGAAACGGTACCACCGCCAGTTCCTCTTCGATCTGACCTGAGGTCCAGCGATCATTGATGCGGAAAATGCGTTCGCTTTTTTCATGAAACTTGTCATAACTCAATTCGTGCAGTACAAACGTCAGCATCAACAGGCAGGCCGCCATACCGATTGCCAGCCCCAATACGTTGATGAGCGTATAAACTCTATGTTTGATGAGATTTCTCAGGGCGATTTTGAAATAGTTTTTGAACATATTCTCTCCAACAGTTAGCGGTTCATAATGACCACAAATGTGCGACGCACTTCGGAAGTGCGTCGCACATTTCACTCATATCTCAAGCTTTCAACCGGGTTGGTCAATGCAGCTTTGACCGCCTGCGTACTCACGGTCAGTAGCGCAATCGCCAGCGCCAGGCCACCTGCCAGCAGAAATATCCACCAATCGAAATCGGTTCGATAAGCGAAATTTTGCAACCATTTGTTCATCCCGTAATAAGCCAGCGGCCAGGCGATCAGATTTGCCGCCAACACCAGCTTGGCAATATCTTTGGAAAGCAGCCCGACGATACCCGTGACCGTGGCTCCTAACACTTTTCGAATGCCGATTTCCTTGGTGCGCTGTTCGGCGGTAAACGCCGCCAACCCGAACAAGCCGAGACACGCGATAAAAATTGCCAGCGCTGAAAACGTACCGAAGATCCTGGCAACTCGTTGCTCCTTGTCGTAAATTTGCTGGTAATCCTGATCCAGGAAAGAGTATTCAAAGGGCTGCTGCGGTACAAATTCCTCCCAGAGTTGTTGAACCGCCGCGATGCCATCGGCCAAATCTCCCGGCTGCAGTCGAACCGCAATATAAGATGGACGCCATCGGATGAACGGAAACAGCACCGGTTTCACTTCGTGATGGAGCGATTCGAAATGAAAATCCTCCACAACCCCGATGACCGAACCTTTGACCACACCGGACATGGTGATTTGTTTGCCAACGGGATCCGGCCACCCCAACGCCTGCGCTGCCGACTGGTTGATGAGAAAAGCAGAGGAGTCGGTCGCAAACTGCCTGGAGAAATTCCGCCCTTCCGCAATCTCAAGTCCGAGCGCATCGACATAATGTTCGTCAATCATGGCGTAGGTGAGCGAGGATTGCTCATAATTGGCTGGCTGTTCAGGTTCGAACACGGTGGAATCGAAGGTGCGTCCCGGCAAGCTTTGCGTCGCCGAAGCGGCAACCACCAGCGGATGAGAATTCAGTCGGTCCTTGAAGACCGGGGACTTATTGCCCAGCGCGTTTGCATCTTTCACCACCAGCACGTGTTCTTTGTCAAAACCGAGTCGCTTATTTTTGATATATTTTAGTTGGCTTCGGACCACAAAGGTACCCGCGAGCAGACCAATGGAAACACAAAACTGCGTCACCACCAGCCCGTTACGCAGCCAATCCCGTCCGGTGTTAGAAGTGACATGGCCTCTAAGCGCCCGTACCGGCCAAAAAGCGGACAGATAGAAGGCCGGATACATCCCGGCCAGGACAGCCACTGCAAGAGCGATCAAGGTCAGTGCAATTAAAGTAGACGGCGAGTCGAGGTAATGGGTTGTCATTTGTTTGTCTGCGAGGGGGTTAAAAGCCGGCAAAGCGAGCTCTGTCAATACGATCCCGAGGAGGACCGCCAGGGCCACATAGACCAACGATTCGGCAAGAAACTGACCAACGAGCTGATAGCGCTGGCCACCCAGAACTTTTCGGAGCCCCACTTCTTTCGCCCGATGGGCGGATCGTGCTGTGGAGAGATTGACAAAATTGATGCAAGCGAGCACCAAAATGAAAACGGCGATCACGGAGAAGAGATAGACGTACAGAATATTGCCGTTTGCTGAGAGCTCGTATTTAAAATGCGAACGCAGATGAATGTCCGTTAACGGCTGCACTAAGAAGCGGCTGTAGTTTCCCGCGGGATTCGATTCCCGGTCAAACACATTCTCTTCAACATAATCGTGCAGTTTCCTTTCGACCACCGCAGCTTGCTCTCCTTCTCTGAGTACAAAATATGTGTAAACGGTCGCCGAACCCCAATGCGTACGACGGCGCTCGATGATCGGCAAGGCCTGCAGTGGCGCCAAAAAATCAAAGTGGCAATGCGACTGCGGCGGAAAGCGTTTGACCACAGCGCTTACTTTCAGCAGCGTACCATCGTTGAGTTCAAGCGTCTGTCCAACCGGATTTTGATTTGGGAAATAGCGCTGGGCTTTTTCTTTAGTCAGAACGACGGAATTGGCATCGTTGAGTGCGGTTTCCGGATTTCCGGCAATGAAGGAAACCGTGAACACGTCGAAAAAAGTCGGATCCACGTAGAAAACGTTTTCTTCGACGATGTATTCCTTATCTTGCCGAACGGTCCGGCTGGCCGGTCTGATTCGAACGGCCTGCTCCACCTCGGGAAACTCATTCCTCAACACCTTCGCCAGCGGAACCGGTCCAAAGGGAAGCGTCCATTCGTTGTCGCCAAAACGGGCATCCCACAAGGTTCTGTAAATTCGTTGAGATTTTTCGTGGAAACGATCGTAGCTGAGTTCGTCTGTAACCCACAGAAAAATCAAAAAGCAAACGGCGATGCCAATAGCTAAGCCGATGATATTTATGAACATGTAGCCCTTGTTTTTGAGCATGTTCCGGATGGCAATTTTGAGGTAATTCTTAATCATGGTCTTTCTCCACATATGGCTGTTTTCTGCCCGCACCTCTGCATTAGGAATCTGTTCAAGAAGCATGCCACGACTGTTTTTTAAAAACTTAGCGAATGTACGTATCGGATCGACCTTGTTAAGGTATCCGCTATTAATACACCATGTGTACGCAAGCGAACATTATTTCACTTGACAAACTGACATTTATTTTTGATATTGCAGCGAGGATTTCTCAGACCGAAGGCGACTCTTAGTTGACTGCACACCTTATGAAATGATTAAAAGGAGAGGGAATCACATGCAAACATTTCTAATTCTCACCGTTAATTTGCTGCTTTTATGGAGTCTGGTAGTTGCCCAAGAGAAAAAACAGATCACCGTCGAATGGATTTACAGCGACAAAAGCGAGGAGCTGACCGCGCTGCCGAAATTTGTTTGGTTAGAAGATAACACGGCGATTCTGTATGATTTGCGCAAACTCGAGGATGAGCGCACCTTCGAAGCCTTCGATCCGCAGTCGTTGAAACGCGAACCAATTTTGGATATGAACAAAGCGGTTACAAGTCTCAAGTCGTATGTTGGCGAAGACGACACCACAACGGTGCTGGAGTGGCCCATTGCGTTTGATGAACAAGGCACGCGCGCAGTTTACCTGTTCGAAGAAGATGTCTATCTGCTTAATCTAAAGAATGCGGAATTCCATCAAGTGACGGATACCGAAGCGGAGGAAAAGTCCGTCAACTTCTCGCCGGACGGCAGTATGCTGGCTTACGTGCGCGCCAACGATTTGTACGTCTACAATATCGAAAAGCAATCCGAAAAAGCGCTGACGACCGATGGCAGCGAGACCGTTCTCAACGGCACGCTTTCCTGGGTCTACTGGGAGGAAATCTTCGGGCGCCGCGACATTGGATACTGGTGGTCGGAGGATTCGAAATCCATCGCCTATCTGCAGACGGATGAGTCGCCAGTGAGCATCATGCATTTTGTGGATTTCGAACCACAGGTCCCGAGGGTTATCGAGCAGCGGTATCCTAAGGCCGGGACCACCAATCCCATCGTGCGCGTTGGGGTCGTGGGAATCGACGATGCCAAGACCACCTGGGTGAATTTGGATACCAGCGATTACGAGTACGTCGCGCGTGTAAAATGGCTGCCCAACAACCAGCGCTTCGCCGTGCAGGTCATGAATCGAGCGCAAACCCAACTGGACACCTATTTTGCGGACCGCGCCACCGGTGAAACCAAACACGTCTTTACCGAAAGCGATACGGCCTGGGTGAACATCAACGACGATCTGTATTTTCTGGACAACGGCAAGCATTTCATCTGGCAATCGGAACGCGACGGGTACGCTCATCTCTATCGCTTTACTATGGATGGCGAGTTGGTGAATCAGATCACCAAAGGCGAGTGGTCGCTGCGCGCTTCGGGTGGACCGTTTTGGTTGCGGCAGGCGGTGTCTGCCATCGATGAAGAGACTGGCTGGATTTATTTCACGTCTCTCAAGAAGTCATCCATCGAACGTCATCTGTATCGCATCAAATTTGATGGAACCGGCATGGAACGGCTCACGAAACGGGACGGCACCCATCGAATTATTTGCAGTCCGAATGGGAAGTACTACTTTGACACGTTTTCGAATATCACGACTTTGCCCTCCCTGAATTTGCACAAAAACAACGGCGAACGGCTGCACGAACTGGCACCACCGCGGAAGGAAATGTTCTCCGAGATTGGGTTCAAATATCCGGAACTGTTCACCATTCCGACGTCCGATGGCTTCCCCATGCCGGCGGAAATTCTCAAGCCAAAAGATTTTGACGCGAGCAAAGCCTATCCGATTATTTATCATATTTACGCTGGCCCTTCGGCGCCCACGGTGTTCAATGCCTGGAATCGGAATCGTTACTTCGACCAAATTCTGCTGCGAAATGGATATCTGGTGGTGCGCTTCGATCATCGCAGCGCCACGGCCATCAGCAAAATTTTGGAAAATCGCTTACACAAGCTTATGTCCGGTCCCATCGAAATGCGCGACATTGTGGATGGGGTAAAATGGCTGAAATCGCAGCCGTACGTGGATGGCGAGCGCTTCGGCATCTGGGGATGGAGCGGCGGCGGCAGCTTCACCTTGAACGCCATGACCAACACGCAAGAGTTTAAAGCCGGCATTTCCGTGGCACCGGTGACGGACTGGCATTATTACGACACCAAGTGGGCGGAGTTTACCATGAAACGTCCGCAGGACAATCCCGGGGGCTATGAACGGACCTCCTTCGTAAAAAGCGCCAAAAATCTGCATGGGCGGCTGCTGTTGGTGCACGGCACCTACGACGACAACGTGCATCCGCAAAACTCCTGGGCGTTCATCGAAGAACTTGTGCAGGCCGGCATTCCATTCGACATGATGTTTTATCCCATGCGCAAACACGGCATCAAAGATCGACCGGCGAGGAGGCATCTGTTTAATAAGATGGTCGTATTTTGGCAAGAGAATTTGTAGTCACAGATTTCACGGACTTCTGTTTGAAATTGTGAAATTTCAAGGAGATTAAGAGCTTGCTGTTACAAAAATGACTGGAAGGATTTCAATTTTACTTGGGGCGGGTGCGTCACGACCTTTTTTCAAACAGCGGCATGAAGACCTGTCTACAGCGACCATATGCAAAAATGTCTTGGATGAAAACTCGTGGGAGAAAATTGTTGAGAGATATAACCAAGCAAAAGCGAGACCGGGATATGATACCCTCAGAGCAAATATCAGTGCTCACGAAGTTTCAACCTTCTTGCGTTCGTTTTCACGTGTTTTGGCACAAAGCAAGTATCTAGATACGATAAACTTCGAATTCTACGTTCAAGCTTTGGATAGATTAGCAAGTGTTTACAGAAGAGGAGAAGATCAAATCACAGATCCTGATTCAGCTCTTTTCTTTGTAAGACGCGAAAAACACTTTCAAAAACATGAAATTCAGCCCCGTTTTGACTTTGGTTTTGAGAATACACATCCCGGTGGTTTTCACTACTTGCCTTACTTAATTAGAGAAATTATTGCATCCGTTATAATTGCCTTTCAGCAGCACAGTGACAAAAAACAATATGCTCGAGGCAAGAGGTTGTTCGAGAACTTTCTGCAGAAGATACAAACTGTCTCAAAAGGATTTGATATAATAAGTCTGAATTATGATCCTCTGATAAGTGAGGTGACGAACAATATCGGAGAAATTGTGTCGGGATTTGATGAGACATTTAATGAGGTTGAGTTTTTGGAAGCAACAAATACAGTCTCTTATTTGCACGGACATATTGGTTTTGTTCCACTTGGATTAAATGCACACAAAGATTTTTACTTTTATGATGATTACGAGCAAGCACAGGAGGTTAGATTTGAACGTTTATTTGTTGGTCATAAAGAAACACAAATATTCGATCACCCTGATGTAGGAATTAACTACAACTCATTCCTGACGTCTGGCACAAATAAGATAGATTCATTTGGCCGGAATCCATATTCTGCATACTACTCAAGATTTGTCGAGTCTATCTCCGAAAGCGAGCTTATTATCGTAATGGGTTTGTCATTAAATGAAATACATCTCGAGACCTTTTTGAGGAATATGTTTGTACTGAACAAGATTCAAAAAGGAATCCGTACAAAGGTGATTTTCGTTGATTTGAAAAGTGAACGGGAAGCACAGCAGATCATAAAGAAACGGCGACTACCAGATAATTTATTTGCCAGGCTAAGAATAATCTTTAGCGACAAAATTACTACAAAACCAAGACTTGATGTTTTTGAGGCTCTGCGCGAGTTCAAAGCAAACTTCATCAATGAATTAAGAAATCGTGGATTTGGCAGATTATCTAACAACATAATTTACTATTCAAAAGGAGTGGAAGGGTTCTTGCAAGAATTCGAAACCGTCTTAAAACGAATAGAAAGCGATTAGTTTTGTTTTTATGAGAAGACCTATAGAGACAGATTCATGAACATGAAATAGACTGCATATTTGGAGGAGAATATGAACGAATTATCCAAGATGATTAGTTTGTTTTTTGCCATTCTGTTATCTCCTACTCTAACTTTTGCCCAGGACACCACCCATTTCAAACCCGAAATCGGCTATCAGGCCTTCAAAGTCCGGGAACCGGTGCTGACGTTAAAACCCGGCGACGTGCTGGTCAGCGAGACCTTGATGGGGGCATATCACACCGAAGAAGGCGGCGCCTGGCCGGGTGAGGTTGGTCCCATCTACATTGAAGGGGCAACACCGAAGGATCAGTTGGTGGTGAAAATCATCAAAGCGCGGCCCAACCGGGATTTGGCCCCTGCGCGCATCAATCCCGATTTTGGCGGACTCGCCACCGACGTGCGGCTGCGACTGCTGAATCCGAAAATCCCGGGCGAGCGCTTTCTCTGGCGCCTGGACCGTGAACGCAAT
>JAABXR010000003.1:45179-45621 GCA_011776225.1 Phycisphaerae bacterium
TGCCCGTTTTCCACGAAGGTGCGCTGTTCTATTTTGGCGACGGGCACGCTTTGCAAGGCGAGGGGGAGGTAGCCGGTACCGGTCTCGAAACCACGATGGATGTCACGTTGCAATTCGGTCTCATCAAAGATAAGACTATCGACTGGCCGCGCATCGAAGACGATGAATTCATCATGGTGGCGGGCAGCGCGCGTCCCCTCATCGACGCTTTTCGTTTGGCGCATGTCGAGCTCATCGAATGGCTGGAGACGGATTACGGTTTCGATCGCTGGGAGGCGTATCAAGTGGTGTCGCAAGTGGTCGAGGCGACCGTGGCTAATATTGTCGACCCGCAGTACACCGTGGTGGCGAAATTTCCGAAACGCTATTTGCCGCCGACGGAGTAGCAGAGCTAAAAAATGTCCCCTTGAGGGGACAGCCGACGAAGTCGGCAGGGGTGTTT
>JAABXR010000330.1:0-918 GCA_011776225.1 Phycisphaerae bacterium
GGTCACCAGGGGATCACAAAAATCTGAGAAGGGCAGGCTTACAATGCGGGGGGATCTCATATCTTCAATTTGACAATAGGCGATGCCAGAGCGGGGCTCGTCCGTCTCGTCAAGCATCACCAGGGCCTGGATGTCAAAATCATAAGTCCTGGCCAGGACGCGCATCCATTCAGGGGCATGAAAGACGTCACTTTTATGCCGCTCGACGAGTCTCCGCCAGCAAGGATCAGTTTGGGGATCAATGCAGATGATGCTCACAAAAACTCCTTTTCTTGGCTGCCATCAGGATCGATAAGTTTGAGGTTACTCCCAATTAGTAGACAGGGAGTTAAACCGCAATAGTCAACTCGGTCCTATCTTTAGTAGTCATACTATACTCTAAAGGGGTTTTAATTTCTACTTTCCGTCTGCGGGTTGTTGTAGGAGGTGGATGGAGGATGATATGTTTGGGAGGCAACATACTTTATTTGCGACAAAAGCCGCGTACTATTTTTGTGGTTCCTTGACTGTGATGGTATCGCCATGTTCCACAAAGCTCAGATCACAATCTTTGCAGTATGCTATATTTTTCTGAAACCCTAGGGGCTGTCCACATTGGCAAACCCAACCCTTTAGGTATGCCGGGTTACCGACAACCAAGGCATGGGGTGGCACATCTTTCGTAACTGTAGCACCAGCCCCAACCATGGCGAACTTACCAATTGTAATTCCGGCCAGAATAACTACTCCGGCCCCTATTGAGGCCCCGTATTGCACCTGGGTCGACAAAAGCCATTCTCGATTACTATACCTCTTTCGTGCTTGAAGAAGTCGTGGTGATCTGGGATAAAGATCGTTCGTAAAAGTTACATGGGGACCGACAAATACGCCATCTTCTAGTATGATTCCCTCCCAAATCATGTTTCCATTTTTGATAGT
>JAABXR010000330.1:945-1565 GCA_011776225.1 Phycisphaerae bacterium
ATGTTACAATTTGTACCAATATAAACATCTTTCATTATATGGGTGAGCCCCCAAATATAAGTGTTTTGACCGATTTGTTGTGTTTCTACGATGGCAGTTGGATGCACAAATACGTTGTTCATAACAATGTTTCCATGAATATAACAGTCACTCTGGTGCTTTTTCAGGCGGTCAACTCATTTGTCTCTTCCCCTTCAATAGTCTTCTTTTCCTTGTTCGCGAGGCGACAGAAGGACGGGTATTGCCCTTTGTAAAGCACTCAAAAAGGGGACAGGGTCACGCCAGGAAAACAAAGCGTACGTTTTTGGGCCGCGTAATGATTGCCACCATTCCGTCAACGTAAGCTCTCCCCGCCGCCAATAGTACAGCGCCGACTGCAGATCTCGGAGCAGATGAACCCACTTCACCCCTTTATAACTTTGCTCGCGATTTGCCGGCAGCGGCCAGCCAATTGCTTCGCAATACATGGTATAAAGTAATTCAACACCGCCCGCTTCAGCGATAGCAGATCGACCCGTCGGCCGTCCGATATTAGGTTCTACGATAAAGTACTTGCCAGAGCGCTCGTCACGCTTTATCTCAACATAACCCAGACCACGATAGTTAACACTTTTAAACAA
>JAABXR010000176.1 GCA_011776225.1 Phycisphaerae bacterium
GCTCATAGAAGTCTCTCTAACTTGTTTTGGCGGCTAACGCGCGGCTGGGCCGCGAAATAGGCTGATCATGGGCGGAGCGCAGCGGAGTTTGTTATGAGCCTATTTCGTTGGTTCCATCGCCTGGTTAGGCGTAGTTCACGATGCAAACTCAAACACGGGTGTCTCAACTACTCGGTTAGGCTTTTTCTCTTCCCAAACTGTTTGCTGGAGCTGTTCTACTACTTCTGGTGAGAAATATTGTTCCCCTGTCTCCACATTCACCCGTGCTGGCACATTCTCGATGATGATGAATTTACCCTCTAACTCCAAAATATAAGTTACTTTCTGTTCAACTAATGGCTCTTGCCAATTACGCTTCATCTCGCCAAAATCCAAAACCCAGCTATCATCTTCTGGTTCTTCACCGCTAACGCAAGCGGCTTAAAACGTTTCTGAACGGATACCGAATTTGCGTTCAAAATCCAATAATTCTTCTTCAAGGGCATGAATATCAGCCAGAATATGACGAATGTTCATAGCTCACCTCCGAATAGGATTATACCCTGATTCATATGTCCAAAAAGGAACCCTGCCAAGTTCGGGCGCTTGGCAGGGTTTTCCGTGCTTGTGATCATTCAGCTGTCCAACAGCATGAAATCTTGCACAAATCAGGGAGTTGACAATCCGCTTATCAGCTCGGACGGCTTTACAACTTTTAACCCTGATACACGGGAAAAGTGTTGATGATTAGCGGTAAGAATGGGCAGCCCATGCCCAAGACAGATAGCGGCGATAAGGACATCTTTGATACCAATGTCTTGATTACGACTTATCAGGTCAGCGTGCAAAGTAGCGGCTCGCCGCGCCGCCGCANNNGACGGTAATCGCGGTCACATAACAAGCGTATTCTTTCACCGCTTTTTCAGCAGCCGCTGCGCCTGGTTCTCGTCCTTTGAGAAAGGCGATCAGGACATTCGTATCTAAGCAGAGTTGGGAATCGTCCATGATTGCCAGGCCTGATCAAGAAATTCTATGGCTGCATCAAAGGCGGTGTCTTCACGCAATGCCCCCCGTAACGCAAGGAACTGATCCAGAGGAGCTAAACGTAAAGTCTGCCCTTCTATAATGG
>JAABXR010000286.1:0-429 GCA_011776225.1 Phycisphaerae bacterium
AAAGAATTGATACACATATATTGAAGAACGGTATGGTTCTTGTAGGCGAGCCGATGGAGGGAGTTGAGTCGGTTGCGTTCGGATTTATGTTGCCAGCCGGAGCCGCGATATTACCGGAGGGCTGCTGCGGGGCCGGCAGTGTTATCGTCGACTGGATTTTCAGAGGCGCAGGTGAGAAGAACAGCAGGGATCTTGGGGATGCGCTTGACGGATTAGGTCTGCATCGTGCGGCCTCGATGAGCAGTTCGCATATAAGCGTTGGATCGGCGCTTGAATCGGAGAACCTGGGGGATGCTCTGGATTTATATGCCGATATTATACTGCGGCCGCAATTGAAAGAGGACCAGTTCGAATTAGCCAGGCAACTGGCGATTGACTCAGTGCTGGCTTTGGATGACGACCCACGACAGAAGGTTATGCTGAAGCTGC
>JAABXR010000286.1:525-5290 GCA_011776225.1 Phycisphaerae bacterium
TAAATATGATTTTGACGCTGTTGTTGCCCAAATCGAAAAACTGTTCGAATCCGATGGTCAGGAGCCCCTTAAGCCGGTTTCATTGAGCGCGAAAGGCGCCCCCTATAAACATCTGGATAATGACGGTGCGCAGGTACATATTGGTGTGATGACCGATACGGTCAAACCGACCGAAGAGGATTATTATAATGCAAGGGTGGCGGTGGAGGTTCTTTCGGGCGGGATGAGTTCACGCTTATTTACAGAGGTTAGAGAAAAGCGAGGATTGTGTTACGCAATCGGAGCACGATATCACGGCCTCAAAGAGGCGGCGGGTATAACGTGCTACGCGGGTACTACTCCTGAGACGGGGCAGGAGACTCTGGATTGTATAATCGGTGAATTCAGGCGGCTCAGTGAGGGGATAAGTGAAGAAGAACTCCAGCGAGCAAAGGTTGGGCTAAAAGCGGCGTTGATCCTGCAAAGTGAATCGTCGAGAAGCCGGGCCGGCGGGATTGCAAGTGATTACTATTTATACGGCAGAGTCCGGAGTCTGGATGAAATTAAGAGTAAAGTCGAAGAAACCAGCGTTGATTCGGTTATGAAGTTCCTGCACAACAATAAGTTCATAGATTTTACGGTGGTGACAATCGGCCCGAAAGAATTGACTGTTAAATAAAGACGAGTATGGAATTCAAGAAGAAGATATTATCGAACGGCCTGTGCCTGATAGGTGAAGTCAACAAATCCGCCAAATCAGCAGCAGTAGGATTTTTTGTCAAGACCGGAGCGAGGGACGAGACCCTGCAAATAAACGGAGTGTCACATTTTCTGGAACATATGCTGTTTAAAGGCACGGAGAAACTAAACGCATTTGAAGTCAGTGAGGCCTTCGACAAACGTGGTGCCGAATTCAACGCCGCCACCGGTGAGGAATATACAATCTTTTACGCCAAGGTTTTGCCGGAATATTTGGTCGAGATAACAGAACTATGGATAGAACTGATGAGGCCGGCGCTTCGGGATGAAGATTTCAATATCGAAAAAAACGTAATCAAAGAAGAAATTGCAATGTATAAGGACCTGCCGAGCTTCGATGTTATGGACAGGTGCAGGAATCTATATTTCGACGGCCATCCCTGCGGTAACAGTATTCTGGGCAGCAATGAGAGCATTGACGGCTTAACCGCAAAACAGATGCGTGATTACTTTACCAACCGTTATGCTCCCAATAATATTGTGCTGGCCTGTGCGGGCAATTTTGACTGGAGTCAAATCAGTTCGGTTGTCGAGGCAGGATGCGGTAAGTGGCAAAAACAGGATACCGGAAGAGAACTGGAGGATTTTCCAGGAAGCAGGAAGACAGAACGCATTGAGAAGACAAACCTTGCCCGTGAACATATATGCCTTATGAGTCCCGGTGTGTCCGCTCAGGACGCGAGACGTTTCGCAGCCATTTTATTAGGGATTGTCGTCGGCGATGATGTCGGCTCGCGTTTTTTCTGGGAGCTTGTTGACAAGGCGCTGGCAGAAGCGGCGTCAATGCAATTCGGCGCTATGGATGGGACGGGCGTATTTCAAAGTTACATCCGGTGCAGCAGCGAAAAGGGCACGAAAGTGCTTGATACAATCAAAGACATTTTCGAAAGTCTTTCAAAGGATGGAATAAGCGAAGAAGAATTACAAAAGGCAAAGAACAAGACTTTAAGTGCATTGGTTATAAAGAATGAGTTGCCCATGGGCCGGCTGCTGGACCTTGGCCTTAACTGGACCTATTTGGAAGAGTATCGCACCATCGAAGATGATATAAATTCCATAAAAGGCGTAACCACAGACGATGTTCATTCGCTGATAGAGCAATTCGACCTGGGAGAATTCACACAACTTTCTATAGGACCGGAACAAAATAGTGGGTAGTTGTTAATACACATTTTTCACAAGTTGAATAGCAGGAGAGGTAAACTGATATGAACAAGCAAACAAGAAGAGAATTTCTCAGGAGAGCGAGCCAAAGTGCTGTTACGGCGGGGGTGCTCTCAGTATTGCCAAGCTGTAAAAGTTTAGGCAATGGAACAGGTAAGAAAGGTAAGCGGCCGAACGTCATCCTGGTAATAACCGACGACCAGGGTTATGGTGACTTGGGATGCCATGGCAATCCTGTAATCAAAACACCGAATCTCGACAGGCTCCATTCTCAAAGCGTTCGCCTGACCGATTTTCATGTCGACCCGACCTGTTCGCCGACTCGTTCGGCCCTTATGACTGGACATTATTCAACCAGGACGGGTGTCTGGCATACGATTATGGGCCGGTCGCTTTTGGGCAAGCATGAAGTCACGATGGCTGACGTATTTTCGGCGAGCGGCTACCGGACGGGTATCTTCGGCAAGTGGCATCTGGGCGACAACTATCCTTTCCGGCCGCAGGACCGCGGCTTCGATGAAGTGTTAATTCATGGTGGAGGCGGTGTCGGCCAAGGACCGGACTACTGGGGCAACGACTACTTCGATGATACATACCTGCACAACGGCAAGTGGAAAAAGTTTTCAGGCTATTGTACCAACGTATGGTTTGATGGTGCGATGAAATTTATCGAAGACAATAAGGATAAGCCTTTCTTCTGTTACCTTACGACAAATGCACCGCACGGCCCTTATAATGTAGCTGAAAAGTATGAGAAGATGTACGAGGGCAATAAGGACATTCCCAACGCCGCCTTCTATGGTATGATTACCAATATCGATGAAAACATGGGACGGCTTATGAAGAAACTGGAGGCGATGGAACTTGAAAAGGACACCGTTCTTATCTTTATGACGGATAACGGGACGGCGGCCGGCTTTCGCCGGGGCGTGGGCTTTAATGCCGGCATGAAAGGAACCAAGGGATCTGAGTATGACGGCGGTCACCGGGTGCCGTGCTTTATTCGCTGGCCCGGTGGCGGCTTGGAGGGAGGCAAGGACGTTGACCGACTGACGGCACATATTGATTTGCTTCCTACGCTGATTGGTTTGTGCGGTCTCAAGAAGCCGAAAAATCTGGTTTTCGACGGCACGAGTCTCGTGCCTCTGCTCAAGAATCAAAGCGTCATCTGGCCGGAACGCACGCTATTGGTCCACTCGCAGCGAATCGAATATCCCCAGAAGTGGCGAAAGAGCGCTGTTATGACGGAGCAATGGCGGCTGGTCAACGGTAAAGAGCTTTACGATATAAAAGCAGACCCCGGACAGGGGAACAACATCGCCGACGAGAAACCGAAAGTCGTTGAGAAATTGCGGGATGCTTACGAAAAGTGGTGGGCGGACCTGTCCAAGGGCTTCGATGATTATTGTGAGACTATTATTGGTTCGGACAAAGAAAATCCTGTCCGGCTGATGTCTCACGACTGGCACACTCCGAGAGTGCCGTGGCATCAGGGTGCGGTTCGCAGCGGGATGCAGGTGAACGGTTTCTGGGCGGTAGAAGTGGCTCGTGACGGAAGGTATGAGGTTTCGCTGCGGAGGTGGCCGCTGGAAGTGGATAAACCAATCATGGCGGCTATTGCGAAGGGAAAGGCAATAAACGTAACCAAGGCAAGACTCAAGATAGCAGATTTGGATGTTAGTAAGCCGGTTTCCGCGGATGCGCATGCGGTGAATTTTCAGGTAAAACTTAAGGCAGGCAAGACACAACTTCAGACGTGGTTTATAGATGACAAAGGTGAGTCTCGTGGAGCATATTATGTGTATGTGAAACGCTTATGATAAGGAGTCGGATGATGAGTATAATCAGGCGGAACAGGAGGGATTTTCTTAAAGCGGCAGGGGCTACACTTGGCTCGGTGTTGATGCCGAAGGTTGTATTCGGCGGGCGGAAAGCTGCAAGCAAACCTAACATCATGGTTATCATGTCGGATGAGCATAACGCAAGCGTGACAGGCAGCTACGGCAATCATATTGTACGGACGAAGAATCTTGACGGGCTGAGTAAACGCGGGCTGACATTCGAGAGCTGTTACTGTAACTCGCCGTTATGCGTACCATCGCGTCTTTCGTTTACTTCCGGCAAATATGCCTCGCGAGTAGGCGCCTGGAGCAATAACTGTTGGCTTGAAAATGCGGATTGCCCGTCGTTGCCGCGGATCATGAAGGCGGCGGGGTACGAATCGGTGCTGTGCGGCAAGATGCATTATGACAGGACGCGACGGTATGGATTTAGAGAAATCGGCGGCAATATGAACAACTCTCGCAAGACGGGTAAAGGCGGACGGCGCAAAGCCGATGACCTTGCGCCAAAGGCCGGGATGTCGGGACGATTTGACAATTTTCATACCGGGGACAAATCGAGTATTTTGACTCACGACGGAAAAGTAACGGAGGGGACGGTTGAGTTTCTGAAAAATTACAAGGCAGGTGACAAACCGTTTTTTCTTTTCGTGGGTTATCTTGCGCCCCATTTTCCTTTGATTGTGCCGGAGAAGTATTGGAAGCAATACAGGGGCAAGGTGCCGATGCCGAAAATTCCCGAAGGTCATCTGGAATCGCAGCCGAGAAACTATAAACATCTTCGTATTGGCTTCAACGTTGAGGATGCGCCTGATGATATCGTGCGCAAGGGGCGCGAGCTTTACTACGGGCTAACACAGTGGCTTGATGATGAGATAGGCAAGGTTCTAAAGGCGCTGGACAACAGTGAAGCGGATGACAACACAGTCGTAATTTACACTACAGACCACGGGGAAAACATGGGTGAGCACGGTCTGTGGTGGAAGAACTGTATGTACGAGCACGCCAGCCGGGTGCCGCTG
>JAABXR010000286.1:5321-15867 GCA_011776225.1 Phycisphaerae bacterium
TGCCGCTGATTGTGAGCTGGCCTTCGCGCTGGAAAGGCGGGCAGCGACGAACGCAGGCCTGTTCGCTGGTGGACGTGGTTCAGACAATCGCAGAACTGGGTGGAGCGGAAGTACCCGATGACTGGGACGGCGATTCCATGGTGCGGTGGATGGATGATGCCAAAAGCGACTGGAAAGACATTGCCGTGAGCGAATACTACGCTCACAACATCGCCTCGGGATTTGCGATGATTCGCATGGGTAAGTATAAGTATGTATATCATACTGTCGCTGACGAGAACCACCCGGCGGAGCGGGAGCTGTATGACCTTGAGAGTGATCCTGGTGAATTCAATAACCTGGCGGAGCAGGCGAAGTACAAGAGGCAGGTCAGTATGATGCACGCCGCTCTTGTTAAAGAACTGGGCGAGGAACCGGACAGGACCGAGCAGCGATGCCGGTCCGACTACGCCCGGGGGTATCAAAGAAGTGATAGGAAAAACAAGAAAAAGAAGAAAAGGGCCTGAGGAGTAACGGCATGTTCGGTCAGACGAGAAGAGAATTCTTGAAAACAATAGGCTCGGCAGGGATTTTGTCTGGGATATTGTCAATATCGCCGGATTCTGCCGGCGCATGGGGAGCAACTGTTAGGGAAAGAAAGCGGCCGAACGTTGTTTTGATAATGACCGACGACCAGGGCTGGGGTGACGTAAGTTCACATGGTAACGATAAAATCGATACACCGATATTGGACAGGCTCGCCTCTGACGGAGCACGTTTTGAGCGCTTCTTCGTAAGTCCGGTTTGCGCGCCGACGCGTGCGAGTTTGCTTACCGGCCGATATCACTTGCGAACGGGAACGCATGGCGTTACTCGGGGCCGGGAAAACATGCGCAGCGAGGAAGTTACAATCGCCGAAGCTCTTAAGCAGGCCGGCTATGCTACGGGTTGTTTCGGCAAGTGGCACAATGGCGCGCATTATCCACATAATCCAAACGGGCAGGGCTTCGATGAATTCCTCGGCTTCTGCTGTGGACACTGGAACAATTATTTCGATACAACTCTCGAACACAACGGCCGGACCATCAAGACAAAAGGATATATCAGCGACGTTTTTACCGATGCGGCGATAAATTTCATAGAAAAGAACAAACAGCGGCCCTTCTTCTGTTATATACCTTATAACGCTCCGCATTCGCCGTTTCAGGTCCCCGACCGGTACTTCGACAAGTACAAGAATCGAGGCCTCGACGATAAAACAGCTTGTGTGTACGGGATGGTAGAGAATCTTGACGACAATATCGGCCGAGTTCTAAAGCGCCTCGATGAATTGAAATTGAGCAACAACACAATCGTTTTATTTTTGACTGATAACGGTCCCAATTCCGACCGCTATAATGGCGGTATGAAAGGCCGTAAGGGCAGCGTGCATGAAGGCGGGATACGCGTCCCGCTTTTTATCCGCTGGCCGGGACATATCAAGCCGGGAACCAAAGTTACTCAAATTGCCGCCCACATCGATATGTTCGCTACAATCATAGGAATGTGTGGTTTGGATATGCCGAAAACATTACCGCAGGATGGCGTTAGTTTAATGCCTTTGTTGAAAGACCAAACCGAAGGCTGGACGGATCGAATGATTTTTACGTTTAGAAGTCCCAGGGGATCAAATGTTCCCGGCTCGGTTCGCACACAGAAATGGAGAGCTGTTAAGGGCAGGAATCGCTGGGAACTTTATGACATGGTCGATGATCCGGGGCAGAAGAAAAATGTATCAAAAGACCATCAGGAGGTTGTGAAAAGGCTTAGCGCGGCCTTCGAGGCTGCGGCGGCGGATGTGACAAAATCCGGCTTTGCCCCCCTGCCAATTCCCATTGGCTATTTGCAATGGCCAGTTGTCACTCTGCCGGGACATGAGGCTTTTCTGGAACCTGGTTTTAAAAAGGGAATTAGCTATAAGGGCCGTTCAGGCTGGGCCAATGACTATGTTACCAACTGGACAAGCACCGATGCGTATCCTTGGTGGGATATTGAAGTGGTAGAAAGCGGCCGCTATGAGGTAACATTGATGTATATATGTTCAAGGGAAAACATTGGCGTAAAAGTGCGAGTTGAGGCGGGCGCCAAGAGGCTGGAGGGTGTGGTTAACAAGGCGCACAATCCTGCCCCCCTACTGAGTCCTGACCGGATTGAGCGTGGTGAAGTGTACGAAAAAATCTGGGCACCTCTGATCCTTGGTGATGTTAAGCTGAGCAAGGGGCGAACGAAACTTATCGTGAGAGCTTTGGAGATACCCGGTGACAATGCGTTTGACCTCAAGGCCGTGAAATTACGCAGGATTGATTAAAAGACTATTGATGTCGGACGGAGAAAATCTTTTGTAACGTTTATAATTTGTAAATGCCAAGTCAGGAGAGTTTCATGAGTTATTCTTGTACACGTCGTAGTTTTATGAAGTTTGTGGGGGCAGGTATTACAGCCCTTACATTACCGGATTTACGGGCATTTGGTGGGGAAAAAGACAAACCTAATATTCTCTTTATATTCGCAGACGACCAGTGTTTCGAAACCCTGCGCTCCCTCGGCAGTGACGAGATACAAACCCCCAACCTCGACAGGCTCGTCCGCGGCGGAGTGACATTTACCCACGCTTATAACCAGGGTGCATGGCACGGTGCGGTCTGCGTTGCGAGCCGTACCATGCTTAACATCGGACGATTTCTATGGCACGCAAAAAATGCTGAACCAATTCTCAAGGACGAAGCAGCAAAGGGGAGGTTCTGGTCGCAATATATGAAAAAGGCCGGCTATGATACGTATATGACCGGCAAGTGGCACGTCAAAATCGATCCTAAGAAAATCTTCGACAACGTCACCAACGTCCGGCCCGGTATGCCCAACCAGACAAAGCAGGGATATAACCGCCCCATCGAGGGCAAAAAAGATGTATGGAGCCCTTATGATACGAAGTTCGGCGGCTTCTGGAAAGGCGGCAAACACTGGAGCGAAGTTTTAGGTGACGACGCCGAACGGTTCCTCGCACAAGCCGCAAAAAGCGACAATCCCTTCTTTATGTACCTGGCTTTTAACGCCCCTCACGATCCAAGACAGTCGCCAAAGGAATACGTCGACAAATATCCGCTGGATAAGGTTAAGGTGCCTGTAAACTATCAGGACGAATACGAGTACAAGGACGCGATCGGATGCGGCAAAAATCTTCGCGACGAAAAACTGGGCCCGTTTCCCCGAACCGAATATGCCGTCAAAGTTAACCGGCAGGAATACTACGCCATAATCACACACATGGACGCGCAAGTCGGGCGCATTCTCGACGCTCTCGAAAAATCCGGCAAAGCCGACAACACATACATCTTCTTCACCGCCGACCACGGGCTCGCGGTCGGTCATCACGGCCTGTTCGGCAAACAGAACATGTTCGACCACAGTGTGAGAGTGCCCTTGATGGTCAAAGGCCCGAATATACCGAAAAACAAAAGAATAGCCTCCCCGGTTTACCTACAAGATATAATGGCAACTTCACTCGATCTGGCCGGAGTAGAAATGCCGGCCCAGGTCCGGTTTAAGAGCCTGCTGCCCCTTATCAAAGGCAAAAGCAAACAATCGTATGATGCTATTTACGGCGGCTATATTAACCTCCAGCGGATGATTACCATGGACGATTACAAGATGATATATTACCCCAAAATCGATAAGACCTTGTTATATAATCTAAAGAGCGACCCCATGGAAACGAAAAACATCGCAGATGACCCGGCAAATGCGGGAATTATCAGAAAGCTCAAAAAGCGTTTCAAACAACTACAAAAAGAAACCGGTGATACGCTTTCGATTACGAATTAAAAGTATCTATTTGTATTGATGGAATAGACATGGATTTTTTTATTCTTGATTAATTCTAAAAACCAATTATAGTCAGAAGTTGTTAACAAATGTAATAGCGGTCAGTATGGTCAATAATAATAAACAATTTGACACTAATAGCGAGCCTCGCAAAACAGATGTTCTTCGCGCACGAGATATTATACCGTCAGCCTCGCCATACAGGAACATAGCCGACAAGGAAGAGAATTCGCAGGAAACAATCCCAAATGCCCCCTACCCCCCTGCCGTGAAAAACACACCGGTTGAAACGGACCAAAAAACGAGCGAAATACCCAAATTCAATCTTGCCGAAAAGATTATGGCTGAGCATCGAAAAATCACGGCTATACGTCGAAAAGCGCCCGGCGAAAAAGATGGAGACCAAAAGCAGGAGCGTGAAGCTGAACCGGCTAAGGATACGGCCGGGCAGTTGAAGTCGCCGTTATCAGAACAAAGACAAATCATCGCTGAGATTGTAGCAAGGGATATTGAAATGCTGTGCAGGGGCAGCGCCCGGATTGGCCGAAAGCAGGAATTTTAGGGGGGGCAGTAGAGCCGCTAAACTATAAACAGGCCCAAATCACAGGTGTGCATATAAACCTTTTTAGTTAGCTCAATTGAGATTTTATTGGGGTGAAGTCTTTGCACTGTGTCGTAAAAAAATGCAGTTTATCAGTTATCTTCTTGCAATATGAGTTCGTACAATATAGATTATGACATATTACTCGGAGAGGTGGCCGAGTGGCTTAAGGCAACGGTTTGCTAAACCGTCGTAGGGGTATACACCCCTACCGCGGGTTCGAATCCCGCCCTCTCCGTTTTTGGCAGTGACAAGCATCGACTTAGGCAGCTTTGTGTTGCCTAAGTCACCTTTTTTTATAGGCTTATGAGTTTGACTAAAAGAGGTATCACCACCTGGAGAAGGATCCTTCTTGTTGACTTGCTCTGACATAGCTTGTCCGGCCAAGTAAGCTGTTTGTGGCAGTTTTTGTGCAGTTTTTTTGACAGTTTTTGCAACGGTTTTTCCAACCGTTGCAGTAGGAAGATCATCAGTTCCGGTCCTCTGATCAACTGCCCTACTTGCTTCATTGCCCTTGTCGCTATGAGGTAGAATCTCTGGCAATGCCTTAAGAGCAACTCTCTCATCGTACAAACTAATGTGATTATTCATCCCAAGCAGTTAAAAGCAGTTCTTTGTAGAGTTGGTAAATAAGTCTTTGTTATTTAAAGTTATTAAAGATTGGGCCTTGTGGTTTGCTAAAAAACCTTTATTCGTAAACTCTTCCTGTACTTGATTCCCAAAACCATCCTTTTGTTAATCTCGTTTTTCCTCTTACTTCTATATCATGGCTCTCGATCTTAATTTCCGAAACAACCATGTTTAACTCAAGATCTTCACAGCATATTATTCGCAGATTTGTACCATCATACTCAATCGTATTAAAAGAATATGTTCCAATTTTTGACCTATCATTGTAATAATAATCTTTACATTTCGTATAATAAGCAAAGATCTGATTAATTCGATTTCAATTCTTTTTATGCCGAAAATATTCCGGATTATCCGATAAGGACCTCCATGAAACATTCGTCGGTATGGAATCTCGACTATTTGCTGATCTTTATCGTATTTAATATTATCAAGAATAAAAAATTCGTCATGTACCTGACCAATAAGCTTATCAAGACCTTCCGTACAAGTAACAACCAAAGGCTCATTTTTTATAAATTGATCAGTCTCCACTCAAATTCACCTTGTTATAAGAAAGATGGTGGTTTTTTATAAATTAACGCATCAAAAAGAAGAACGCAACAAAATCTTGATTGCAGATTTAATATATATAGGTAAACAATCCCAAGCTTAATAACCTGTCTCAAGTCAATGGGTTAATCATCTGTTTTTCTGATTTGATTGATGAGTTCCACCGCCTTCTCTGTCATAATCTCTCCGGCTCCCTTTGCCAGATTGGTCCCCGAACCGGATTCATATCCTTCCTCTTCGTAGGCCCGGCTGTGGCAAACATATCCGATTGTGTCATTGCTGACTGTAGTAATAAAGAGGTTCTCCAAGCCTGTTTTTCTTTTGATATCCAGACCTACTTCAACCAGAATCTCTCCGGGCAGCCCCAAAATATAAATGTCCCCCAGTCTGAGGACCTGTATCTCAGTTGTTATATAATCTATGGTTTTATTATCATTTGTTTTTCCGTTTGGCGAGAGCGCCTTCTTTGTTTGAAATTTAATTTCCTTTTTAAGCGCCTTCAAAGTGACACTTCCGGTAGTGGTAATCAGTTGCAATCTTTTAAGCGCCTCGGCGCCAAGGGCTTTGCCAATTTGCTGCCGGGGCTTGACTCCCCTTCGAACAGGAACTATGTTCCCGGCTAAACCTAATGCAAACAGGCAAATTCCCCCCTCGACCTTCTCGACAACACCCGTGGCGTACGCGGGATAATCGGCCGATATTGAGGTATTCAAATAAGGATATATGCAAACGGGATGACAGCCAAAGTTTACAAGTGAACCAACAATTCCACCGTTGACATCTTCCACTCTCAGCACGCATACATCGGGATCAATGGGGCCGAAATCCACCTTTTCATCCTCGTGCGTATAGTCAAATGTGACCCGCACGGAATCATCAGGCCCCCGCTTTACTTTCTGGGTTGCAATGACTTCGGGTGGAAGGGTAAATGCCATTTTTACCAAACCATCGCCGGTCCTTGGCCTTCGATTATACACTATTTCAGGAATTTGACCCTTCGCCCCCCCTATCCTGACTTCCTGCATGTTCCTATGAGCAATAAGTACCGTATCTGCTATCTTTTTTATCAATATCTGCAAATAGATCTGGTCAATTTTGGAGATGGGAACTTCTTTATCGGGTCCATGCTTGGACCTTGTGAAAACCTCCGGCCCGGAATGCGTGTGTGTAGCACAGATAAGGACATTCTGCTCGCGGATTCCGGTTTTCTCTTTGATAATCCGTCGCACCGGGTTGGTGATTTCCTCCAGAGGCGTGTACAATAAGTCGACCGATACAATTGCTATGGTAGTATTCTCATTATTAAGAACCAGTGCTTTGGAATAGAGTTCATCGAGTATATCGTCACTTGGCTTACCTTTCGAACCGATGAGTTCAATCCCAAGAGGCGGAGTGATATTTACCTTCGCACAGCCGCCTTTAAGTGTTGCCTCACTTGCCGGACAAAAGATAAGAAGGTTTAGCAGAATAATCCAAACTGAAATAATTGATCTTAATACACAGAACCTTCTCATGTTTATCGATCCTCATATATGCTTACATCAACATATTCTAACGAATCTTCCGCTCGAACACCAGTCCAAATACTTATAGCATAATCCCTCTTATCCGCATACAAATTGAAGTTCTCTTGAAAAGAACGCCTAAGCAATTAAAAGTAAGCTCCAGGAAATACAGAAAAGCAGACTTATGTCAGGTTTCTTTCCATGGCGTTATATTGATGGACAAATGCGGTCTATCTGATATAATCGGACAGAGAATCTCAGTGGATTTTGTTCTGCTATAACAGGAGGCTTGCTATGAATTACCGAGTATTCTTTCTCACAATTGTCTGTCTTTTACTGACTTTCTCTTCTCCTCTATTGTATGGAATCGTTCAGGCCCATACGCCACAATCGGTTGTTTTTGCCTCTTTTCCGGTGTCATCAATCAGAAGCAATCAACAATTGTCCGTCGTCGATATTTCCAAAGNNTTCCAAAGATACCGGCCGCCATGTAATTATTGCCGAAGGCACCGAAAAAATATACCAAGGGCACCCCACCACCCTTCTGATGCCGGACGGCAGGACTATCTTCGCGGTCTGGTGTATCGGCCACGGCGGCCACGCCGGACCCATGGCCCGCAGCGACGACGGTGGTCTGAACTGGACACGCCTGGATGACAAACTGCCTGAAGGTTTTAAAAAACATTGGAATTGTCCCAGCATCTATCGAATGGTTGATCCGAAAGGCCGGGAACGCTTATGGGTGTTTTCGGCCCGGCCGAACATGCCACGAATCGTAAGTGATGACGGCGGAAGAACCTGGCGCGAAATGGAACCGCTGGGCGAGGATTTCCATTGCGTAATGACATTTAGTTCCGTTACCCGCCTAAGGGACGGCACTTATGCCGGATTTTACCATCGCCGAATTAGCGGTTCTGTTCAGGTTCTTCAGACAATAACCAAAAACGGCGGCCTGACTTGGTCCAAACCTCAGGTCATTGCCGAGGTTGAAGATAAAGTTCCCTGCGAACCCTTCGTCTTCCATTCCCCGGACGACAAGGAACTGTGTTGTCTGATGCGCGAGAACACGCACAAGGGTCATAGCCTCATGATGTTCAGCCGGGATGAAGGCAAAAGTTGGAGCAAACCGATTGACACGCCCTGGGGCCTGACCGGCGACCGGCACATGGGTGTTTACACACATGATGGGAGACTGGTAATCGCTTTCCGCGATATGGCGCCAAAAAGCCCCGCTCGTGGCCATTTCGTTGCTTGGGTGGGGACCTATAAGGACATCCGGACGGGATGTCCCGGCCGGTATCGCATCAAGTTATTGCATAGCTATGCCGGCTCGGATTGCGGTTATCCCGGGATGGAGTTGCTGCCCGATGGAACTATTGTCGCCACCACTTACATCAAGTATCGGCCGGGCAAAGATAAACATTCGGTGGTCAGTACAAGATTCAAGATTGAAGAAGTGGATGCCCTATATGCCATAAAGACTGGGAAAAAAGACAAAGCAATAATTGCTTTGAAGGTCGACCTGGCGTTACCAAAGAGTGAGAAAGATCCCACCCCCGTGGCCGGCACACTCAAGCCGGGCTGGACACCGTTCGTGGCGTGTCGATGGGCTGATATGTACATGCACGACGGTACTTGGGAAGATGGTTCGGGCGGTAAAATTCCGCCGAACACTGCCGGTCTCGACGGTACGGGAGTGCACGTTATGCTCGATTGCGGCAGCCATGGCAACGGTGGATTCGCCGTTTACGGTATGAGCCGCGACAATCTCGGAGGCGGTGGACGACCGACCGGCAAGCCGAAGGGAGATCCTATCGCCAACGGCTGGTTCCACAACATCGACTGGGGTGGAGAGCGAACAGGTGACATCCTTATGCGCATCAATGGTCTGCCTGCCGGCGAATATGAAATGACGTGCTACCACAACCACTGGGAGCCAAGGAAGCAGAGCACGCGCAACAGTCTTGATCAGCCTTCTCGCATGCCGAACATGCCGCAGGTGCGTGCTGTCCCGCTGCCCGCCCAACCACTGTCGGGCTATCGCGGATGGGACATTGGCACAGGTACGGGTACAGGTGTTATATCCATCCGGGAAGCACGTGATATCGACGTGACCAGCACGACTTCGGACGCCGAGGTCGGCACATCTGTGATCCGGTTCAAAACTGATGGCTCCAATGATGTATTGGTAATTATCGACGGCGGCAATAACGACTATCCCGACCCGGCCAGACCAGGACGCGAAGGCTCGAAGGCGGTCCTCAATGCCTTCGAAATCAAACAAATCAGGCAAAGTTCTACCATATCGGTGGATTGACGACAAGAGAGCAATCACTGACAGGAGGAATATATGTTTAGCAAAAAGGTTCTCATTATCAGTTTTATGATGGTTTTATTATTTTCAGGAGCAGGCTTCGCTGAGAAAGAAAATACTCGGCCCAGCGCTGCACCATTCTTTGAAATACAGGACCTCTTCACTTCAATGCGCATTCCAAACATTGTCGTGGCAACTGACGGAACGGTTCTGGCTTTTGCCAAGTCCGGCCGGGTCCTTCGTCGTAGCGAAGACAACGGCAGGAACTGGGGGCCAATCCAAAAAATCGGCTCTGACGCCGGGGGCAGTGCTATCGTAGATGAAAACACCAGCGATGTAATGGTGGTTCGCGCAAAGGGTGGATACCTCTGGCGAAGCCGGGATCATGGGAAAACCTGGACAAGGAAAGAGATTGTCATAAAGCCCAATGCGCTCGGCCACGGAAGCCCGGATTCAATACCCGTGCAAACGGCATGTTCCGAATCGGGAATAACACTACAGCATGGCAAGCACAAGGGCAGGTTGCTTATGCCCGCTCGAATACAGCCCCCCAAGGGCAACAACGACCAGGAGTGGTGGCCGTACAACTACAACACGGCAATCTACAGCGACGACGGCGGAAAGACCTGGCAGACAAGCGGACCGGTACAGAGCGGGACCGGAGAGGGAACACTTGCTGAATTATCCAGTGGTAATATCTACTATAACTCACGTTGTCATATGGCGGTAGACCATCGCAGGCGAATCGCCTGGAGCTACGACGGCGGACACATGTGGACGGATTGGCAGGTCTGCGAACACCTCCGTGAAGTCGGCGAGCCATTCTACTTCAAATACGGCACCAAGCCAAGTTATGGATGCAATGCGGGATTGGTTCGTTTGCCCCTTGAAGCAACGAACGGCAGGGATGTACTTTTGTTCAGCACGCCGGACAATCCGGGTTCTTCGCGTGTGCGCATGACAGTATGGGCGAGTTTCGATGGCGCAAAGACCTGGCCGGTCAAACGGCTTGTGTATGAAGGACACAGTGCCTATTCGTCCCTGGCGGCCGGTAAGAATGGAACCGTGTTTCTGCTTTTCGAGCGAGGCAGAAAAAAGCTTTAC
>JAABXR010000286.1:15959-16198 GCA_011776225.1 Phycisphaerae bacterium
GTGTTATGACAGCGGTCGCCCTTAGCCGGCCTGATAGGGTCCCGATGGATTTCAATGCTAATCCTGCCACGATGAATCGGCTTCTGGAGGACCTTGGTGTATCCTCTCTAAGGGATTTGTTGCTACAACTCCATGTTGATATCGTAGACATCCGCGGTGTTGTCGATCCGGTCTACTGCGGGCCAACTCCAAAGGATCGCAACCTGAGCAGCGGAAATTTAGAGGATTGCTGGGGTATG
>JAABXR010000284.1:0-683 GCA_011776225.1 Phycisphaerae bacterium
GTTATGGCAACTGGATAAAAGCCCATCTTACCTTACCTGAAGGTTTTACCGTTGAAGATGTAGATTCTGAGAGATCGGCCGTATTACATTCTTTTGGTATCCAATCTGCTCCTCTGCATGTTTCTGTCGCTAAGAATAAACTCGTGGAGATCGAGGCCTCGTTTGAGCGTCAGGCGCTTTGTTCTATTGAAGGAGATTTACCGGATGAGTTGACCGTTGCAGGTTTCCTGACTGATGGGAATATTTTTCTTGGGACTTCTAAGGTCAGAATAATCCATCCCGGCATGAAGTAGATCGAATAATTCGCATTTTGCTGGTTGTCTTTATTGCCGAATTGTAACATTTATTTTTAGATGCAGATATACCGGCTGTAAGGCGTCAAAAGTGAATCGAAAAAGGGGCCCAAAAAACACCTTTTTTGCTCATTTTTTGCCTTCTTTTGCACATTTTGTGCCTCAAAAAGCACAGTCTTACCCAGCTACAAATAATACCGGTCATCCCGGCCTCAACCGGCGAGATACGCTTCACGATTCACGCTTCACGAATTTTGCTCTTTTGCTAGTGCTCTTATGCACTTTTTTAAAAAAGTTCATTTTTTATTGAACATTCCGTCCATGTTTGGTATAATTACAATTGCCACAGAAGTGGCAGATAGCGGAGAACCGCACGAATCGGGCAAGTCG
>JAABXR010000284.1:750-924 GCA_011776225.1 Phycisphaerae bacterium
TATTTTGTCAAAAAACGACAAGTTTTTGAACATTTTGGACTATAAATGGCCAAAAAAGTACTCATTTCGCCTATTTTTGTGTGCTCTTATGCACTTTTGCCTTGCATCTTGGATCTTGAGTCTATGGGCTGTCGTCTGACATCTGTACTCTGCTTTCTGTCATCTGTCCTCTGC
>JAABXR010000284.1:951-13098 GCA_011776225.1 Phycisphaerae bacterium
CAACTGGCCCCTGATCCCTAACATCACTGTCCGCAAGTACTTACGTCTCTATAAAGCACTCTACATCTGTAGAGATACCTCTACACATGTCAAGAGCGCACTACAAATTCACATTTTTATGCAAAACAAAGCCAAATTCAAAAAAGTCAAGTTGAACGTAACCTCTTTTATAACAGGTGATTATGATCAAATGGACACTTGGTCAATTAGGAAAAACAAAGCCAAACAAACCCAAAACGAACCCAATTTTAGCCAATAAAACGCCAGAACGAACCCAATACAAACCCAAACAAACCCAATTTCGGAGACAAAAAATGCTGGATAACGTTAACGCCATAATACCGAGTGTGACAGGTCTTTCAATAAGAAAGCGTCTCAGTTGTTCCGGAAATGGCTTAATTTCGCAAATATTAATGTGTCGTTTAGATATAAATTTGCAATAATGTTATATTGTTGTTGAAATATGGATTGGAATATAGTAAAAAAAGCAGTTAATATAATTAGTTGGTGTTGGCCAGTATCCTTGAATCATGCCGATAAGATAGTTAGCTGGGAATATTTAATATTAAGCTGGTTTGACTATGGCACGTAATCGTGGGAAAATGTCGCTTTATGAGGTGATCGGCAAGGGCAAGTCCAAGTCGGGCTATGGCAAAAAAGTAAAGAAACTGACACCGGCAATGCCCGAAAAGCAGGAGCCGAAGGCGGTCACAACCGCTGTGCCTGTGACCGAAAGGGCGACGCACTGGCCCAGAAAGCCGAAACTTTTGCAGTTTAACGCCGGCAGAGTCGAGATTTCTCTGCCGTACCCGCTTGCGTTTACGGTATTTTTGGGTTTGATACTGCTGTTTTTAGTGGCTCTCTGGCTTGGTGAAAAAGGGTATCTAAACAGTAATAGAATAACTAACTCGGCTGGAACAGTATTTAACGGCTTGCGGAAAAAGGTAGGCCAGGGATTCGCAGGTTCGGGCCAAAGAGTTGAAGAGAATGAAAATATATTGCCGGATGACAAGAATGATAATGTAAAAGAAACCGTAACAATCCAGTCGAAAGGCGGTAACCGCATCGTGATACAGACCTATCACACTCGGGAAGACCTGGAACTGGTACAGTATCATTTTGCTGAGGGCAATATAGAAACGGAAATAAGAAAAATCGGCAACACGTTCTACCTTGTAACTGTGGATAGGTATGAGAAGGACCCGAAAATAGCAGGGACGGACGGTTACGCGGCTTTACAAAAAATAATTAAGTGGGGTGCACGATATAAAGCGCCGCAGGGTTATGAAAGTTTCGCACCCAACTTGTTCAGTGATGCATATGGCAAAAAATTTGATGATTAATTTCAGGCAGTGAGGTTAAATGTCTATTGACCGCTCATTAAAAATCAAAGGTGCCCTCAGGAGGCACCGTAACGTTCTGACAAGGGCGGAGCGTATCGAAAAACTTAAAGACGAAGAGAAATGGTCTGAGGAAGATTCTCTGCTTGGCCTGCCGAAGGTCGCTCACCGCAAGAGTCATGCGGGCCGAAAAGAGAAAGCCGCCCTGGCAAAGGAAGCCGGACCTGAAGCAGAAGCCGGCGTCGAAGTCGAGGCCGCCGAGACCGAAGAAAAACAAGATTAAGAATTTCGGATCAATCTTTTATACCGCAGGGGGGAGGCAGGCAATTGCCCTCAGCGTGTATTTTCACTTTACTCACTCTACGCGCCCACTTATATACAGAAGACAAACGAGCGCAGTATGGCTCTACCGCACTGAGCCACTTGAGAAGCATGGAGTCAGTACTTTTTGAGGAGAAAACATGAGGGATTCAGCTTATTTTTTGCTGACAGCGATTGTCATAACGACGGTAAATCTGCCGGCGGCAGCGGAGGAAAAAAGTGTCGAAATCTGGCCGATGCCCGCCTGGAAAAAGGCAAATCCTGACGAGATGGGGATGGACGTAGGTATATTGAAACGGGCACGAGAGTATGCGCTGACCGGCGGCGGATCGGGTTTTATCACTCGGAGCGGACGGGTCGTTATGCGGTGGGGTGATCAAAAGCGAAGATACGACCTAAAGTCAACGACTAAGGCGATTGGTGTTACAGCGGTAGGTCTTGCGCTAAAAGATGGTAAGATCAAAAGCCTGAGAGATTTCGCTAAAAAATATCATCCGAAGTTTGGCGTTCCCCCGGAGTCGAATTCGAGTTTTGGCTGGCTGGATAAGATTACCCTTTTTCATCTGGCGACACAGACAGCAGGATTCGATAAGCCGGGCGGATATGAGAAGCTGCTTTTTGAGCCGGGTACAAAATGGTCGTACAGCGACGGCGGGCCTAACTGGTTAGCTGAATGCATTACGCTGATGTATGGCAGAGACCTGAATACGCTTATGTTTGAGCGGGTTTTTGGGCCGATTGGGATAAAGGCTTCCGATTTGACGTGGCGAAATAACGCGTATCGGGCAAAAGAGATTGACGGGATAAAGCGACGTGAATTTGGCTCCGGTATCAGCGCCAACGTGGATGCGATGGCGAGGATTGGTTATCTTTATCTGCGGAACGGGAAATGGCAGGGTAAGGAAATTATCCCAGGCCGATTTGTGGATATGGCCCGAAAAGTGCCGAGTGCCGTTCGTGGTTTGCCCGTGGTCAAACCGGAGAGCTATTTTAACGCATCGGACCATTATGGGCTGCTTTGGTGGAACAACGCAGATGGGACAATGGCAAAGGTGCCGCGAGATACTTACTGGTCGTGGGGTCTGTATGACAGCCTGATTGTAGTGATACCGAGCCTGGATATTGTGGCGTCGCGGGCGGGCAAATCGTTGAATAAAGAAAGTAATGCCAACTACAAATCCATCGAGCCGTTTATTGAGCCGATTGCATTATCAGTAAGAAACGAAAGCAGCAGTGGCATCCAGCCATATCCATCCAGTGCGGTCATAAAAGACATTAAGTGGGCCCCAGTAAAAACAATTGTGCGTAAAGCATCCGGCAGCGATAACTGGCCGATTACCTGGGCGGACGACGATAATCTGTATTCAGCTTACGGGGATGGGTGGGGATTTGAGCCAAAAACAAAAAAGAAGCTGAGTCTTGGTATTGTGAAAGTCAGCGGTTCGCCACCTGATTTCAAAGGTGTCAATATCCGAACGGAAAGTGGCGAGAGAACAGGGCAGGGGGCCAAAGGTGCAAAGGCAAGCGGGATGCTTTGCGTGGACGGCGTGCTCTATATGCTGGTTAGAAATGTCGGCAATTCGCAGATTGCGTGGTCAAAAGACCACGGTAAGACGTGGAGGTGGTGCGACTGGAAGTTTAAGGTTAGTTTCGGGTATCCGACATTTTTGAACTTCGGTAAGAATTACGCGGGCGCTCGGGACGAGTTTGTATATATCTATTCGCCGGACAGCGACAGCGCATATAAGCCAGCTGACCGGATGGTGATGGCAAGAGTGGCGAAGGACAAAATAAGGGAGCAGGGGGGGTATGAGTTTTTCAAAGGGTTTGACGGTAACGGCAAGCCAATCTGGACTAAGGAAATTGGCAGCAGGGGGGCGGTTTTTATCAATCCAGGTAGGTGTTACCGCTCCGGGATTAGTTACAATGCCGGCCTGAAGCGTTATTTGTGGTGTCAGACGATTTACGGTGAAGAGGATATGCGTTTTAAGGGCGGTCTTGGTATATTTGACGGGCCGGAGCCGTGGGGGCCGTGGACGACCGTATATTATACTGAAAAGTGGGACGTTGGGCCGGGCGAGACGAGCAGTTTTCCTACCAAATGGATGAGCAGCGATGGCAAAACCTGCTATCTGGTTTTTTCAGGGAATGATTGCTTTTCAGTGCGGAAAGCGGTGTTTCAAGATTAAAGGGGATTGCCGTGACACATTGTTTATGCCTTTTGCCAAATAGATTTTAGTTTGTATAGTTTTAGAGATTTAATATTTGCTTTTCCGCCTTCGGCGGAAAGATACTGTAAGGTCTTTTCGGGGTCGAGCGGGAAGGAGAGGTGTAATGTAATCCGGCCATAATTGGGGAAGACCTCGATGCTGGTGCGGTCGACGAGGATGTGAAGCTTTATTACACCATCAATTGGTTCTACCTTCACTTTTTTGCCTTTACAACCGAGCATTTTGTCTTTGACATTGTAGGTCAATGGATTGCCACGGAGATTGAAGACAATCTCTGCTGCGGAGCCGGGCTCGATCTCGGCCTGTATTTCAAAGAGTTCTGCCGATATTGCTGAGAGGAGTTTTTCGCTCGGCTGCAAAGTGGTATCTTTCAATTCCCAGTACGCACCGCGGAGCTTTTCGATCTCTCTTACAGGGGCGCGGCAGAGTCGGATTCCTTCGGGAAATGTGCGCAGGGTAAGCTCGCAGGGAATTGACATCTGCTGATTGAAGGGCATGCCGGGGAATTTTCCACCTGCCATCCATGCGATTTGGATTCTTCTGCCGTCAGATTCGGGTATATCGCTGTAGGTCTGCGAGGCGTAATAGTTTCCAACTCTGGATTCAAACGGTCCGGCCTGCTGGTTGAATTTTCGGCCGTCGAAAGTGCCGAGAAGGTATCTGCCGTTTCCACCNNGTGTTACCATCGACGGCAAGCGGGAAGAAATCAGGACATTCGCTGCTTCCGGGGAGTTTGACATCCTGCAGATGAGTCCACTGCTTTAGGTTCTTCGAAGAATACAAGACGAAATCGTTCTTATCAAGGAAGAGGGCCATAATCCAGGTTTTAGTAGGTTCGTGCCAGATGACCTTTGGGTCTCGATTTCTTGCCCTGATGTGTCCGATGACGGGATTTTTTTTGTATTTTATCCAGGTCCTGCCGCGGTCGTTGCTGTACGCGATGCTCTGGGTGAACGGCACTTTCTTTGGTGCGTGAGCGCCGGCTGAGGTGTAGAATGCAACGAGAACGGATTCTGAGCCGGTTTGGAATCCTGAGGTGTTGTTGAAGTCTACGACTGCGGAGCCGGAAAAGATTGTGCCCATCTCGTCGGGTTCTATGGCGTTGGGGAGCTGCTTCCAGTGAATCAGGTCGGTACTGACGGCGTGTCCCCAGGTCATATTGCCCCAGTTGATGCCGGTAGGATTGTGCTGAAAGAACAAGTGGTATTCGCCTTTGTAAAAAACCAGGCCGTTCGGGTCGTTTGTCCAGTTTATTCGTGGAGTGAAATGAAACTGTGGGCGATACTTTTCATTGTATAAGTTCGCAGCAGGGGGGGTGGGCGCATCGGCAGCTATTGCCTGATTTGTCGACAATTGTGCCAGGGCCAGCGAAGCTGTGCCAAAACCGGCTTTTTTGAGGAAATCGCGGCGAGTAGTGTGGAAACGGTACTGATTTTCGATTAGTTGTTTTCCAACAGCCATTTTTGGCCCCTCCTGAGATAAATGGAAATTGTTAATCGAGATTCCAAGACACTAAATGTTTAGTATAACAAGATACCAAGTTTGCCCGTCGAATGCAAGCACAAATGATTTAAAGATTATTGGTGATTGATTATCCAGTGGATTTCGGTAATATAAGACCAAATGAAAGAGATTATAGCAAAAAGGGCCAAAGTAGTTGACGCAAGCGGGATTCGGAAGGTTTTTGCGCTTGCGGCGGACCTGAAGGATCCGGTGGATTTTTCCATAGGTCAGCCGGACTTCGATGTTCCCGATGCTCTCAAGGATGAAGCAATCAAGGCAATCAAGGCCGGGCAAAATAAATATTCTCAAACAGTTGGGGATAAGCTGCTACGGGGAACAATCAGCGAGCAGGTAAAAGAGGAATTTGGCTGGTCGAAGCCGGCCGTACTGGTGACAAGCGGCGTCAGCGGTGGGCTGCTGCTTGCGTTCATGGCGCTTGTGAATCCCGGCGATGAGGTTATTATACCCGATCCGTACTTTGTTATGTACAAACATCTTGTGAATATGTTGGGGGGTAAGTGCGTATTTATTAATAGCTACCCTGACTTTGAGCTACCAGTGGAAAAGATAGCAAACAGTATTACCGACAAAACGAAGCTGATTGTACTCAATTCACCCTGCAATCCGACAGGCGTGGTTTATTCGGAGAAACAGATGAAGGCACTTGCCGAAATCGCAGCACAAAAGGATTTAGTCGTAGTAACAGATGAAATCTACGAGAAATTCTGCTATGACGGCGAGTGTGCAAGTATCGGCAATTATTACGACAAAGTACTTGTGCTGCGAGGCTTCAGTAAGCCTTACGCGATGACGGGGTGGCGGCTTGGTTACGTTGCGGCCGGAGAGTCATTAAGAGATGTTGTCGAAGAGATGACCAAGATACAGCAATATACTTTTGTTTGTGCTCCGACGCCGTTTCAAAAAGCAGCTATTGCAGCTCTGGATTATGATGTCAGCGAACTCGTCGGTGGATACAGGAGAAAAAGAGACCTTATTTATGAAGGTTTGAAAGATACGTTTGAACTTGTCAGGCCCGGCGGGGCGTTTTACGTATTCGTTAGAGCACCGGGCGGACGGAGTACGGAATTCGTTGAGAGGGCAATTAAGAATAACGTGCTTATAATACCGGGCAACGTTTTCAGTGAAAAAGATACGCATTTCAGGATAAGCTTCGCAACCAGCGATGAGAAAATAGAGCAGGGCATCGAGATTTTATGCAAATTGGCGGAATAAAAAATCTTATTCCGAAAACCTGTATTTAGCTTTTGCATTATCGCAGATATGAGTGTAAAATAGCGAATATGAAAAAGTGGTTGCGGAGATTTGTGGTTGTTTTAGTCTGGCTGTTGCTTGTTTGCGGCCTGAGTGGGCGTGGTGCAAGCATCGGCGATTCAAATTACATTTCGCCGGAGGAACCGAGTGTAAAGGCGGCGATAATTGTCTGCAAGGGGGACATTAGCCGTACACTTTATAAATCCATTCAACGCCGAACACAAATCGCCCTCGATAAAGGGGCAGATTACCTAATTTATGAAATTCAGACATATGGAGGATTGGTATCGGCTGCTGATGAGATATCCAAATATTTTCTCGATGCGTCCAAGGAAGCGCACACAGTTGCCTACATAACAACTGAGGCGATATCTGCGGGTGCTTTGATAAGTGTCCATTGCCAGGACATAATAATGCTGGAGAATACCACGATAGGTGATTGCGCCCCAATTACAATTATGATTAATCAAAAACTTGAAGGTGTGGAGCGGGAAAAAGCTGAGAGTTTTATCCGCGGGCTTTTCGACCGGGCCGCGAATGCAAACGGTTATCCCCGGGCATTGCTGCGGGCAATGGTAACCATGCAAATCGAGGTTTACAGAGTAAAAAACATAAAAACGGGAGAGGGTGAATACTTTGAGAAAGACGAGTTGCCTAAAGATCCGAATAAGTATGATCTCGGCAATAAAGAACTGGCTGTCAGAGACGACCAGTTGCTAACGTTAATCGCTACAGATGCTCTCGAATACGGTATTGCACGGGCTGTGGTGAAAGACCTGGAAGGGGCACTTGACTTTTTGTCCAAGAGAGACGGCGTGACTTTTGCCGAGGAGCCAATCGTGCTTGAGACTCTCTGGTCTGAAGAGATGGTGCGATGGTTGAATTCTCCGGCAGTGATGGGCATCCTTGTTATGCTGGCTTTGCTTGGAGTTTATGTCGAATTTAACACGCCGGGCTTAGGGCTGCCCGGACTGGTAGCGGCTATATGTTTTGCAATTATCATCGGCAGCAAACACCTCCATGGGCTGGCAAACTGGGTGGAAGTGGCGCTGCTGCTCGTTGGTGTAGTTCTGCTTTTGGTGGAAATTTTCATTTTGCCCGGTTTTGGTATCGCTGGATTTTTAGGGATAGCGCTCATATTGGCCGGCTTTTTCGGTATGCTGATCGAAAATGCACCGGATGAACTTCCGTGGCCCCAGGATGAGATTGCCTGGAATGATTTCACCTGGGGGGTGATGGGTTTGGCGGGGGGATTTATAGGATTTGTTGTTTTGGCATGGGTACTGGCAAAGTATCTGCCGAGAATGCAATTCCTCAGCGGGTTGATACTTTTGCCGGCGACCGCAAAACTGGGAACTGAAATGGAAGTTAATCTGACAACACTGCCCGAAAGTACAACTATAGGTGTGCACGTAGGTGACGTGGGTAAAGTGAAATCGAAACTGCGACCGACAGGGAAAGTGCAATTTGGAGATGCAATAGTCGATGTAGTCGCAGAGGGGGATTTCCTTGAAGTAGGTACAAGTGTTGAGATAATCGAAATTCACGGCAACAGAGTAGTAGTCAAAGCAGTAAATAATCAGACGTAGGGGCATAATTATGATTTGGTGGCTTGTTTTTGCTGTTTTTCTTTATTTCGCATGTGCGGCGTTGATAATCGCGGAGGTATTTGTACCGAGCGGGGGGATTATAAGCCTCTTCGCACTTGGGTGCCTGATTGGCGGTGTAGCGATATTCTTCCGTCACAGTAATACGGCCGGCTGGATAGGAATAGTTATTGCTGTTGTTATGATACCCTCGGTTTTGATTTTCGCTTATAAAATATTTCCCAAAACGAGCTTCGGCAAGAACGTAATGCTGAGACCTTCAGAACGCGTGCAGGGCGATGCGGTACCCGATACGGCGGACCTAAAAGAACTTCTTGGTTCGATGGGCGTTGTTCTTACACCTTTGCGGCCGGTGGGAATGTGTGATTTTTCAGGACGGAGGATTGAATGTGTGGCCGAAGGCGGTTATGTTGATAAGGGTAAAAAAGTCAAGGTTATAGAGATCGAGAGCACACAGTTAACTGTTCGTGAAATAGAAGCAGAAGAAAGTTAATGAAAGGGCGAAACAATGCTTAATTTGACAAGTGTAATCCTGGCAGCGGGTGAGTTCCAACGAGCCATCATTTGGGTACTTGGAATAATCGTTCTTATTGTATTAATAGTAGGCGCCGGCTTGGTCATTGCCTTTTTCAGATTGTGGCTACAGGCCAAAATGGCTCATGCCGATGTAAAATTTTCAGAGCTTATCGGGATGTGGTTGAGAAGAGTGCCTCGTAGTCCGATAGTCCTGAGTAAAATAACAGCGGTCCAGGCCGGTCTTACACTGACGACTCGTGATTTGGAGAGCCATTATCTGGCCGGCGGCCGGGTGCCGAATGTTGTGCGTGCTTTGATCGCTGCAAACAGGGCCAATATTGATTTGACATTGAAAACAGCGACCGCAATCGATTTGGCCGGACGTGACATCCTCGATGCAGTCCAGACGAGCGTCAATCCCAAGGTTATCGATTGCCCCGATCCCACCAAAGGCAAGGATACAGTTGACGCCGTCGCACAGGATGGCATACAGTTAAAGGCAAAAGCCAGGGTAACTGTGCGTGCAAATATTGAAAGGCTAATCGGGGGTGCAACACAAGAGACGATTATCGCACGCGTCGGCGAAGGGATTGTTACCACAATCGGAAGTGCGATAACATACAAAAGCGTCCTTGAAAATCCGGACAATATTTCCAAGTCTGTTTTGGCCAAGGGACTCGATGCCGGTACAGCTTTTGAGATTTTATCTATCGATATCGCCGACGTTGATGTGGGCAAGAACGTCGGGGCGGAACTTCAGGCGGCACAGGCGGAAGCCGATATGCGAAGGGCAAAGGCGGAAGCGGAAAAACGCAGGGCAATGGCAGTGGCGCGCGAGCAGGAAATGCGGGCCCTCGTTGTCGAAAACGAATCCAAGGTGCCGTTAGCCATGGCGGAAGCATTCAGGAAGGGTAATCTCGGTGTTATGGACTACTACCGGATGAGGAATATTATGGCCGATACCGACATGAGAGATTCTATCGCGAAGCCAAAGAAAAAAGAATAGAATTGAAGCCCGATGCGTGATTGGTTTTGTAGGAAACAATAATAAAAATGTATGATTTCTTGGAGCAATTAGTATTGGCTGCCCGTCGAAACAGGGACACGAGAGGCTGGGGTAATATATTTTTTATTGTGGCCCTTGCGATTTTCTGGTTAATCAGCACTATTTTTAAATCAATGGCAAGAAAGGATGGAGAGGAGAAAGCGGGGGAGAAGCAGTTGAGCGGTAAGCCCGGAAGTAAACCAGTTGCTGGTACAAAAAAAGAGGGTCCTTTTCAACAAATTCGACGGGCTATTGAGGCTGAGGTCCAAAAACAGAAACAATTACAGGCCCAGCAGACACAAAGAAAGGTTGTTCGTCCCCAGCCTGCTGCCCGGAAGGTTATTCCTACAACTGAAAGAGTAGCCCGGATTTCTGCTACGAAACCGGCGGTAAAAGCAAAGTTGGGGCAATCAACTCCGCAATTGGGGCCCGAGATTCAAGAACTTCCCGAATTTACCGACAAAGTAGTTAAAGATCTCAAAGATAAGCGAATCAGTACTCTGTCAGAAACACCTCAGACAAAGCAATTGGTCGAAATACTTTCGGATTATTCCGATCCCGAAGAGCTAAGAAGGGCTATCCTGCATTACGAGATTTTGGGGAAGCCTTTGGCGTTACGAGAAAATGCAGGGAGCATTATCGGACTATAAGTGCTACACAAAAACCAGGGCAGAGCTTATTCGTTTTTGATTTGGTTAATGAGGCAGGGCACAAAATAATATGAAACTAAACTGCAAGATCGTGTTAATAGTTCTTGTATATGCCACTGCAATCGCGATTATCGCTGCTGATGTATCTCAATTGGATAGGGAAGCAGAGGAAGTTTTTCACAAGCAAATCGAGGCAGATTGGCTGCGGCAGAGAGAGGTTCGTAAGACGGGGCCGGTTATCAGCGGAAAGAAAGTTACTGTACAACAGGATGCGGTAGGGGGGTGTGATGGGATTATAAACGGTAAGTGGGGATTTCATACTGCAAACGAGGAGAGGCCCTGGTGGCAGATTGACCTGGGTCATTCTACGGCGGTAGGGCGGATTGTCCTCTACAATCGCTGTGATATTGCGGAGAGGAACTCTCGTATAATGGTTTTGGCTTCCAGTGATGCCAAAAACTTCAGGCAGGTATACCAACACGATGGCACGACTTTCTTTGGTTATACAGACAAAAAACCGCTGGTAATAGAACTGAGTGACACAGCGGCCCGATATATTCGACTTCAACTGCCGGGAAAAAGCTACTTTCATCTCGACGAGGTCGAGATCTATAGGCAGGGCATTGAAGAGAATATAGCGTTAGGCAAGCCAGCTACGCAGAGCAGTACAAGCCAATGGTCGGCAACAAGTATTCAAAGAAGCAAGGGGTATGAGACCATGCAGGTTATCGAACGTGGTCTGAATCTGGCCGAAGACCTGCGAAATCTGGGGGGTGAGGTTAATATACATGAAAAGAAACTGCGCAAAGTAGGGGAGCAGTTGAAGGAACTTTCCGAAGATGCTCCGGAGAATGTCCAGCGGGAGCTTTATTTACAAGCGTGCTGGGCGGTTCGTAAAATAGCACTGTCCAACCCCCTATTGGATTTTGACACCATTTTATTTGCTAAAAGGGCTCCCGGGATGTTTCCACACGTTTGCGACCAGTACTATGGTTGGTGGTCGCGGCCTGGCGGTGGTATCTATCTTCTAAAGGGTTTCAAGAGCGATACACCAAAGTTGCAATGTTTGACTGATGGCTGGCCTGCGGGTAATTTTCTGCGACCAGAGCTTTCATACGACGGCAAAAAGGTCCTGTTTGCATGGTGCAAATACTATCGGCATGTGGCCGGCATCAGAAATAAGGTTGATAAAGAGAAACTTCCCGAGGATTCATTCTACCACATTTTTGAGATGAATATCGATGGCGGTGGATTAAGGCAAATAACACACGGTTGCTATGACGACTTTGATGCTCGATATCTGCCTAGCGGTGAGATTGTATTTCTTTCAACACGAAAAGGCACCTGGCTGCAGGCGGGTAAAGCCAGTGCGTCAGCCACGCGACGTTCAACGTGCCCCGATAGCTATGTTCGCTGTGGTGGTGACAGTCATCGACCTGTGGCCGTATTTACGCTACACGTTATGGACGCGAGCGGGGAGNNATCTCGGCTTTCGAGAACTTCGAATGGACACCTTCGGTGGCCCATGATGGAAGGATTCTATACGCCCGGTGGGACTACATCGATCGGTTTAACGGCCATTTTATGAGTCTTTGGTCAACCAACCCTGACGGGACGAATTCACAACTTGTATACGGTAACTTTACAAAGAAGCCTCAGTGT
>JAABXR010000284.1:13164-21082 GCA_011776225.1 Phycisphaerae bacterium
GCTCATCACTCTATCACGGGTGGTTCGCTGGCACTGCTGGACCGCAGGCTCGGCACGGAATTTGAGCGGCCTTTGACGCGTCTTACACCCGAGGTTTGTTTTCCAGAAGCAGAAGGCTGGCCGAATTGTTATTACGCAGCACCTTATCCACTTTCTGAGAAACACTTTTTAGTTGGCTGGAGTGACCGGAAGCTTCCAGCGCACCATCTAATGCGAATTGACGACCCGGCCAATCCCGATAACGCTATGGGGCTTTATGTATACGACGTATTCGGTAATCTCAATTTGCTTTACCGTGATCCAAAAATATCGAGCATGTATCCAATAGCGGTTCGTTCTCGTCATAATCCTCCCGTACACTCCGATAATGTTGATTGGGAAGGTACGCAGGAGGGTCGTTTTCTAGTCCAGGACATTTATCGTGGTTTGGTTGGTATCAAGCGTGGTTCAATCAAGAAACTTCGTATCATCGGAGTTCCACCCAAAACACAGCCTGTTATGAATTCTCCTAATTTGGGCGTCTCGAGAGAGGATCCCGGTAAGTTTATTTTAGGCACTGTTCCAGTAGAAGAAGACGGCTCTGCGTATTTTCGAGTGCCTTCGGGTGTTTCTCTTTTTTTCCAGGCTCTTGATAATAGAGGATTTGCTATTCAAACAATGCGCAGCCTTACTTATGTACAGCCTAACCAGACTCTTTCCTGTATAGGGTGTCACGAATCTCGGGATATAGCACCTCATATAAGCAAACGTCCGCTTGCTTCTATGCGTTCTCCATCTCGAATCTTTTCGGGTCCATCCGGTTCTTGGCCATTACGTTTTGATAAATTGGTTCAGCCCGTTTTGGATAAATTGTGTGTTAGTTGTCATCAAGAGGGCAGTGATAATGAAAAAGCCCGCGGTTTTGTACTTACGCATCCCAAATCTTATGACAATCTGATTTCATTCGCAGATAACGATTTGAAAAAATTGGTTTTTGAACGTGATTCTTCCCTTGTTGGGTATTGTCCATCAAGGCAAAGTAAGTTGCTCAGTATGCTGACAGGAGTAAATAGTCATGGAGGTGTTCGTTTGGATCATGATAGTTTTAATCGCATAGTTACATGGATTGATACTTATTCACAGCGTCAGGGATCGTTCAGCGAACNNNGTTCAGCGAACGTCAGGAACAGGAACTCGTCAAGTTTCGTATACAAATAGCAGCCATTCTGGATAATTAGCACTTTATTTCTGATTATGTGGAGTGGAATCCTCAGTTTGAGAAAATCCATAATTATCATCCTTTGAAACAAATCGTTGAAACTAACCCAATTTCCAACGTCCCATAAGATATGTTATGTTTCATTAAGTTATCGATTGAAGGGCGGTAAGGCCTTTTTTCGTTTTGCTTGTTTTTTTCGATTAGGAAGGATTGCCGGGTGAATACGGATGATTTGGGCCTATCGCCTGACTCGTAGTATCCGAAAGATTGTCCCATGTTGCAGTGACTCTGTCTAACAAACCTAAGTTTTGAAGAACAATTGATATGTTAACGGTCGCATCAGCACGGGTGAAGTTTTCCTCAAGTAAACGGTCCAGATTAATAAGGGAAGATGCGAACTTTAACTTGTCACAATACAACATTGCTATTTTATAGTGAAGTTGCAGAGTGTCATTATCGAGATACTCTGGAGGATTAAGTTGTTGCAGCGCTAGTTTTTTTTGGTTTGTTTCAAAGAGACAAACAGCAAGTTTACTATTTGCACGATGGTATGTTGGATTTATCTTCAAAGCAGTATGAAATGATAAAATAGCATCTTTTAAGCGTGCGGTGCTCATCAACAAAACACCCAATCTATAATGAAGGTCCGGATTATACGGCCGAGAAATGATTTGTTTTTTATGTGCACAAATTACAGCTTCTATCAGGCTGGCAGCATCGTGGCCATCAGGACATGGGAAATTTTGTCCAAAACTCGCCTTAAATTGTAAAGTAGCCGTTTCAGCGAAAAGGAACGAACTATTTGGCTGTATTGCAGCAGCTAAAGATAATGTGGCTAATGCATACGAGGTGTCAGAAGCCAGTTTACTAGCGGTAGAAAGTCCGATATAAGCATCAACTATTTTGTCATTTATTTCCACGGCTCTATTGAATTGCATTGCTGCGGCCTGCTCGGCGTTTAGCTGCAGATACTGTGTCCCGAGTTTTATGGTTGCCTCAAGAAAGTCTGGGCAAAGTCGAATAGCCTCTTCATATTGAGCAACAGCCTCTTCGGTAGAGCCCAACATAGCAAGAACATCAGCACACTTTGCGATCAAATCGGGTCGATCCGGCTGATTTTGCATCATGTCCTGAATATGTTCGAGTGCATCATAAAATTGTCCATCGGCGATGAGTAGATCTATATCATCATCATCAACGTAAAAATTGCCCGGATGCAACAAGATTGCTGTATTAAATGTTTCAATTGCTTTTGTGTATTCCTGGCTTGCAATGTACAAATGGCCAAGTGTGACAAGTGTTGATATATCGTCAGGATATTCATTTTTTAACAGCTCGTATTGTTGTATGGTTTTTTCGAGTTGGCCGTTTTTGAAGTAAATTGCGGCCAATCTCTGTGCCGGTAGCTGCAAATATCTTTTGAATTTTAAACAATCCTGATAGAATTCGATTGCCTGAGCCTCTTTGTCGAGCCGTTCATAACAATGACCAAGTGCATAAAGAGCCATAGTATTGTTAGGCTGGCGCAAATAGACCGAGTTTAATTCTTCTATTGCATTTTGTATCTGGTTCTTTTGCAGAAGCACAACGGTTGCTGCCATTCTTCCAAGCGTACAGGAGGGATTTTCAAAAAGATACAGCCTTATCTGTTCCCTTGCAGCATCAAGTTTCCTGTCACCCAGAAGGCCGATGATTTTGTTCAGTTGTTGAGAATGCGCGGATTCACTAATGTCTTTTGGTAGCTTGACCGCATCCAACCAGTACGTAATCAGGTCGGCTGTGTCTACCGTAATCGCCCTGCCGAGAATTTCCAGTAATGCACTCATAAGCACGCTGCTCGCCTCTGGTATCTCGTCTCTTGCATGTGAGATTGGATTAACGAGATACGTGTTTCAGTCTTCTGCTCTTCGTAATAGAAATATCGACAACATTAACCGGTTTATTAATCCATGTTTTAGCAAATGGTTGCATAGGGTCTTGTTTTGGCTGGATTGTATGGCGATTGTGCGCGATGTAGGGATTGTTACGATTTTAGAACTTGATTATCGGATTGTTGTACCCCCCTGCCTCGGATTGACTTTTACCACCACCTTCACATAAAACTTTAGCCTGGCTCAGTGATAGCAGTTTGGAGATAGTGCCTTAATATTTCCCTTAATCCGACTTTGTTACTTGTGCCTGTTTTTCTATCTCGCTTAGATATGCCAATGTACGTTCGAGCTTGTCGCTTAAGTGTTTTAACTTCAGCATAGTTTTAACGCGTGTAAGAAGCTCCAGCTTGTTAACGGGTTTGCTGATAAAATCGTCTGTTCCCGAGTCAATGCCGTGCTCAATGTCGCCGAATTCATTAAGCGCGGTCACCATTATTATGGGAATGTCACTTGTTTTTGGGTCATTTTTTATTCTCTTACAAACCTCAAAGCCACTCATTTTAGGCATCATAACGTCCAGCAAGATCAAATCAGGTGGATTTTCGGCCACAATTTCCATTGCCTGGAGTCCATCACCGGCAGGAACGGTCTGGCAGTCCATATCCTCAAGATATGCCTGCAAGAGTTCGAGGTTTTGCTGATTGTCGTCGACGACGAGGATAATAGGTGTTTTTTCCTGTTCTTTCTCAGCTTTTTTGCGGCTCATAAGAGAATAGCTCCTATTCTAATTATGTTTAGCTTATCATTTGTTTTTCTATACACTATAATTTGTTTGAATGATATTCTTATTTTCCCCCGGTCGCAACAAAATCAATATCCAAGTTTGTAAAAGGCTTTTTTTGCCGGTTTTTTTATACTACTCCTTTACTTTGCCGGTGTGGTTTTCGATAAAATATCGCACTTCCGGCTTTATATATAGTTTCTCAATATCGGTCACTTTTGAGACCGCCTCAGCACAAATAGGGGCGATATCAGCTGATTGGGCTTGTGTATCTACGAAGAAAATTGATTGCCCTTTAATAGTGCAAAATCCCCCACCGCTTCCACCAAGCGGTTCTTTACGGATAGTAACGCCGTTTGCTTCCAACAATGTTAACAGCTCTTCTAAAATCCTCTGCTCATTCATCGGTAATCTCTGGTATCCCGTGACTCGTGGGTCGATTTACGATATACACATGCTTTGGCTTTTCCCTTATTCCTTGCATTGTTCAAGAAAAAACGCGTTAAAAGTCGATATAAATACTTGTAAGCCGGCAGTTTCCGGCAGATAATAAAACAAAACCAAAGAGTTTAGACTACAAACTTTGATAAATTTTATAGCAGGAATCGACCGTTGACAAGTATTATCGAGAAACGTGTTTCTCTTCACAAACGTCTGGCCGAACATCAACAACAAAATAAAGCCTTGAAATCCCAGATTACCCAACTTCAGGGGCTTGCCAATATTGGGACTATAACCCATATGATAGCCCACGAAATGAATAATCTACTTACACCAGTGGGTAATTACGCGACTCTTGCCATGGATAGCCTTGACGACAAGGGGCTGGTGGAAAAGGCACTTACTAAAACGACCCAAAGCTATGTGCGGGCCGCAAAGATTATGGAGAGTTTGCTGGCCATGGCGGATGGGAAGCAACAGGAAAAGAAAAATGCCCGGTTAGCTGTTTTGATCGAAGAGATCTTTACGTGTCTTTGCAGAGATTTTTCAAAAGACGGGATAACCGTTAAAATCCAGATCCCCGAGGAACTGGAGGTTTGGGCTGTACCGGTTCAGGTTCAACAGGTTTTAATGAATTTGATTCTTAATGCGCGTGATGCGATGCTGCCGCGTGGCGGCATTCTTAGCATTAAGGCTACGGAAAGCAGGGATGCGGTCCAGGTTGAGGTGAAAGATACCGGCTGTGGAATTGAACCTGGTGACATGAAGAAAATATTTGAGTCTTTTTTTACTACGAAAACAGACGTTAACTCGGCATCCAGGCATTCAGGTTCCGGACTTGGTCTTGCCTTTTGTAAAAAAATAATAGACGCTCACGGAGGCCGTATATCTGTCGAATCCCAACCAGAGAAGGGAAGCACGTTTACAATAACGCTACCTAAACCACATTAAGGTAGTAGCTAACAGTGGGTCAAGTTTACCAAAATATTGGTCATATCGTTGTCATGCTTTTGCTGCTTGNNAGTCAGATTAAATTGATGCGCCAATCGAAGCATCGCCTGCAGAATCTTGCCGCGAGTCTTTCCCATAAACCTAAGCAATTACTTGGATGTCTTTTGTTCGGCAATATGACGGTTAATGTGCTTTTCTACGCTTCTGCCAGTGTTCTAACTGTCAGAGTGGGGCAACAAGTTGGGGCAGGTGCAGCGGCGATTACGGCGGTAGTCAGCTTTGCCGTACTGGTTCTTTTTGGTGAAATCGTGCCGAAATCTATTGCTTTTGGAAATTCCAAGTCGGTCAGTATTGCAGCAGCCCTGCCTATCGTCGTATGTCTGAAAGTTTTTTCTCCTCTTCAATTTATATTCAGAGTTTTGATCATAGAACCGACTCTTCTGCTGCTTCTTGGGCCGACTCATCATCCCAAGCCGATCAGTACAAGTGAATTCAGAACGTTAATTGAACATGTGCGAAAACGCGGGCTTATTACGGCCGATGAAAATAAGCTTTTGGGTGAGATTGTCGAGCTTGGTTTTCTCAAAGTCCGACACGTTATGCGACCACGGGTGGATATGATTGCCTGCAGCGTTACTGAGCAACCTCAGACAGCGAAGGAACTGATGCTCAAAAACCATATGACAAAGATACCTGTCTATGTGCGAACAAAAGATAATATAGTTGGTCTTATACATTTGCGTCATCTCCTTCTGGAAAGTGACACATCGCTGGACAGGATTGTTCAACGCGTTCATTTTGTTCCTGAACAAAAGATGGTAGAATCTCTTTTGGAATTATTCCGCAAAAGTGGAACCGATATAGCCATCGCGGTGGACGAATACGGAGGAATTTCGGGATCAGTACGGCTGGAGGATATTGCCGAAGAGCTGGTGGGGCCGATAGACATTCCGAATGGCATAGAGCCCATTGAGCAAATGGGGCCCTTTGAATATCGGCTGGCGGGAAGTCTTTCCATTCACGATTGGGCCGATGCCTTCGGAATCAATCCTGAGGAAGCTAAGATAACAACTATCGGCGGCCTTGTAACCGCCCTTCTGGGCAGGATACCGAAAAGCGGAGATGTCGCGTATCTGGAAGACCTTAAGTTTACCGTCGAGCATGTGCAGAAGCATCGAATCAAAACAGTTATATTAACTCTTAAGTCGGCTGATAATGATGCTCAATAACACGTTCTTAATATTGTTAGCTGTTTTTATTGTTATTCTCTCCGGTCTCTTCGCCGGGGCTGAAACGGGTATGTACAAGTTAAGCCGGCTTCGCTTACGACTCGGGATTGAAAAAAAGCGACTTTCATCCATTCTTCTTGGTAAGTGTGTCCGTGACAGTGCCGCCCTGCTGCTTTCAATGCTGGTCGGAAATAATATGACACATTATCTTATTACAAGTATTGTCACTTATATGTTGCTGAACAGGATCGAAGCTGCCCATACAGCAGAGTTGTCTGCCACGTTGATAACGGCACCGATTCTTTTGGTATTCGGGGAGTTAATACCCAAAAATATTTTTTTCTATCGGGCCGATGTTCTAATGCCCTTATTTGCACCGGTTCTGTTCGTATTCCACAAGTTTTTGAGCTGGTGCGGAGCAGTGCCTTTGCTTAAGGTTGTTTCCGGTATCTTTGCCCGGTTGACCGGGTCACCAGGTCCGGCTGCAATGATGACAAGCGCTGCGCAGAAAACCCATATCCAGGCAATTATAACNNTTATAACAGAGACCCGGGAAGAAGGGATATTGAGCTCGGTACAGACGGATATTATAAATCGGCTGGTTGGGATCTCACATATTACTCTTCGGGCTGTGATGATACCTCTTAGTAAAGTCGAGACGGTGGATGTGGATTCCGATAATACATCTTTATTGAATAAGTTAAAAAAGTGCGCGTTTACCCGACTGCTGGTCAAAGAGCGTACAAATATCGCAGGTTTTATCAGTATTTATGAAACATTAGGCTCTAATGAGAGTTTCGATGACTTGCATAACTTTATTAAGCCGATCCGAAGGCTCCATGCCGATACGACTGTTCTGGATGCGATGAACATTATGCAGCGCGAAAATCAAAGAATCGTTCTGGTTACGAGAATGGGACACGGGGGCCGAGTAAGGCCCATAGGAATCGTAACGATGAAGGATGTGATTGAGGAACTGATCGGCGAGTTGGCAGAGTGGTAAGAATATCCAAAAAATAAATAAGATCGAATAATCAGATGTCACCAAAAATTATTAACGTCATCGTTATTTTAGTGCTCGTGTTTCTTTCGCTTGGGATCTTTGCAAATGGGATGGCCAAGCCCCTCGGCCGGGATGAACAAATGTACTGCACCGGCGGTGTGCTGTTGGCGCATGGCAAAATGATTTACAGGGATTTTTCCTACGTGGCCCAACTGCCCTACCACCCGTTGCTCTACGCGGCACTTTTCAGGATACTTAACACAAATCACTACTTACTCGCAGGCAGGATGGTTTCCGTGATCTGTGATGTTCTTGTTATGCTTTGCATTTTTGGCATATATCGACGCATCTTTGGCAAGTATTCCAATTGCGGATTGCTTCTTGGTGTTGCGAGTGCTATTCTTTATGTATTTAATCCTCTCGTCGATTACGCGAATGGCTACG
>JAABXR010000096.1 GCA_011776225.1 Phycisphaerae bacterium
CGCTGAGTTCAACAACGCCAGTTTTATCACTCAGGTCCCTCACTACACTAATCTGATTGTCTTGCGGACCTTCAGTAAGTGGGCGGGTTTAGCCGGGTTGCGGGTTGGTTATGGCGCGTTTCCACTGGATATCATCGCTCATCTCTGGAAAATCAAGCAACCTTACAATGTTAATCTGGCCGGGCAAGTCGCCGCATTGGTTTCCCTACAAGATAAGGACTATTTGCTAGACAATGTAGCTAAGATCATCGCTACGCGGAAGGAAATGCTAAAGGGGCTGGCCACTATTGACTGGCTGAAACCTTATCCCAGCCAAACTAACTTTGTCTTGTGTAAGGTGGTTGGTCGGGATGCGGCTCAGGTCAAAGCTGGCCTGGCTCAAAAAGGAATTTTGGTTCGGCACTATACTTCCCATGGCCTGGAAGACCATTTACGATTTAGTGTCGGCACAGCAGCGCAAATTAAGCGGTTATTAGAGGTTTTAAGATCGTTCTAAGGTCCAACGCAGTTAGGTTAAGAAAGGTTGTTGTAGGATAAGCTTTAGCTTGTCCCGGTGAGTGACAAACTAAAGTTTGTCTTACAAAAGCGCTTTTCTAATACTAATGAAAAAAGTTTTTCGCAATGTCAAACATTCGACAGGCGACCGTTAGTCGCAAAACTAACGAAACAGAGATTACCATTACGCTAAATCTAGATGGCACTGGCCAGGCCGAAATTAAAACCGGCGTTGGTTTTTTCGATCATATGTTGCATGCCCTAGCCCGTCACGCTCGTTTTGATTTGGCTGTTCAGGCTAATGGCGATTTATACATTGATGAACATCATACGGTCGAAGATGTGGGCATCACTTTAGGGCGGGCTCTCAATCAGGCTCTGGGTGACCGCAAAGGGATCACGCGCATGGGGCAGGCCATCGTGCCGATGGATGAAGCTTTGGCTATGGTGGCCGTTGACATTGGCGGCCGGGGCTACTTTGTTTTCGACGGTCATTTCGAAGGCGAACGTATCGGCCAGATGGGAACCAGCCTCATCCCCCACTTTTTCGAGAGCCTGGCTCACGAGGCCAAACTGAATCTTCACGCCCGCCTCCTGGCCGGTCGCGATGACCACCATCGGGCGGAGGCGTTGTTTAAAGCCCTGGCACGAACGCTTAATCAGGCGGTTAAAATTGATCCACAGTTGTCAGGGCAGATACCAAGTACAAAAGGAGCCATTGAGCATTAAAGACGAAGCGTGCTACGTGAAACGTGAAGCGTTCCTTTACGCAGTACGCATTACGCAGTACGCATTACAAAAGGTGGATGCATAAACTTTCTGATCGGCCCTGGTTTTGACCGGAATAACAGATAAACTGAACTTAAATCAACCAGATCTAAATTACTGTATTTGAGTATTTACTTTTCAGGCTTATGAAATCTAAACAACTCGTCATCGTTGATTATGGCGTCGGTAATTTCCGAAATGTACAAAAAGCTTTTCAGGCTGTCGGTGCTGAGGCCATCATCACTGATCAGATCGGTGAGGTCGAAAAGGCAGCGGCGGTTGTCCTGCCCGGCGTGGGCGCGTTTGGGGACGCGATTGATAATCTACGTCGCCGAGACTTGGAGAAGCCGGTCATGGCAGCCGCACAATCAGGAAAGCCCTTTTTTGGTATCTGTGTAGGGATGCAACTCCTTTTTGAGTACAGTGATGAAATGGGGCATCATACCGGTTTGGGTCTCATACCTGGCTATGTCACTCGTTTCAGAAAAGACCTGACCGTCCCCCATATGGGCTGGAATCAAATCGAACCAACTTGTGAGCACCCACTCCTGGCTGACATCAAATTTGGGGATTTCGCCTATTTTGCTCATTCATATACCTGCGTCCCCCGTAATGAGGCTCACATCATTGCTCGAACTGAGTACGGTA
>JAABXR010000271.1 GCA_011776225.1 Phycisphaerae bacterium
ACGGCCTGCAGATAGAAAAGCAGGCAGCCGAAATCCGCCAGAACCTCAAAAAGCTCAACGCCTCCTTCGCTGACTTCGGCACCAATTGGGAAGTACTCGGCAAGCACTTGCGAAACGCGTATGGCCAGTACGAAGACGGCCAGAAAAAGCTCGACCGCTTCGGCCTCCAACTCGACCAAATCCAGGGCGAAACGGAAGAAAGGACATAACAGGAAGTATAGAACGAAATCCGAACTGTGAAAAGGAATATTGGTTATGATCCAGGGTAGAATATAATGAAAATTTTTCAAATGATGCACTTTCCGCTTGCTGGAGCGGGGACCGGAATTTACGTTGATACTCTGGCCAGATCCTTGCTTCAAAAGGAACGTCAGGTAAGGGTTCTTTGCTCCGATCACACCCCACCCGACAAGCCATATCCTGTCGAAGCGGTTTTGTTCAGTAATGGTGATAACAAAAAATACGATTTAGACTTCGACATTCCCGTCTTTGCTTCGCACTCTTTAAGCAGGGGGAAGAAATTTGGCCGGTTGAGCGAAAATCAGCGGCAGGCATACATTCAGGCTTTCCGAAGCAGGATTGAAGCCGGTCTCTCCGAATTCCACCCTGATATTGTTCACGTTCACCACGGCTGGGTAATTGCATCGATTCTTGAAGAATTTGATGTGCCTTATGTTATAACCCTCCACGGGACCGAGTATCATGCGTTCAAAGATTATAAGGATTATCGGGATGATGTCCTGCGGGGTCTTCACGGTGCAGAGATGGTAGTGGCCCTGACCGAGGATGAAAGAAACCGGGCGATAGAGGCCTATGGCCTTGATCCGCAAAGGATAACAATCATCAAAAGCGGTACAAATACCGATATGTTCAAACCACTTGACGTAGACAAAGCCGGCTTATTGAGAAGCTATGCTGTCGAGGCTGTGGACAGACCCGTAGTTTTCTTCGGCGGTAGGTTAACAGACCAAAAAGGAGTTGACACTCTGCTTCGGGCCGCTTCAATCTACTCGAAAATCGATGGAAGGCCGATTACCCTTATCGCCGGTGATGGCAACTTGAGAAACGATTTGGAGCGGTTGGCGGGAGAACTGAAGTTGGAAGATGTTTATTTTCTCGGGGCCCAGAGCCACGGACAAATGGTTAAGCTATTCAATGTCGCTGATGTCGCGGCAATGCCTTCGATATTTGAGGCCTTTGGATTGGTATCACTGGAAGCCTTGGCATGTGGAACACCGGTCATTGCCGGCAACGTCGGCGGCTTTGCCCGCATAGTCAATAGCGAAATAGGCTATCTTATGAAACCGGGTGATTACAAAACCTTGGCCGAAAAAATAACTGCCTTCATTAGAGATGGATTCAAACAAAAAGTAAAAAACAAGGCCGTTGCTTATATAAGACAGAACTATAGCTGGGACAAAACTGTTGCCAAAATCGAGAAACTTTATGGACAGGTATTAGGTCATTACAGTAAATTATCTGACAATAGTTCTTAATCGTCCCTTTGGCTCTTTTTTTACTATTATGTGAGGTATTGAGAACAATGAGCGATGTTACGTATGATGTTATTATTGTAGGTGCTGGACCGGCCGGTCTCGCTGCGGCTCTTTACGCCGCCCGAGACAGATTCAAAACTCTGGTGCTTGAAAAATTCATGCCCGGCGGGCAAATCAACAACACCGACAGAATAGAAAACTACCCCGGAATCGAGCGAATCGACGGTCCCGGTCTGATTGAACAGATGCAAAAACAGGCGGTGAACTTCGGTGCTGAGATAAAGAATGGCTGCGAAGTGACCGGGCTTGAAAAATTGCAGGATGACAATATTGCTGTGTTTTGTGATAAGGACAAGTTCTCTGCCAGAGTTGTAATTCTGGCCCCAGGCAGTGTCTATCGTAAACTGGATATTCCCGGCGAGGAGGAATTTGCAGGCTCAGGAGTGAGCTACTGTGGGACCTGTGATGCACCGTTCTTTAAAGGCAAGCAGGTTGTAGCCGTTGGGGGCGGCAATACCGCGGTGGAAGAAACCCTGCATCTGACTAAATTTGCCGATAAGGTGACGATCATACATCGCAGGGATGAATTCAGAGCGGCAAGGGTCTTGGTCGAAGAGTTGATGGAAAAAGCCAATGAGCCGGATTCAAATTTGATTATTAAATATAGTACTGTAGCGGCGGCTATTGGGGGAGAAGGTAAAGTCCAGTCGGTTAAATTAAAAAATGTTAAAAACGGCCGGGAGGAAGACTATCCCTGTGATGGAGTATTTATTTTCATTGGCATGGTGCCCAATACCGCCTTTTTGGAAGGTTTTGTGGAACTCACAGACAACGGATTCATAAAGTGCGACTGTGCATACCTTCGCACGAAAGTGCCGGGTGTTTTTGTAGCTGGCGATTGCAGAGTCGGAGCCGCTATGCAACTGGCCACTGCTGCCGGTGATGGTGTGATTGCTGCGATGATGCTCAAACAGTATTTCAGAGATCCGAACTGGTGGAACGAGTCAGTTAGTGATGTGCTTCAGCCCGGCGGATGGTAAACTATGAAAATGTGAGTAAAAGTTAGCAAAATTAGTTGGCATAAGGCGATTGTTTCGGGTATGATTGTGGTGATTTAGGCAACTCCGGCTTTTACCGGGCAATCTTTGTTGAAAGGATAATATAATGGCTGGTAGCGTAATTGAACTCAATGATGCTACTTTTGATGAAACTGTTCATGGCTCTGATTTGCCGGTGCTTGTTGATTTCTGGGCGCCGTGGTGTGGACCCTGCAAAATGATGGCCCCCATCATCGAGGAAATCGCAGACGAGTATACCGATAAGGCCAAAATTTGCAAACTGGATACCGATGAAGCCCGCGACAGTGCTATGGAGTTCGGCATAAGTGCCATACCGACTCTTATTCTATTCAAAGGCGGCCAGGTCCATAAGAAATGGGTGGGCTTAGCCAGCAAAAAAGACCTGACCGCCGCTATTGATGAGCTGATCTGATAATATCCGGTTTACGTTTATATGTAATCCACGCCTCAATCACGGCCATATCGATGCTAGAACAGCTTAAAGAGATATTTTGAATGCGCGCGTTTTAATGAAATGATTTACCAGGACTTGAAAAGCAAAAAGGTTTTGATTACCGGTGCCAGTAGCGGGATCGGCTCGGCGACGGCCGTAATGTTTAGCAGGCACGACTGCTTTGTTGGCGTCCATTACTTCAGGACAAAGGATGGCGCCGAGAAGACTCTTGAGCAGGTAGGTACAAACAGCCAGGGCCTCTTGCTTCAGGCGGATATGCGAGATGAAAAGCAGGTTCATAGCATGGTTGAGCAATTTGCCAAAGAGGCCGGGGGTATCGATATTCTCGTCAATAATGCCGGCTCGCTGATTGACAGACAGCCCTTTGAGACCGCGACGGTCGAGTATCACGACGATGTGTACGCTACCAACGTCCTCAGCATCCTTTTGGCCACGAGGTCCGCCTTGCCATATTTAAAGGAGAGCAGGGGAAATATTGTCAATATCGGCTCTGTTGCCGGCCATCACGGTGGAGGCGTCGGCTCAGGGATTTATGCAGGCGCAAAAGCAGCGGTTGCAACTGAGACTATTTCGATGGCAAAGGAGTTTGCTCCATATGGCATCCGGGTCAACAGTGTCCTGCCTGGATTTATTGAGACCCGCTTCCACGAACGGTTCAGTTCGGCTCAGCGCAGAAAAGAAGTAGCCGTCCGAACACCGCTTGGCAGAAACGGCACGGCCGAGGACGTGGCAAAAGCCGTTTTGTTTTTGGCAAGTGATGCCGCCGGCTTTATTACCGGTGAGTATATCGCTGTCAATGGCGGCTTGTATATGAGGGCCTGAAAAACTAATCCTTGCAATCTGCCGTATTTTTGTGTATCATTACTCTTTAATTTTTTCAGACAGGATTTAATCTGCCTTTGGCGGGCTTGTATTATCCTGTTAATTGGGTCTAAAAGATAAGGAACAGGACGGACTCTCAATGCAAGTTTCTGCACGGACGCAAAAGACCACCAATCCTGCCGCTTTACAAGCCTTGCGGGAAACCAAAAAAGCGCGTGTGGGATCCCCAACAAAAAAGTGGGTCATCAGGCCTCCCGACGACCGCTCCGTCCCGCTCGCCAAATCATTGAAAGTTTCACCTCTTTTAGCACAGGTTTTAATCAATCGCGGCATAACAGATGTCCAGGCAGGGGGCATTTTCCTGCGCCCTAAACTAACCGAGCTTATTGAACCTGAAAAGATGCCCGGCATTGAAACGGCAGTCCGGCGATTAAAACAGGCTATTAGAGACAGGGAAAAAATCTACGTCTACGGCGACTATGATGTCGATGGCATTACCGGTGTCGCAATTCTCTGGCAGGTATTGACCCTGCTCGGGGCCCGGGTCGATTACTATATTCCACATCGAATCGATGAAGGCTATGGCCTGAACGCCGAAGCTGTCCGGCAACTGGCAAAAGCCGGCTCGCAGCTTCTAATCACAGTCGATTGTGGGATTACCGATTTTGGCTCCGCATCGCTCGCTGAAGAGCTGGGAATCGAACTGATAATCACGGACCATCACCAGCCTGAGGAAAAGCTGCCGAGGGCCGCTGCTATTGTCCACCCGGCCTTGGAGCAGGCATACCCGAACCAGGATTCGTCCGGTGCGATGGTGGCATTCAAACTGGCCTGGGCCATAGCAAATGAGTTTAATGTCGGAACAAAACTGCAACCGGCGTTACGCGAATTTATGTTAAACGCGACCAGCCTCGCCGCCATGGGTACGGTCGCCGATATCGTACAGTTGTGCGGTGAAAACAGGGTGTTGACAAGCTATGGACTAAAAGCACTGCCGGAATGCGGTATGCCCGGCATACAGGCCTTGATTGAAACTGCAGGATTGACGGGACAGGGACTCGATAGCTTTGATATTGGCTTTCGGCTTGCTCCGATGCTAAACGCTGCCGGACGAATGGGACATGCCCGGCTGGCTGTCGAGCTGTTGACAAGCGATAGTGAGCTGCGCTCCATGAAAATCGCCGAGTATCTCAAAGAGCAGAACAAACAGCGCCAGCAGTGCGAGCGGAAGATTTTCAGGCAGGCCTGCGAGATGATAACCAGGCGGGGCCTCAATCACCCTGACCGAAAGAGCATAGTCCTTGCGAGTGAAGATTGGCACGGGGGCGTATTAGGCATTGTGGCATCGCGAATAGTGGACAAATTTTATAGACCGACGATTATGCTGTGCATCGAGAACGAAATCGCTCAGGGTTCCGGCCGATCCATACCGGGATTTTGCTTACTGAGCGCGATCAGGGAGTGCTCACACCATTTAAAAAAGTTCGGCGGTCACAAAATGGCGGCCGGTGTCACTGTCGAGGCGGCAAACATAGAGCAATTCGCGGCCGATTTCGAGGCCCATACAAAGCAAAACTTATGTGAGGATGATGTGGTGGATAAGCTCTATATCGATGCTCTCTCCCCATTACGTGAGTTCCGAATTGCAGCCGTCAGCGAGCTTTCCCTTCTTGGCCCCTTTGGAGCTGGCAATCCTCGCCCGATTTTCGCGACAAAGGGCGTCCGCCTCGCTTCACCGCCCAGAAAAGTCGGCGTAAGGGGTGACCATTTACAGCTTGCGATAACCGACAACACGGCCTCAATCCGATGCATCGGCTTCCGGTTCGGAAAATTGGAGAAGAAGCTGCTTGAGCATGAGTTTTTTAATGTTGCCTATCAGCCGCAGATAAATACCTATAATGCAAACACAAGCGTCGAATTTGTTCTCTCCGATATCCAGTTTGAATAGAACTCATAGTCTAAAGATAAAAATGAAAAACTTTTTTTAACACCCTTTTTATTTGTTGCCTTATCTTTCCAGGGAGGAGCGATATGAGATTCCTGAGAAATTTTGTGATTTTTGTTTTGGCAATTTTCCTTGTCGGCTGTACCGGAAACGAGCCGGACCTGAAAATTCAGGCTTCTGTACATGCCAATCCCTGGACGCATCTTAATTTGTACAACAATCCTGATAATTTCCAGTTTGCCATTGTCGCTGACCGAACCGGTGGAAACAGACCGGGCGTTTTTGCCGATGCTGTTGAAAAGTTAAATCTGTTGAAGCCTGAATTTGTGGTCTCTATTGGTGATTTAATCGAAGGTTACACACACGATGACACCGAATTAAATCGCCAGTGGGCCGAATTTGATGATATAGTGGATAAGCTGCACGTGCCGTTTTTTTACGTGCCCGGCAATCACGATATCAGCAACGCGGCAATGGCTGATAAGTGGAAAGAGAGGCTCGGTCAAAGCTATTACCACTTCGTCTACCGTGATGTCCTGTTTCTTTGCCTTAACACGCAGGATGGATCTTCCCGCTGGATTGATGACCAACAGATGCAATATTTCCAAAATGTTCTCGAAGCAAACAAAGATGTTCGCTGGACACTGGTATTTATGCATCAGCCTATGTGGTATAGTGGAAGCAGCGAAAACTGGCAGCAGTTCGAGTTGTTATTGGCCGACAGGCCCTATACCGTTTTTGCCGGGCATCTCCATGTATATCGCAAGTCTATACAAGAGGATCGGCACTATTACCTTTTAGGAACAACAGGTGGGGCCGGCAAAGGTCAGGCGGGCAAGCCGGCCGGACTTGAAGAATGTCAGTTTGATCATATAGTCTGGGTCACTATGACCGATGACGGACCGGTCATGGCAAATCTCCTGCTTGATGGCATACTCGATGACCAGCCGTGCCCGGACCCATAAAACACACTTCTCTTATGAGCAACAGGTTATGCTCAGAATTATTTAACAGTCACCTTTTCAATCTTGAACTGCCCCAATGTGCTTGCCATATTGAGGAAATCCCCCGGCTCACCGCCACCGGCAGCAAGAGCGATATGGCCGGCATCGTAACCACCTCGCCCGGTACTTTTAAAGGCAGCGTCCAAACCCACCCATTTACCACCGACATACGCTTGATTCCAGGCATGGCCGCCGAAACCCTGATGACCGGCGAAATCATCCACATAAGCCATGCCAACCACCACCTGGGCCGGAATTCCAACTGCACGGCACATCGCCGCCGTTAATACTGCAAACTCGCTGCAGTCACCCTGTCTGCTGGCCAGAACTTCGGCCGCTGATGCGTAACCTACCGAAAGACTTGTATTTTCAATGTAATCGGCTACAAAAGCTTCGATTTTTCTTATGGCCTCGGTTGCATCCTTCGTCCCCCCGACCGCGCGACGAGAGAGGTCGATTATTTCTTTGCGGTCACTCTGGAGAAATCTTGTGGGCTTTGTGGCCTCTAGAATTGTCTCGTCATTGCCTGTATAAGGAAAAGTTGCTCCTGAAGGCGCGGAAACCGGTTCAACTGTAACAACTACTTTGCCGTCGCTGAGCTGTTGTGCCTTTTGATTGTCATTTGAGGGTATCGTTAAGTTACTCGCATCTCCGGTTGGTATCAAATCGTAAGTAATCGACTTGACCGAGCCCAGATTGCGCAAAGGCTCTGGGCTGCGCACAAACATCTTATCAACCAATTCCAGCACATCATTTTCGCCTAATGCAAACTCCTTTGCGCATGCGACCATTTCGACATGCATCCCGGCCACAGGCATGACGTTTTTCAGAGTTCGCATGTCCTCGTCAACGTAGGTGGTACTGGTAATCTCTCCTGCACCCGGCACGTTGAGCGTTGTCGTCACTTCCGTCAAAGACACTACGCGCCCTAACAGGTCAACGTTTTGTTTCGAACCAATACTTATCTGGGCCTCAAGGGCCTGCATGATCCCCGGACTGAAGATATTTGCGGTATACGTCGATCCTTCTTTCAGACCTTTTGACAGAGTCAGCAGACGCAGGCCTTCTGCCATAACCGCCCCGTCCGGCCATTCAAGCGTGCTTTTCTGCTCGGATCCCATCGACTTGGTCGTAACACTCACCGTGCCCTGCTCGTCCACCGTACCTTCCACCTTCATCGTCATAATACTCATATCCTGTGAAACCCTGAATCCCAGTGGTTTGCCCGCGGTGGTCTCGATGGATGTTTCCGTCATTTTTATAGTAACTGGAACCTCAGCCCGGCTTATGGTGATGCTGACCTCTTCTGAGGTCGTTACTTTTTCATCATCGACGACCCGCGTCTGTATAGCGTGCCCAACCTTCTTGCCTTCCATAAACACCGCGAAATACTCTGTCTCCTCTGAAACAGGTTGCTCTGCTGGAGCTTTATCCTGCACGGGTTCCTTTGATACAGGCTGTTCTTGCACAGATCGCTCTGTTACAGTTTTTTCCGGCGTATCTTCCTTCGATACGGTTTTTACTGCCGTAGGTTCCTCCTGAGTGGGTTCCGGTTCATTCTTACAGCCCGTTGCTGCTAATACCAATACTAAACAAATCCCGACAAAATACCGAATTCTCATAATCCAATTCCTTTCATAATACCCCTGTGGGAGTTATCAATAGATTCACTGTCGTGGATAAGTATATACACAAAACTGCAATTTTTCATCGCAATAATTTTTCTTCCGGCTAAAATAGGGAAAAAATTTGGCATGGAAGCTTATGACTTTTGACGAACTTCTAAATCTGGTTTCTTCAAGGAAAGCCCCCGATATTTGCATCGATTCACGTCTTGTTGAAGATGGAGCTGTTTTTATAGCTCTAAAAGGCACGATATACGACGGACACGATTTTATTGACCAGGCCGCCGCCCGCGGTGCTAAATATATAGTGTGTCAGAGCCCTGATGCCGGCAAAGAGCAAGGTACCACGAGTTGCGAAATTGTTCTTGTTAAGGATTCCGCTGAGGCCGCAGCCATTTTGGCACAGGCAGGAAGGGGCTATCCCGCTTCAAAATTAACTAATCTGGCCGTTACCGGCACTAACGGAAAAACTACCGTCGCCTACTTGGTTCGCTCGGTTATCAGGGCGGCGGGCCAAAAGTGTGGCCTTGTAGGCACAATTGTCTTCGATACCGGCCTGGAAAGTGCCCAGGCCGACTTAACGACCCCGGATTGCTGTTCAATAGCGGATGGACAGGAGCAGATGGTCAGGGGGGGCGCAAAATATATGGTCATTGAAGCCAGCAGTCACGCTCTGGCGCAAAACCGCTTGTCGGCAATAAATTTCAAAGCTGCTGCCTTCACTAATCTCGCAGGAGACCATCTGGATTACCATAAGACCAAAGACGAATACCTCGCTGCCAAAACTAGGCTTTTTACTGCTCTACCCCCCGGTGCAACTGCAGTATTGAATAAACAATCGCCGGAAGCTGAGATTATCGCCACGCAAATCCGGGATAAACACATTGATATCTTATGGTACGCTGTCGATGACCACGCTGATATCGCTGCAAACGTGGAATCGATGACCGTAAGCGGCACAAATTTTGTTCTCCAACACTCGGGCAATTCGGCCGTCGTAAAAACGCCTTTACTGGGCCGGTATAATGTAAGTAATCACCTGGCGGCAGCCGGCTTGTGCCTCGCGGCTGGATTTGATTTGGATATGATAGCGACCGGTTTATCTGCTTTAGAGATGGTCCCGGGAAGGTTGGAAAAAATTGATATCGATAGCATTTCCGGCGATTCCGAACATGATAAAAGACCTTTGGAAAATCCTTCGGTCTTGATCGATTATGCACATACCGATGATGCCTTAAAGAATGCGCTCTCTGCCCTCAAGCCCTTTTGCAAAGGTACACTTTACGTTGTTTTCGGCTGCGGTGGAGATAGGGACAGAACAAAGCGGCCCCGTATGGCCCGGATTGCCGAACAATTAGCTGATTTTGTAATTGTTACAAGTGATAATCCCAGGACCGAACAGCCTGATGATATTATAAGTGAAATAGTCGCGGGTTTTGAAAATCCTGATTCGAAGACTATCGTAGTTGAGCCGGACAGAAAAAAAGCAATTGAATTTGCCATCAAAACTGCTGCCCGGGATGATATTGTGCTCATAGCAGGTAAAGGACACGAAGATTATCAGATTATTGGCACGAAAAAATTCGATTTCAGTGACAAGCTCATTGCCCAAAAGTGTCTGGGACAGCGATAATGAAGGAAATCTCGGTAAACGCCCTGGCGCAGATAATAAAAGCCGAACCCGCAGCAGATATTGACGATTCTGTCGTCGGAGTCAGTACTGATTCGCGAACGGTAAACCCCGGCGATTGTTTCTTTGCTATTGCCGGAGACAACTTCGATGGCCACAACTATGTCAAAGAAGCTTTTGCCAAAGGTGCTGTGTGTGCTGTGGTCAGTCAGGATGTCGAAGGCGGAACGATACTCAAAGTTGACGATACGACAAAAGCTCTTGGTGATTTGGCCCGGCATTACCGGCAAAAGGCTGGCTACAAGGTTGTGGCTATTACTGGCTCCGTAGGCAAAACAACAACAAGACAAATTGTTTATCACGTCTTGAGTCAGCATTTCCGCGTATCACAGGCAAAAAAGAATTTCAATAATCAAATAGGCCTGCCTTTGACGCTGTTGGATGCAGAGGAGAAAACGCAAATAGTGGTTGCTGAGCTTGGCACCAATTACCCGGGCGAAATAGCTTACCTGACTCGAATTGCCTCACCTGACATTGCCGTTATAACCAGTGTCTACTCGGCCCATTTAGATGGTCTGTGTGATTTGCAGACGATTGTACAGGAAAAACTATCAATTTCAGAGGGATTGCAGCCAAATGGTGTTTTTATAATCAATGGTGATTTTGAACAACTTGTTGATTCCCACCGGGCCAAAAGCGGCAAGATTGCTGAATTTTACACTTTCGGAAAATCTGATCCCTGTGATTATCGGGCCCGCGACATCACTTATACTGGCTTTGGCAGCAGTTTCACTATAGATGGTACGCCGGTTAAGTTGCCATTGGCCGGCCCGGGAAATGTCGATAATGCTCTCGCCGCATGGGCTGTTTGCAGCAAATTTGGGCTCACTGCCGGGGATTTTTCGCAGGCAGTGAAAACACAGCCCCCTGTCTCTATGCGCGCCGAACTCCTCCAAATCGGAACCCTGACGGTATTGAACGATTGTTACAACGCAAATCCCGCCTCAGTTAAAAATGCCTTGGATATCCTGACAAATCTCGATTCAGACCGAAAGCGGCGCTTGGTTTTTGTCTGCGGTGATATGGCGGAACTGGGCCCGCAAACTGAAGATCTGCACGCACAACTTGGTCCTTCGATTGCAAAGGCCGGGGTAAAGCTTTTGATGGCGGTCGGTAAGTATGCAAAAATCGCTGCAGACGCCGCAGAAGAATGCGCAGAATACGATTTACAAACAAAATGTTTCGACGATACGCTTTCAGCTTGTAATAATCTGAAGGATTCAATAAAAGATTACGATATAATATTAGTCAAAGGTTCAAGGACGGCCAAACTGGAAATGGCCGTCGATAAGCTAAAACAGCTTTTTTCATGAAGTGTAAGTTGTGACTTAAGTCTTCGGGCGTGGGACTTTTCCGCCACAGTTGGCTGTTTTCTGAGCCTTGTTTCTGAAGTAAGAACTGCTTTCGAACGATAAAAGGCTGGCTACAGGATGGTTTACTACTTGTTATGGTATTTTCGAGCTGAGCAGCGTTTTCATTTCTACGCTTATCAGAACGTAATGTTTCGCTCTGTAGCGGCGGTTTTGACCAGCTTTTTGATTTCGCTTTTGATTGGCCCCCCGATTATTCGCTGGCTGATGCGAAAAAAAATTGGTGACCGTCCGGAGTTTCATCACGCCAAGCTGAATGAACTGACCAGAGATAAAGCCAACACACCGACTATGGGCGGATTGATAATCATACTTTCCGTTCTCGTAAGCACATTGTTATGGTCCAAGATCTACGATCCCGACCCCGACACAAAGCTATATAATCCCTTCGTAGAGAAAGCGATTTTCTTGCTCGTATGGTTTGGGGCATTGGGCGGCGTCGATGACTGGTTAAAACTTACTGCCCGCCGTCAGACTAGACATGGACTTCGGGCCTGGGAGAAACTCCTCTTTCAAATCGGTGGCTCTGTCTTGATAGCGTCGTTTTTATATGGTGATTTTCGAAATTTAGAGGACGCACAGGTTTTTTGGCTCTGGCTGCCGTTCTATAAGAATCCTATTTACTTTCCATTGGCTACCTGGATGTTTGTCTTGATAGCGACTTTGTATATGTCAGCCACCAGCAATGGTGTTAACCTGGCCGATGGTATGGACGGACTGGCCGCTGGCTGTTTGGGAATGGTTAGTCTGGTGCTCGCAGTACTTTGTTACGTCACCTCTGAGACGATGGCAAGAACCAGTGTCACTTGGTCGGAATACCTTTTACTGCCGCATATACCACTGTCCGGAGAGTTGTGTATTTTTTATGCGGCAATCCTGGGGGCCGTACTCGGTTTCCTGTGGTACAACTGTCATCCCGCGCAGGTTTTTATGGGTGATGTGGGCTCGCTGCCTCTTGGGGCCGCTATGGGCTATGGGGCGCTCGTGACCAGAAATGAACTTCTGCTTTTAATTATTGGCGGTGTCTTCGTTTTGGAATTGATCAGCGTCATTCTGCAGGTCAGCTATTTCAAATACACCGGCGGAAAGCGCCTATTTAGATATACTCCTATTCATTATCATTTCCACTTGGCCGGCTGGAGCGAGCCGCAGGTGGTTGTGAGATTTTGGCTGTTGGGTGCGTTTTTCGGTGCACTTGCCCTCGCTACGCTGAAGCTCCGCTAAACACAGAGCGGAAGTCATATCTTGACCGGTTTACTGTTGCTGTTTCACCGGTTACTCGCCGTAATGCTCTTCAATATGGATGCGAACGTTTTCTCTGTAATCTGACGGCTCCTCGGACGTCATTTTGTCTAATTTCTTCTGTGCCAAAAATATTTTGACGGCGGTAACACAGGAACCGATTCCCGCAACAAAGAACACCGCAGCGGCAAGATACGCGAAGATTTCCGGTAGCGCCGCGATTATCACCGCAAAACCGATCAACAGCAGCCCCACGATAAATATACCTGCTGCAAGGCTCTTTGACGCCTGAGAGATTGCATTTGTATAAAAACGAAAACTCATATAGAGCCCTTTGATTTTATAAAAAAATGGGTCCCACGATAGGAACCCATTTTCAATTTACCTTTTAATACATATCACCGCCCGGTGGCATCCCCGGCGGCTTCTCTTTCTTTTCCGGAATCTCACTGACTATCGCGTCGGTCGTCAGCAGCAGCGAAGCAATCGAAGCCCCGTTCTGGAGAGCAATTCTTTCGACCTTTGTAGGCACAATAACGCCGAAATCAACCATGTCACCGTATTTTTTGCGTAGAGCGTCATACCCAAAATTTTTCTGTTTGCTTTCCACAATCTTCTGGGCAACGATTGAACCGTCGAGTCCTGCATTTTCGGCGATTTGCTTAATAGGTGCCACAACCGCCCTTCGCACGATATCGACACCAATCTTCCCGTCGCCTGTCACCTTGACCTTATCCAGCGCCGGTAGTGCTCTGAGCATTGGCACTCCGCCTCCGGGAAGAATACCTTCTTCCGCAGCTGCCCGGCAGGCGTGTAGAGCGTCTTCTACGCGTGCCTTCTTTTCCTTCATTTCCGCCTCTGTAGCAGCACCGACATTGATCTGAGCAACGCCGCCGACTAATTTTGCTAATCTCTCCTGCAGTTTTTCGATATCGTAATCGCTGGTGGATTTATCGATCTCGTTTTTAATCTGCTCGATTCTGCCTTTGATAGCTTCTGTACTGCCGCCACCTTCGATAATCGTAGTGCTGTCTTTGTCGATCGTAATTCGTTTTGCTCTGCCAAGCTGGGTCAGTTCGATGTTCTCTAACTGCAAACCAAGATCCTCGAAAATGGCATCACCGCCGGTCAGAACCGCAATGTCGCTGAGCAGGGCCTTTCGCCTGTCACCAAAACCCGGTGCTTTCACGGCCGCTACCTGCAGAACGCCACGCAGTTTATTTACAACCAGCGTGGCCAGCGCCTCCCCTTCCACGTCTTCGGCTATAATCAGCAGCGGCCTGCCCTGTTTGGCCACCTTTTCAAGCAGTGGAACAAGCGACTTTATCGAGCTGATTTTCTTCTCGTGCACCAGAACAAAAGGCTTTTCCAGAACCGCCGTCATGTTCTCAAGATCGTTTACAAAATGCGGGCTAAGATAGCCTTTATCGAACTGCATACCCTCGACCAGCTCGACCGTTGTTTCCAGTGATTGCCCCTCTTCTACGGTGATAACGCCGTCTTTGCCCACCTTTTCCATCGCCTCGGCAAGCTTCTTGCCGATGTCGACATCCTGGTTTGCCGAGCACGTGGCTACCTGTTCGAACTGCTTGCTCGATACAACGGACGTGCTCATCTTATGCAGTTCTTCCACGATTGCATCGACGCCTGCTTCTATGCCGCGTTTTACCTGCATCGCATTGGCGCCGGCCGTGATGTTTTTGAGTCCTTCTTCGAAGATACTCTCTGCCAGAATGGTTGCCGTCGTTGTTCCGTCGCCGGCAACGCTGGATGTCTTCGAGGCCACTTCCTTGACCATTTGTGCGCCCATGTTCTCATAGGCGTCTTCCAGTTCAATCTCCTTGGCCACCGTTACACCGTCTTTCGTGACGGCCGGTGAACCGAATGATTTTTCTAAAATCACATTTCTGCCGCATGGCCCAAGCGTGATCTTGACCGCCTTTGCCAGCTTCTTCACTCCGTCTCGAACCGCCGAGCGTGCATCACTGCCAAAAGCTATTTTTTTAGCTGCCATTTCTTTCATTCTCCTTTGTATTGATTATTAATTTCTCTGCATCCTCTGCGTTAATCTTTTATGACTTTTCAATTATCGCCATAATATCTGACTCATCCATAATCAGATACTCTTTGCCTTCGATCTTTATGTCTGTACCGGCGTAGCTTGTGAATAGCACTATCTCACCCTTTTTCACCTGCACCTTTTTACGGGTCCCGTCATCCAGCAGTTTGCCCTCGCCGACACTCACGATTTTGCCTTTTTGCGGTTTCTCTTTGGCGGTGTCCGGAAGCACTATCCCGCCGGCCGTCGTGGTCTCTGCCTCCAGACGCTGAACGAGCACCTTATCTGCCAATGGTCGAATCTTCATTTTGTCCTTACTCCTTTCAAAAAACTTTTTTTGCTTTTTCTTATCTTTATTTTCTCTGTTATCAAAAAGCGATACGGTTATTCTGAGAAAATATCGCTGTTATATTTTTTTATAAAAAGCCTGTTCAACTGCTCATGAAGAATGTTCATATCGACCGGTTTTTCAATCACGCTGAAAACGTCCAGCCGCAGTGCCTTGCTCAGGATGGCCTCGCCCACCACGCTTGTCAGAAGAATACACGGCAGCAGCGGGTAATCAATCCGAATAATCTTTATCGTTGCAAGCCCCGTCGATTTTTCCGAGTCAAGATCCACGATTGTCGTATGAATTCGTCTTTGCTCGATTATATTGACGAACTCATCCGTATTCTCAGCCACCAGCAGGTTAACGCCTCTGGGCTCAAATAGATTACGCTGCACCTGGGGCCACGCCCAGTTGGCGCCGCTGGCCAGAACATTTACATCTTCGAGTTTTGAAAAATTCGCAACCATATTTCTTCACAAACTTCATTTACACGCAAATATCGTGCCAAACGGCCTACCAGTGGCCTTTGCTTGCTTAAGTGATTATTATTAAGGAGGTTATGTTATAAGGGCGAACTTCGGTTTATCTGCCAAAATTCCACCGCAACCCCCTTCTCCTGCCAACTCGGCAGGATTTTATCGCTCCCGGAACTGCTACCTCCAGGATTTTTGCCGTCTTAAGGTTGCTTCTTTTCATCAATATCCCGCCGCAAGGCCGCTTAAATCAAAAGATATAAGGTCATGTCCGCAAAAATCCGTGCAATCAGCTAAAAAAGCAGCTAAAATCACGACCGTGAAACCTGAAATTAAAAAATCAAACTTGATACAGCTTTTCCATGCCTCCAGGCCGAAGTTCCTGGTTGCCGGCGTGGCCCCTGTCTTGGTCGGCTCTTGTCTGGGTTACGCCACGGTTGGTTCTTTCAACTGGCCGCTGTTTATCCTGGCGATGTTGGCTATTATGGCAATCCATTCAAGCGCGAATCTATCCAACGATTACTTCGACCACCTCTCAGGAAACGACTGGGCCAACGATAATCCCACTCCTTTTTCGGGAGGAAGCCGCTACATTCAAAAAGGAATTCTTTCTCCAAAGGCAATGCTGCTCGCCGCCCTCGTTGCTCTGGCTTTCGGTTCGGCGCTTGGCGTGGTTATTATACTCCTGACGCAGAGCGTCTTTATTCTCATTCTCGGCATTCTGGGAATGTTCGGCGGCTTTTTCTACACCGCCCCGCCTCTTAAACTCGGCTACCGGTACATCGGAGAAATCATCATCGCCCTCTTGTTCGGCCTCTTGCCCGTATACGGCTCATACTATCTGCAGACAGGATTGATTGATGCCGTCCCCCTCCTGCCCGGCTGCGTAGTCGGCATACTCATATTCCTCGTGATTTTCATCAATGAATTCCCGGATTTGAAAGCCGATGCCGCCGTGGATAAACGAACACTTGTAGTTCATTTCGGTGTGCCGGCTTCCGCCTGGATTTACCGCTCGGCTCTTATTGCCAGCTTTCTCATTGCGGCAGCCGCCATGTTGATTTACTCTTCGATGTTCTTTGCGGGATTATTGTATTTGATTACATTGCCGCTTGCTGTCTTGGCGATAAAGTCTGCAAACAAAAAAGATTTGACCACGCCCGGCCAATACCGAGCCAGCCGGATAACGGTCCTCTTTCACGCCGTCGGCTCCTTGGCCCTCACACTCGGCTTTATCATCACCGCCCTGCGAAATCCGCCACTATAAATACGATTACGAAAGCTATAACATATCGTTGCCTTACTTATATGTAGCCAAAGGGACTTTGCCCTTGTTTTTAACGCCAAAATTTTATATATGTTAATGTGACATGAACAGGAGGATGAAAATTAAAAAGCCGGCTTTAACGTTTGCCATTTTCCTCGTAGTTGCTGCCTTTACAACACGAACATTGTTTGCAGGTGGCCGGCCTCTTACCTCCGACAGTGTGGTCTTCCAGGCTTTCTACTGGAACGTGCCCGAAGGAGGCAACTGGTACAATACGATTGCAGGTAAGGCCAACGAATTAAAGTCGGCGGGCTTTACTCATTTCTGGTTCCCCCCTCCCTCAAAAGGCGCCGCCGGCGGTTACTCAATGGGCTATGACCTCTATGACCATTATGA